>JAAEUI010000461.1 GCA_024227475.1 Paracoccaceae bacterium | reverse complement strand
GGGCAAAGTGTTTTTAGCAAGCCGGAATTCACCTCCTCGCAGGACCTGAAGGATTTCTTTGCCAACCCAAAAAAACCCGACCTGACCGCCTATCGCGACTATCGCCAGTATCTGTTGTTCACATCTCAGATTACCGGTGGGTTCTATTCCCGCAAAGGGCGGGTTCGGCTGGTGCGCAAGGTTGTTGATATGGTTTTGGCAGACGATGATCCCTACGAACAATTGCGAAAATCCAGCGCGGCACCTATGCAACAGTCTGGGTCAACGACATAGGCCAAGGCCCCGAATTGCTTTATATTTCTGTCCGGCCTGTGTAGTTTCAAGAAAAAAAATGAGGCAGTTTTGGCAAAAGGGGCAGTAACCTTGTCAAAAGGATTCACACCCAGGGTCGGGTTAATGGCCCTTTTCGTGTTGGCGTTTGCGGTATCATCCTGCGGCTTGCCGCGTCCTGGCCCCAATAAACGAGAGATTTTCGCAGGCAGCGTTCAGAAGCAGGGCAATGCTTATATCGTTTCGGTGAATGACCGCGTGGTACAGGCAACGGAATCCGCTCCAAACGTCGGGTTCAACGGAAAATTCCTGAAGGCCGGTCGATTGGGTACGGACACGATTCGCGCCGGCGATATTTTGATTGTTACCATCTATGAAAACGTCGAAGATGGCCTGCTTGGAACCGCTGGTGCACCATCGTCGCTTACCGAATTACAAGTCGATCAGACCGGGCACATTTTTGTTCCCTACGCCGGACGCGTCCGCGCTGCAGGCAACACGCCCGAGGCATTGCGCCAGGTCATCACCCGGAAACTGGACACCCAAACGCCTGATCCACAGGTTATCGTAGCCCGTTCTGCGGGGGACGGGTCCACCGTCTCCATCGTTGGTTCCGCCGGGCAGGGGGTGTTTCCGATCAAAGCCTCCACCAGAACGTTATCGACAATGATCGCAGCTGCTGGCGGTGTGACAACCGATCCCGAAAATACACGCGTGACGGTGATCCGCGGACAGCACAAAGGCACGGTCTGGCTTGAAGATCTCTATCAGAGCAACAAACAGGATATTTCATTACGTCCTAACGACCGGATTCTGATCCAGGAAGACAAGCGGCGCTTTACTGCCCTTGGTGCGACTGGCAGCCAGTCTCTGGTCGAGTTTCCGGCCCCGACAATGTCCGCAATTGAAGCCATTGCCTTTCTGGGTGGGCTCAACAGTTCGCTGGCTGATCCCACCGGGATTTTCATTTTCCGCGATGAAACGGCAGAATACGCCAACCGTGTTCTGGGCCGCGATGATTTTAAAACGTCCAAACGGTTTGCCTATGTTCTGGACCTGACCGAGCCGACCGGCGTGTTCCTGGGGCGCGATTTTCAGATCCGCGACGGTGATACGATCTATGTAACTGAGGCTCCCTATGTACAGTGGACCAAAACCCTATCCATCCTAACCTCAAGCATCGGAACAGCGAGTACGGTAAGTTCAGCAACAAGCGGGTTGACCGGAGGCTAATTCTGGATTCTGAATCCATGCAGAAAAAAAACTCCGCGGTTGACCAAACGGATCAGCCGCGGGTTTTTGTTTTCAGCCTCAGTTTCCTGTTTAACCGGCATTTGCGAAGGATGTTGAAGGCTTCTGGCTGGCGGGTACATATCGGCCTTCCAGGTAAGCATGATTGCGTCGCGGTCTGGGGGCGTTCTGCCACCTCCCGCCGTGGGTTGGCGATCGCGCGCTGGCGAAAATCACAAGTTATAACTTTTGAGGACGGATTTCTGCGTTCGGTTGAAACCGGACGCCAGGGAGAGGACGGGCTGTCTTTTGTGGCCGACCGTCAGGGGATTTACTTTAAAACCAGTCGCCCGAATGATCTGTATAATCTTATTCTGGCCTCTCAGAGCGCATCTGCCGAAGACCTTGAACGTGCAAAGGCAGGCATAATCACACTCCGCCACAACCAGCTGTCTAAATACAATGCCTTCCCGCTGGACCCGCCGGATCTGCCTGATCGCTTTGTCCTGGTGGTCGACCAAACCCGTGACGACGCATCCATTGCCGGGGGGGGGGCTGGTCCGGAACATTTCACCGAAATGCTGGAAACCGCGATCCGCGAACATCCCGATTTGCCCGTCGTTATTAAGTCTCATCCCGAAACCCTGGCCGGGAAACGCCCTGGCCATTTTGATGGGATCGACTACGGCGATCAGGTGATCCCGTTCCGAAGCCCTGTCTCGCCCTGGCAGCTATTTGAACGCGCCGCGGCCGTTTACTGCGTCTCCTCGCTACTGGGGATGGAAGCCATTTTTGCCGGGCACAAACCGGTGGTGTTCGGGCGTGCATTTTACAGTGGCTGGGGACTGACGGACGACCGCCACCTTAAAGCTGAGCACATTGCAGAACGCAGCCCCGTTCAGCTGTTTCACGCAACGTTTCACAAGTATTGTCAATGGTTTGACCCATACTCAAGCCAAGCCTCTTCCTGTGAACAAGCCTGCAGAACCCTGGCGTCAAAGGCACGCGCCTGGCGCAACGGGCAACGGCAGGTTGTCTGTACTGGAATGCGGCTCTGGAAACGCGGGTTTCTGCGGCGGTACTTTTCGGGGGCAGCAGGGCCGCCCCGATTTGTTGAGGTTGAGGCAGCAGTTATTCCGGCGGCTAAACAGGCGGGTGGCCCGGTGGTGGTTTGGGCTGGAAAAGAAACACTGAAGTTGCGGGGAAATTGCGATGAAAACAACATTCAGCTGATCCGGGTGGAAGATGGTTTCCTGCGGTCAGCGGGGCTTGGCGCGAATCTGGTGCCGCCGCTGTCCCTGGCGTTTGACGATCTTGGTATTTACTACGACCCCACGCGAGAGTGTCGGCTGGAACGACTGATTGAACAGTCCGGCGACCTGCCTAAGCCTGCAACACAGCGGGCGTTAAACTTGAAAAAAATTATTGTTACCAATAGATTATCCAAATACAATCTCGGTGGAAATATCCCCGATATTGTTGCTGAGCCCAACCAAAAACGCATTCTGATCCCCGGGCAGGTTGAGGACGACGCGTCTATTCTTCTGGGCGCTTCTGACATTTCCACAAACCTCTCTCTGATCACAGAAACCCGGGCGAAATATCCAAACGACCACCTGATCTACAAAGTGCACCCGGACGTTCATGCCAGGTTGCGCGATGGGGCGGTTGATGCCGGTTTTTTGAAAGACACCGTCGATACAGTGATAGAAACTGGCGATATCGCGAAACTGCTCGATCAGGTGGATATTGTCAGCACAATGACCTCACTCACGGGGTTTGAGGCTTTGGTGCGGGGCAAACATGTCGTCTGCTATGGCGCGCCGTTTTACGCCGGTTGGGGGTTGACGGAGGATCATGGGCAGATCCCTGAGCGGCGCCGGGCGAGGCCAACGCTCGCGGGATTGATCCACGCGGCACTGATCGACTACCCACGGTATTGGGACCCGGTGACCGGCAATCCCTGCCCGGTTGAAGTTGTTCTTGAGCGCCTGGCATCAGGTGAGTTGGGTCGGGGCAGCGGCCCGTCAATCAGGGCGCTAGCGAAGTTGCAGGGGTTGCTTGCAAGTTATGCGCATTGGTGGCGTTAGAGAGTTGCGGGTTTAACTTGAACCACAAGTGAAACCCGAAGCTTCCACGTTATCAGCACCATAGACTGGCGATTTCTACATCAACTTGTCTCAAGTTAATTTAGAAACGCTTTTAATATCTTTGTCCATTTCCCAAACCGTCATGACATCACCGCCGATCTGGCGAACTGAATGCTGCCTTAGCCGTGGCGCATCCGCAAGACGCTCCAATCCAAGGGATGCCAGAGAAGCCCTCCCGTCACCACCAATCGCCACTCCGGCGCTGAACGCCACCAGCCGATCTACCTGACCGGCCCGGATCAGCGACGCAGCCAGCCTGCCTCCACCTTCGCAAAAAACCCGGGTCAAACCAGCATCGGCCAGCTTTTGCATCGCATCTGCAACATCAACCGCGCCATCGTTATCCGCCGCGCAACGCACCAATCGGGCGCCAGCGGTTTCCCAGTCACTACAAGCCCGGGGGTCGGCTTCCGGCCCATGACACATCCAGACCGGTATCTGATCTGCGGTTCGCTCAAGTCTTGAATTCATCTGTGTTTTCAAAGTGCTATCCACAACAATGCGGATCGGTGAGCGATCCGAAAGGCCCAACCCTCGCACTGTCAGATCAGGATCATCTGCCAGCGCCGTGCCGCTGCCCACCATGACAGCATCATGGGTCGCCCGCATCATATGTACCGCCCGGCGTGCGGCAGGCCCTGTAATCCAGCGGCTGTCGCCGTTTGCGGTGGCGATCCGCCCATCCAGGCTGCTCGCCAACTTCAGAGTGACCATGGGCCGGGATTTTGTCACCCGGCTCACAAACCCCAGATTGAGCTTGGCGGCGTCTTTCGCCAGCATATCCGTTACCAGCACAACGCCAGCGTCCCGCAGCATTTTGTGCCCGCCTCCCTGAACCCGCGGATCGGGATCCTGCATGGCACTGATCACCCGGCTGACACCCGCCGAAATCAAAGCAGCAGCGCAGGGCGCGGTTTGTCCGGTGTGGGCGCAGGGTTCCAGCGTCACATAGGCAGTGGCGCCTTTGGCCTTCGCACCAGCCTGCGCCAGCGCTTCGGTCTCTGCGTGCGGTCGTCCTCCCGGTTGGGTCCATCCCCGGCCAGCCACGTGGCCATCATTGACCAAAACACAGCCAACCGCCGGATTGGGCCAGACCCGCCCTAATCCGCGCCGCGCCAGAGACAAGGCCAGACGCATCCAGCGCTCGTCCTCTGGTGTCGGTTTCATCGGGTTATTCTTTGGTTTCGGGCGGGCGTAATTCGTGGACAAAATCTTCGAAATCGTCTGCAGCCTGGAAGTTTTTGTAAACCGAAGCAAACCGCACATAGGCAACCGTGTCGATGCGGGCCAGCGCGTCCATCACAATCTCGCCGATCTTGTCGGAATGCACGTCTGATTCACCCATGCTCTCAAGCCGCCGGACGATTCCGGAGATCATCTGATCAATCCGTTCGGGATCAATCGGGCGTTTCTGCAACGCAATGCGGATCGAACGTTCCAGCTTGTCGCGGTCGAATTCCTCGCGCTTGCCGTTTTTCTTCACCACCACCAAATCGCGCAACTGTACGCGTTCATACGTCGTGAACCGGCCCCCGCAGGATGGGCAGAAGCGACGTCTGCGAATAGCCACGTGATCTTCTGCCGGACGGCTGTCTTTTACCTGTGTGTCTGTGTTGCCGCAAAACGGACATCTCATGATCTGTTCCCTCGGTGCCTTGCCTTGTTTTTCTGGGGATAACTATAGCCAGACTTCCAGACTTTGGGTAGAGGGAATGTTGTTCCCCCAGATGCAGCGGGTTGTGGCCTATCTGGGGGTTATTTGGCGGCCACATCGTTTCTGGTTTAGGATGAACCAATTTCAACCTGAAACGTGCGCCAAGATCTGACGCGGGTGCGAACGATCGCGATGTTCGAAAAGGTAAATTCCTTGCCAGGTTCCCAAGCCCAGATGGCCATCTGATATCGGAATAGTGATAGATGTAGCAGTCAAGGCCGCCTTGATGTGGGCTGGCATATCGTCTGGTCCTTCATAGGTATGGGTCAGATAGGCCATTGACGGATCGCTTGTTGGCGGCACCAGCCGGGCGAAGAAATTCTTGAGGTCATTCTGCACTTCGGGGTCGGCATTTTCCTGGATCAGAAGGGAGCAGGAGGTGTGCTGGACAAATAGCGTTAGGAGGCCGGTTTTCACCTGGTTCGCGGCTACAAACCCGGCGACCTCTCGGGTGAATTCGTAAAGCCCCTGACCGGAGGTTCGGATGGTGAGCGTGGTCTGAAAATGCGGCATGGCTGGTGTTAACTTTTGTCCGGGTCGGGTGGAATTTGCGTTGAGGGAAACTATACCGCAATCGGGGTGCAATGGGTGTGCAAATGTGTTTGCGGCAAGAGGTTAACATTGCGGGGTGTGTCAGCCGCCCTCGACCCGGGTCCTGAGGTTGGCGCGCCCTTCAAACCCGGCCAATCAATAATAGCGTTTCTACATTAAGTTGAGACAAGTTGATGTAGAATTCGCCGGTCTATGATTCTGTTGACGTGGAAGTTTCCAGTTTCATTTGTGATTCAAACAAAACTTGAAACTCTCTAGGGTCGTTCAGGCAACACGACATTGATTTGTACGAGGGTTTTCCCCCATTTCCGGACAATCTGACAAATCTCTACTTAAAGACCTCTGCATAATACAGGATTCCTTTTAGGAGATTGATTTTGTATCCTGGATCAAGGTTTTCAGGATGAACGCATGGATATTTTCTTACAGGAAACGGCGCGTCGGATTGGGGATGATGATGTGCTTGCGAAGGTGG
>JAAEUI010000460.1 GCA_024227475.1 Paracoccaceae bacterium | reverse complement strand
AGGGCGAATGCCATATTGGCGCTCCCATTCATCAGGCAGTCGGCGTGCCACCATAGCCAAAATCTTGGATGCAAGATTTTTTGAATCCACCCAGGGCATGATCAGAAAGCGGGCATTATTGACAATCAACGGCAAGTTGCTTTGGCGTTGTTGGTGGCTCCAGCCGATAAATTGATCGCGCGGTGCAATCTGCCAGGCCGCGGCACCAAAGCCTAGCGCGGCGACAATCTGTTGGTCTATGGTCACGAAGTAGCGAAGTTGGGCGCCGGGCAGCGGTTTGTGCCCGAGGTAGTGGTAACGATGGATGTACTCATTCCACAATCGGGAGTGGTCACGATGCACCACCGGGCAGAACTGCGCAGGGGCTAAGGCATGCACCGGTTGCGTAATGCCTGGCTGCGGATCGCTCTGCGAGGTGAATTGAATCTTTTGTGGTGGCGGTTTACGCCGTGGCGGCGGTAGGGTGATCAGGCCGTGTTCGGCCATGCGTAACATCGCTACCCGGCATGACATCGCTTTTAGACCGCCATCGGGCTTGAACCAGGCTAAGGCCTGGCAGGTTAAACGCGAGAGTTCGGCACGGGTACGGTTCGGATCCTCGGCGATAAGAGCGCGAATCTGCTCCAGTCCCTGGTCTGTAAAATCACGACCGCAATAGCGCTTCACGGCGGTTGTGCTAGGCTGTGGACGGCGCTGGAACAGGGGGATCAGCGCCCGTCATCGGCATCGGTTTGGTCAACTGCTGTTTTTGTTCGTCACGCATCTCCCAGAGGATAAAGGGGCCGAGCTCCGCCGGGGGTT
>JAAEUI010000459.1 GCA_024227475.1 Paracoccaceae bacterium | reverse complement strand
CATGTCGTCCTGCATCAGCGCGACAAGCGAGGTGTAGATGATGGCAATGATCGACAGGATGTAGACAAACGGTGCAAAATCGGCACTGGCCAGCGGGAACATCGGCAGTGAAAACCGCAGGAACCCGTAACCGCCCATTTTCAGCAGAATAGCCGCCAGAATAACCGAACCGGCGGTGGGCGCTTCCACATGCGCATCCGGCAGCCAGGTATGCACCGGCCACATCGGCATTTTTACCGCAAATGAGGCAAAGAATGCCAACCACAGCCAGGTTTGCATTGAAGCCGGGAACGGGTGGGCGAGCAGTTTGGGAATGTCGGTGGTGCCCGCATCCCAGTACATTGCCATGATGGCCAGCAGCATCAGCACCGAACCAAGCAAAGTATAGAGGAAAAACTTGAAGCTGGCATAGACCCGGCGTTTGCCGCCCCAGACCCCGATAATCAGGAACATCGGAATAAGACCAGCCTCAAAGAACACGTAGAACAGGACAATATCGAGCGTGCAGAAAACGCCGATCATCAGCGTTTCCAGCACCAGAAACGCGATCATGTATTCGCGCACCCGGTTTTGGATCGATTGCCAACTGGCAAGAATGGCAAAGGGCATCAGGAAAGTGGTGAGGATGATGAACAGCATCGATATGCCGTCAACACCCAGGTGATAGGAAATGCCCCCCAGCCACTGGGCGCTTTCCTCCATCTGAAAACCCGGATTGGCATTATCGAACTTGAACCAGATGAATATCGAGATCAAGAATGTCAGCAAGGTCGTCCATAAAGCCACGCTGCGCACATTGCGACGGGCAACTTCGCTGTCTTCCCAGATCAGCAGGATAATTGCCGCACCGACCAGCGGCAGGAATGTGACAATCGACAGTATCGGCCAGTCTGTCATCAGCGCGCCCCCCCGGTCATCAGCCAGGTGGTCAGCAGCGCTGCCCCGATCAGCATCGCAAATGCGTAGTGGTAGAGGTAACCGGATTGAAGCCGCACAACCTTGTTGGTGATATCAAGCACCTTGGCGGAAATACCGTCAGGGCCAAAGCCGTCTATCATCCAGCCATCGCCTTTCTTCCACAGGAAGCGGCCAAGCCATTTTGCCGGGCGGACAAACAGGAAATCGTAGATCTCGTCAAAATACCACTTGTTGAGCAGAAACTTGTAGAGACCCTCGTGCTGTGCCGCAAGTTGAACCGGTATCTGCGGCGAGCGGAGATAAAACAGCCAGGCGGTGATGAAACCAACCAGCATCATGATAAACGGGGCGATCTT
>JAAEUI010000458.1 GCA_024227475.1 Paracoccaceae bacterium | reverse complement strand
CGGCCAGTAAAACTGTCCATGGCAAGATCAAAGAACTCTTTCCAGGAAGAAATCGGCTTGCCACCATTATGCGCCGTGTTGAACGCAATGCCGGTAGAACCCCAGTCCTTTGGTACTGCATACAATTTACCGTCAACCGAGCCTGCCTCGGCATAACGGGCATCAAACGCGGATCCGTCGTAGTTTGGCATTCTGGACGTATCCAGTGGTTCGATCAGATCTTCTTCGACGTAGGTAGAGATTGTGTAATTTGTCGGAACATACACATCCCAGCCGGTGGCCCCGGCTTGCAGTTTGGCCAACATTTCTTCGTTGGAACCAAACACATTGACCTGCACATGTGCACCTGTTGCTTCGGTAAAGGCTTCGAAGTTGGACGGATCATGATAGTTTGGCCACGTCGCCAGAATGACCCGATCCCCGATATCGCCAGCAAAAGCCGGGCTTGGGAATACGCTGGGCATGGCTGCGCCCACCACCGCTGTCGCGGCACCGAGACCCGTGACATTCAGAAAATGCCGCCTGGTTACAGAGCCCTTCTTGTAGCGATAGAGTTCTTCCATAAACGTCTCTTTTGAGATGAAGTCGTTGTCCTTAGTCATTTCATTTCTCCCTGAAGGTTGGATGTGTGAGGACTAGTCCCGATCTAAGACAAGTGCGCTGCCCGCGTCCCATGACGCCTGCAGCGTATCGCCTGTATTGAACGTTCCATCGCTCAATTCTGATTGCCTTGGCGCCAGAACGAGAAATTCGCCAAGGGTTTCATGCTTCACCAGGTATTCCGTATGTTCGCCCAGGAAAATCCGGTTTTGGACAGTTACAGAAAGGGTGTCCTTGTTGCCCATTCCGTGACTTAAAGTGATCTGCTCCGGCCGAACGCTGATGCATACGTCCTGACCTTTGAAGAAGTCTCCAACAGGGCTACCTTTTACAGTCATCCCGTTTTCAAGCGTAACCGAGGCCGACATGGCCGAGGTCCGCGTAATTTTGCCGTCAAAAAAGTTCGATGTGCCGACAAAGCCCGCAACATAGCGGCTTTGTGGTCGATCATAGAGGTCGCGCGGGCTGCCAACCTGAACGATGCGCCCATCGCGCATGATGCAAACCCGGTCGCTCATCGAAAGCGCCTCTTCCTGATCATGGGTGACCAGAACAAAAGTGATGCCAAGGGTTCGTTGGATATTTTGCAACTCGATCTGCATTTCCTTGCGCAATTTGCGATCAAGCGCTGCCATCGGTTCGTCCAAAAGCAACATTTTCGGTTCATTCACTATGGCTCGCGCCAGCGCAACGCGCTGTTGCTGGCCACCGGACATTTCCCAAATGCGGCGGTCTTGGAATCCGACCAGCCGGACAAGTTCCAAAACTTCCTGAACCTTGGCCGCAATGGTAGATTTAGGCACTCGTGGGCGGCGCTGCTTGAGCCCGTAGCCGACGTTTTGCGCAACTGTCAGGTGCGGAAACAAAGCATAGTGCTGAAAAACCATGTTGACCGGGCGGTGATGGGCATCAAGGTCGTTGACGACCTCGCCATCCAATAAAACGTCACCCCTAGTCGGAGCCTCAAACCCCGCCAGCATTCGCAGGGCTGTAGTCTTTCCGCAGCCGGACGGGCCGAGGAATGACAGAAATTCACCTTCGTGAATACGCAGGTTCAGGTTATCAGCGGCAAGAACATCGCCGAATTTCTTGGATACCCCCCTCAACTCCGCAACAACGTTGTCGCCGGAATGTTCCGTCTCCAGGGTATATCCCTCGGTTTTCATTATTTGATTTCTTTTCCTGATCAGGTATATACCACACACAACGAGAAAATTTTAGCAAAAACACGTTTTACTGTATATACCACGAATGTGGTAGAACAGGATAAATGAGGGGAAACCGGAGGTGAAAGACTGGCTCGGAGCAACCGCCGAAGTTATCAGCGCAATCGGCCACGAAAGGTTTGCGGAGCGTCTTACCAGCGCGATCAACCATATTGCCCCTTTTGATTATTGCGTGGTGTTTGGGTATCAGGGTACAGCGCGCCCGATGGACCTGTTTGACACATTTCCAACAAAAAAGCGGAAAATATTTGTCGAGGATTATCTGGAAGGTCCGTATCTTCTTGATCCGTTTTATCTGGCCTGCATGACGCCGGTCGCCTCTGGCCTGTACCGAATGCGCGATATCGCACCGGACCGCTTTTTTCAGGCGGAGTACTTTCGCAGTTACTATGTGCAGACGGGCCTGGCAGAAGAAATCGGCTTCATCGTCGATCTCCCGGGAAGTGCGATGATCGTGGTTTCATTGATGCGTGCCAAGAAACCGTTTTCGGCAAAGCAGATCCGAGAGTTGGGTCAATACTGGCCAGTTCTCAACGCCGCCTGCAAGCAACACTGGCCTAATCTTTCCTCTGAATTTGGGCGAAATGATAATACTGCATCTGATCCAAAGCTCCACAAGTCCGTAGAGCGCGCCCTGTTGCGGTTTGGCGAGGGAACACTGACACCACGCGAGCGCGAAGTCGTCGAATTCACCCTCAAGGGCCATTCCGCCGATGCGGTTGGCCGAATTTTGGAAATATCCCCCGGAACGGTTCGCATTCACCGCAGGAATATCTATTCCAAGCTTCAAATCCGCTCCCAAGGTGAGCTTTTCTCCAAGTTTATCAAAACACTGGTTGCCGATTCAACAAACCTAACCGGTCCTCGACCCGCCTCAAGCTAGTTTTCTTTGACAGAACCACTGATTGCCGTAAGAAGGTCCGGTCATGAATGATCGTATGTTTCTTTTGGTTTCATTGCTGCTGATAGGCGTGTTCTGGGGTATTACAGTACCGCTTACAAAAATCGCGGTCAGCACCGGCCATCAGCCCTTTGGACTTATCTTCTGGCAACTTGTGATCGTCGTGGTGGTGCTTGTTCTGTTTGCAAGATTGCGGCGCAGGTCGATTGTTTTTGCCTGGAAATACATGCGCCCTTTTGTCATGGTTGCGCTTTGTGGCGCCGTGCTGCCTGATGTATTTTTCTATGCCGCTGCCGCGAAACTGCCTGCGGGTGTTTTATCGATCATACTGGCCAGTGTGCCGCTCTTTTCCTTGCCGATTGCGATTGGTTTGGGGCTTGACCAATTTGCCTGGGCGCGGCTGCTTGGGCTAGTACTCGGATTAATGGGGATCTTATTGCTGATAGGCCCCGACGCCATCTCGCTGGATGGCAGCGCGCTATTATTCGTCCCATTGGCGCTGCTGGCGCCGTTGTTTTACGCAACCGAAGGCAACCTTGTCGCCCTTTGGGGAACGCAAGGGCTGGATCCGGTGCAAACGTTGCTGGGTGCCTCGATCATTGGAGTTGTGCTGACACTGCCAATAGCTCTTGCCAGTGGCCAGTGGATTGACCCCTTTGCAGTTTTCGGTCCGGCCGAGGCTGCCCTGGTCGCCGGCGCAATCGTTCACGCGTTGGTTTATGCAGGCTATGTCTGGCTGATCGGGCGTGCGGGTTCAGTTTTTGCAGCTCAGTCGAGTTACCTGGTGAACGGTTTTGGTGTCTTCTGGGCCATAGTTTTGTTGGGTGAAAGCTATTCGACTTGGGTTTGGACCGCTTTGTTGCTCCTGTTTCTGGGAGTTTTTCTTGTTCAACCGCGCGCACGTGAACTGCCGGTCGAGGACTCTGGGAAAGTCAACTGAATGTGGTGTGCCCAGCTAACTCTGCGCAATGATCTCTGATCTATGCATTCTTAGGCGACTACAGTTTCTCTTCCTTTGATTAATACCGCTAGAGGGGTTAGCATTTCCGGACCTATTTGACTAAACGAGCCTGAAAACAAACGGTGTCATGGCAACTAGAGAGCCCTTCTACTTTCCCGTTTGGCCATACTACTTTTTGGCAGCTTTGTCTTTTATCGCTGCTGGCGTGATTTTGATAACTTGGATGCCCCCTTGGCATCCGGAAAAAGAAAACCTTCTCAGGCTGGAGGGAGCAGTCGAAACCGTTGAGATTAGAGACGATATCTCCAACACAACGGCGGGCGCGATCTGGCCGATGCTTACTTCCGTTTATTTCACCCTTGAAGGACACAGTGGCGAATTTCGCTACCCTTACTCTCATCCGGACTATTTTCTGGTTAGAGACAACACCTCAGGAGCTCTGGAGGTTTGGGTAAACGGGTCTGAGATCGGAACCGGAGTACCAATGACGATTTGGCAGATTCAGGAGCATAGCAGCTACAACTACCTCTATCCGGAAACGTCGATCAAGTTTGAGACGATCTCAGCGTTGCGGGACAAGGTTGGAACTTCCTGGCGCAGGTTGGCAATCTGGTTACTTTTGGCTGGCGGCAGTTTGACAGCCATTGGATATCTTCTGCGGCGCTGGAACCAA
Source organism: Paracoccaceae bacterium (assembly GCA_024227475.1). Classification (GTDB taxonomy): domain Bacteria; phylum Pseudomonadota; class Alphaproteobacteria; order Rhodobacterales; family Rhodobacteraceae; genus Amylibacter. The sequence goes on along the minus strand of JAAEUI010000458.1, from coordinate 4,379 downwards.
CACCGGGGCGCCCGATCGCAGGTCTGAAATCCGCGGGGCCATCGAACCTCTGCAACATGGCTTCTACAGTCGAAGAATCTCTGTCATTGCGGGTTTCCCCGGCCTTCGATCGTCGGCAGGCTACTCAAGACCAAAAGAATTGGTTCGACCGTTTATATCTGCGAGCCTACCCGCAACCCTTCCAGGATTGCCTCTTCCACCGTACGTGCGGCCAAACAATCGCCGATGATGTGAACGTCCCCGCCCCAGTCGGAAAGTTCATCTTCAAGCGTTGTCACCGACTGGTGTCCAAGCGAGGTTATAACCGTGTCTATGCCCTCAAGCACGATAGGTTCGCCGCTCAGGGTGTGCTGGAAATAAGCACTGTCGTTATCAACACCGTAGAGACGAGCGTAGTGGATGATTTCAACCCCGAGGCGGTGCAGATCTCCCAGCCACTTGTCCCTTGCATATTGCGGGATTGATTGACCCGCCGTCATCCCGTTGACCGCCAGCCGAACGTGGCACCCGTCCCGGGCCAGTTGTTCGGCTAGGCCCAACCCAATCCAGTCGCATCGCCAATCAGCAATTGCCACTCTCGAACCCACATTTGCCTCGCCCTGTAGTATTTGCCAGGCGGACACAACATGCTCCTTCTGCGAGCCCTCTATAGCGGGGGAGTAGGGAACGGCCCCGGTTGCCAGCACAACGACATCTGGAGCAACCTGGTTCACTAACTCCCGGGTTACTTCGACACCAGTCTCGATCCGGACCCGGGCATTTCTGGCTTCACGCGCCAGGTTCTGAGTGATGCCGCCGAACTCGGTCCTTCCGGGCAGAAGCTGTGCCAGGTTGACCTGACCGCCCAGTGTTTGGGTGGCCTCGTAGAGCACCACCTGATGGCCACGCTCGGCGGCAACCGCTGCAGCCTTCAGGCCAGCGGGGCCACCACCGACAACCATTACCCGGCGCTGTGATTTTGCCCGCTTTCGCACGCGGAATTCCAGTTCACGGCCGGTTTCAGGACGCTGGATGCAAGAGATCGGATAGCCGTTCAGCATGTGGCCGATGCAGGCTTGATTGCAGGCCACGCAGGCGCGGATTTCGTCCGGCTCACCGGCCTTTGCCTTGGCAGGCATTCGCGGGTCACAGATCATCGCTCGGGTCATGCCACACATGTCTGCCTGTCCTGATGACAGGATCTCTTCGGCAACCTGAGGCTGGTTGATCCGTCCCGCAACGAACACCGGAATGTCAATTGTTGCCCGAAGGGCCTCAGCCAGTGGTGCGGTATAGCCGGTTTCGAAAGACATGGAGGGAACGATATGAATGGATCCGGCCAGGCCTGAAGAGGTGCCTGCGGTCACGCTGAGATAATCGAGCACTCCGTCCTTGGCCAGCGCGCGGGCTATTTCAATGCACTCTGTCTGATCCAAACCGTCATGGTCTTTTTCTTCGCCGGACAAGCGCATTCCGACAACAATTTTATCCCCTGCACCTGTTCGCACAGCGTCAAGAACTTCTCGGGCAAACCGGAGCCGGTTTTCAAAGCTACCCCCATATTCGTCAGACCTGACATTGACCCGAGGGTTAAAAAACTGCGCGATCAGGTAACCGTGTGATGCGACAACCTCGATCCCATCGAGCCCTGCTTGCCTGATCCGTCCGGCCGCAGTCGCAAATCCGTCTACGATCTCTTCTATGAGCGCGCATGACATCTCGCGGGGCATAACGTGAAAGCGTTCATTTGGAATTACCGAAGGCGCAACCGCCACGGCTTGGGTTCCGTCAACCGCAACCGCCATTTCGCGCCCCGGGTGCGAAAGCTGGGCGAAGACCTTGCATCCGTGGGGGTGACAAGCATCGCCAATCCGTCGGTAGCCGGGTATGCAGGCGTCGTCATAGGCTTTGATTGCGGGGCGCCCACTATCTCCTGAAATGTGGGCCCGAGCCGCTTCGAGGACGATCAAGCTGGCACCACCCTTTGCCCGTTCGGCGTGATAGGCAACCATTGCGTCGCTTGGCAAACCGTTCTCAAGCATGACGGTCATGTGGCCCGTTGAAAAAATCCGGTTCTTCAGCTGAATTGGGCCTACCGTGAGAGGAGAGAACAGAGTCGGGAAAGCTTGGCTCATCATTCACCATCCGTTCCGTCTGGGTTCAGAGAGTCCCGCAGACGCCCTAATGACTGGTGGCGGGCAGAGCAGGAATCGCACGCTTCACTTTCTATAGCAGCGGATGCCAGAGCGTTTTGATTTGTTTGCCAGAAATAGACCAAGACACAGGCTGTTACTGCCGCAAGTGCAGTCACAAGTATGGCTGTGCGTCTCCTGTTCAAGCGACACCCGTCGCGAGATAATTCTTAAGTGGCTGCAGGCAGTTCTTCGTACCTGCAAGTTCCAGTTCGATAAAATCGACCGCAGCAACCTCATGGTCTGTCAAGACCTTCAGGCGTGGCAAGTCCTCGGGCGGAGCCATTGCCTCCAAACGCTTGAAATCATCGATGTACCCTGTGAATGCCCGGTCCATTTCGGCCAGTATTTCTTTCCAGTCAGAGTCTGCGGTCTTTGCCTGATCGCGGCCTTCCTGAAACATCTCGGCTTCGGTTCTTGGTTGCAGACCATATTTCCGCACCAGAGGCAGGACAGAGTCAGCAGCATAGTTTTCGACCTCGGCAATAAGACGGAGCTTTTCCCGGTCTTCGTCTTTGTCCTGCAATCCGGCAAGAGCATCGAAATAGGCTTCACCCACCACCTCTTCTTCGTAGTAACGTAGGAGAGTCTCCAGATAGCCGGGACTGAGGGCCGCCTTCGCTTTCTCGCCAAATTCCCCTACGGGCAATGAGCTCAGGCCGACATCGATCCTGTCGTGTTTCATTGGCTCGTCCGGGTCCACCGGTGCATCCAGTTCACGGGCATATTTGTGCCCGGCGTAGGTAGCTGCTGCAACGATTGCTGGCGCTTCACAATCGCCGATGCGTTTTAAGGTAAATGGCAGAGCCTCAGCTTGATCATCTACCGTTGCCAGAAGTTCACGGTAAAGATCATCATTTGGCCGGCGGTGTGTCACCATAACAATCGAACCAACAGAAAGCCGTTTTTCCTGCCCCGAGTAGGTGCATTCCAATATTGCGCTTTTGCCGTCGAAATTCTGAAGACTGTGCGACACGATGGTCTCAACACCCAGTTTGATAAGATGCGCGCGCACACGCCAACGCTCGGAGGTCTTTCCAGCCCAGTCGGAAATGTTATCAGCCGGGGTGGCCAGGGCAACATCAAGTCCGGCTGCCTTCAGGTGCTCGGCAATCACGCCACCCAGGTAGTAGGAGTCCTCATCGTACACCAGAACCGAACCCGAGGGCATCCTACCAGCCATAATGTCATCCGGCGTCAGTATTTCAGGTGAAGTTCCGGGAGCCGCGACCGAGGAAAAAACTTCGCCGTTGAATCGCTCTTTTTGCCAGGTTGCGCCGGTTGCAATCGCAACGTGGTCAGCTTCGAACGCCAGAATGTCCTGCGCCGTCAACTTGCTTTCGCGGAAAACCTCGACATTCGCCAATTCCAGCAATTCCTGCTCTCGGTAGTTTCGCACGCGCGCGTATTCGCTTAGCCCCGGCAAGGCGCACTCGCGGGTGATACGTCCGCCAAGATTGCGCGAAGCCTCGGCCAAAGTCACGTCATACCCACGCAAACCCAGAGCCCGCGCCGCTTCCAACCCGGCCGGACCCGCGCCCACGATCAGAACCTTGCCGTCAGATCCTTTCGCCGCAATTCTTTCGGGGTGCCAGCCCTTACGCCACTCCTCGCCCATGGTCGGGTTCTGGGTGCAGCGGATGGGCACACCGATGGTATCGCCCGAATAGCATACGTTGCAACCAATGCACTCACGGATGGAATCGATGCGCCCTTCTTCGATTTTTTTGGGCAAAAAGGGATCGGCAATTGACGGTCTGGCGGCTCCGACGAAATCAATGATACCACGCTTTAGCTGGCTGACCATGGTGTCGGGCGAGGTAAAGCGCCCAACTGTGACCACTGGCTTTGTGGTGACGGATTTCACAAACTCCATATATGGTTCCAGGGACGCCTCTTTGACAAAGCGCGAATTTCCCATCTCCAGTGAATAATCCACAATATTCATGTCCCACAGGTCCGGCAATTCGGCCAGCATTTCGAACATATCGCGGCGTTCACCAAAGATCGGGTTACCATCTTCTCCAATCTCGTCATCTGCTGAAAAACGAACCGCCACGGCGCAGCGGTCGCCTACCGCGTCTTTTGTGTCTTCGATCAGCTCGCGCAGCAGCCGGGTGCGGTTTTCGAGCGTGCCGCCATACGCGTCACTGCGCGTGTTCATCCGGGGATTGAGGAAGTTTGAGAGCAGGTATTCGTGCGTGGCAT
>JAAEUI010000457.1 GCA_024227475.1 Paracoccaceae bacterium | reverse complement strand
TCAATGAAATCAATGTTCAATTTCTATCGTGTTTAAAGTGTGCGGAAAATATCGAGGTTTTGCAATCTGTGCTGAAATTGCCAGCATTAGACGGCGGCTTGCGACGTGTAAGCTGACATTGAGCCGTGTTGGGCAAACCTCACAGGCCGCCAATGTAGTGATGATCGAGCCGTTCAATTTGCGTCAGGCTTCCAGCTTCTTGAAAGTGCCATTGATCGGGATAGGGGGACACCTCGCGGTGCCGCCCCTCCCACACCACCGGGCATACGGGTCACGTACCACGGCGGTTCGATCGGATTAAGCTTGGCCCGGGGCATAGAGCCGGGGGAGCCTGAGTGAATCGAAATAAGCGTTGCGCAATGCCATTTGCACCGCCGGATGTCCTGACATACGCCAGAACCCCGTCGGTGAACCGGCGGCAACCGCTGCTTGGAACTTTGGCACGCCTCTGCGGCGCAGTTCTCTAAAGCGGTTGCTACCATTTTGCCATTGTCGCCAAAGATACATTCGCAATCTTCGTCGAATCCACGCTTCCAGGTTTGTGAGCACGCGCGGGGTTTGGCAGAAACCGAAGTAACCGCGCCATCCAATCAGGTATGGCCTCAGTTCTTTGATTATCTGCAGCAGAGATTTCCCCCGTGTCCGGCAAGTCAGTTCCCGGATTTGCATCTTGAATTTCTGGAGGGCTTGTGGCGCAATGCGCCTCTCACTTCCGTCATTCGAGATGCTGAAACCGAGAAACTTCCGTTCCTCCGGTTGCGCCACCGCGCTCTTCGCTTCGTTGACCTTCAGCCTGAGCTTCTTGGTCAGAAACCGGGTTAGCGAAGCCATCACCCTTTCGCCAGCACGAAGAGAGCAAACATAAATGTTGCAATCATCCGCGTAACGGCAAAAGCGATGACCCCGTCTTTCCAATTCCTTATCGAACTCGTCAAGCACGAGGTTGCTTAGGAGGGGCGAAAGCGGGCCGCCTTGTGGCATCCCCTCATCCACCGAATTGATCAGACCGTCTTCCAACACCCCGGCCTCGAGAAAGGCCCGAATGAGCTTGAGCACGCGTTTATCGGCAATCCGCTCAGCAACGCGCGCCATCAGCATATCGTGATTGACCCGGTCGAAAAACTTTTCGAGATCAAGGTCAATAACAATGCTGTAGCCCGCCGCAACATAGCGCTGCGCCTGGGCCACAGCCTGATGGGCTGAGCGTCCCGGTCGGAAGCCATAACTGTGCCCGGAAAACGTCCGATCCCAACGCTTTTGGATAACCTGCAGCAGTGCTTGCTGGATCAGTCTGTCGACGACGCAAGGCACGCCGAGTTTTCTGACCCCGCCATCCGGCTTGGGTATCTCTACCCGTTTAACCGGTTGCGGCTGATAGGTTCCCTTAAGCAACTGGGATCGAATGTCTGGCCAGTGCTCACGCAGGTAGTCACTGGCATCGTCAATGGTCATCCCATCCATGCCGGAGCCACCCTTGTTCCTTTTAACGCGTTGCCACGCTCTTTTAAGATTCCCTCGTTTACACACCTCCTCCATGAGTTGTCCCGTTGAAGCCGGGCTTTCGGGTTCTGCCACCGCCATGAGTGGTTCGGCCCCATGGTGACCGTCGAGGGGGAATTCACCCCCGTCCATCGGTTCCAGAGCCAGCTCCCGCTGGATTTTCTGCCGCTTTCCACTCATGAGATATCAGTCCTATTTGCCACTTCCAATCGTTCGGGCCTTCGCATCGTCGTTTCCGGTTCGGCCTATCTGTTGCTCCGCCT
>JAAEUI010000456.1 GCA_024227475.1 Paracoccaceae bacterium | reverse complement strand
GCGTTAGAAGCGAAACGGCGGCGCACCATGTCTACCGTGCTGCTGGGCCAGCGCCGCATGGGCAAGACGGAGAACTTTCTGCGGGTCGTCAACCGACTGTTCCGGGAGCAGGATCATGAGGATCCGCAGGCCGTTGTACCGGTCTATTTCAGCTTTCCCGACGAAATCATCAGCCGTCAGGATTTTGCCCTGAAATATACGGAAAATTTTGTCCGCTGGTATGCGGCCTTTCGGTTGCAGAATCCGGAGTTGTTAAAACACCCGAAAAAACCGTCCGAACTCATCACAACATTGCGACAAGCACCAGCATTATCAGACACGTTCAAACGGTTCGCCTTAGGACTCTTCGAGGCGATTCCTTCAGGGGAGGTGATTCTGCCTGAGGAAAAAGCCCTCTTACTGCCTCGTGATGTGTCCGATTGGGACGATAGCACGGTGGTGATGTTCCTGGATGAATTTCAAAACACCCATCTGCCGGACTCTCAGTTTCGGGTCGTGGGTTTCATGCAGCAAGCGGTGGAGTCGAACACCTGTCCGCATTTCGTCACCGGCTCGGCGATGAGTATTCTGTCCCGGGAGATTATTGGCCGGGGCGCGCTCTTCGGGCGCTTCCGCGGCAAAGACATTTCCGCGTTTTCTGCGTATTGGGGGGCGCAACTGGCCCTTAACGCCGCCCGCTATTATCAGGTCGACCTCCCTGAACTGATGGCCCCGGTGCTGGCGAACCGCTGCGGCAACAATCCGTTTTATATCACCGCCGCCATCCAACAGGCGGCGGAGTCGCAGACCGCGTTGATCCACGAACACGCGCTGAATACTATCCTGGCTGTCGATATTTCATCGGGGTTTATTTGGGGCGAATTGCATGATCAGGTCACGCGCTGGATCAAGCGCATCAATGAACACGGCATCACGAAATGGGTGCTCTATCTCTCCGCGATTGGCGATGAGGACAAGGTCTCTCTGGAACAGATCCAACAGGAACTCAACGCTCGCGAAGGCAAAGATGTGCCCCTCGATACGATCCGCGAGACTCTGGTGAAGCTCTCACGCGGGGATCTGGTGGATTACCTGGAACTGGGTGGCTGGTTCCGCAAGGTCAACGACCCGATTCTGCTGGAATTTTTGAAGGTATGGGGCAAGATCGAGGTGGAAGGACACCCGGCTGACGCCGTAAAGAGTGAACTGGTCGAACAATACGAAACCCTGCAACGTCGATTTCATGAATACAAAGGTTATCTTGGCGAAGTGTTCATGAGTCAGATTCTTTTAGGCAGTTCGCGGAAAACCTTTCCGGGGCGTCTCTTTCATGCCGGCGAGGACGTCGCCGTGGCCTGGCAATTCTTTTATGTGCATCACCGGGTGCGACTAGGTTCCGGCGCAGGCAAGGAAATGGACCTGTTCGGCGCGGCCGGGTCGGAAGTCTGGTTCGGGC
>JAAEUI010000455.1 GCA_024227475.1 Paracoccaceae bacterium | reverse complement strand
GGTCTTCCCACAAGGTGCAGCGCGAATTCCCGCAGCTTAAGCGGCGCTATTGGGGCAAGCACTTTTGGGGCCGCGGTTACTTTTCAACCACCAACGGTGCAATCACTGAGGGCGTTGTACTTCAGTACTTGGAAAAGCACACCTCAAATCCTACCGACGCCAGTCGGTAGTGGTTTAGTATCTTCGTCAATCGGTTAATGCTGACCGGCCCGATTTTTATGCTTCAGGTCTATGACCGGGTGTTGGGCAGTCGCTCGGTGGCTACACTGCTGGCCCTGTTCGTTTTGGTTGCCGTACTTTATGCGATGTTTGGTGTACGGGAGTGGGCTCGCGGCCGGGTTTTGGCGCGTGCCGGGGCTCAATTTCAGTCGGATTTGGACGAAAGAGTTTTCAAAGCAGTCCTGCGGGCGCCGACTCCAAAAGGGCAACAGGATAAAGTTCAAAGCGGATTGCGTGATCTGGAATCTGTGCAAAGGCTGATGTCGTCACCTGCGCTGTTTGCGGTTTGCGATATGCCTTGGACGCCAATATTTGCTCTGGGAATTTTCTTGTTTCATCCGATGCTTGGGTATTTGGCCCTCCTTGGAGGGGCTCTGCTGATCGTCGTGACGCTGATAAACCAGAAGGTTTCGAAGCGGGGTGTACTGGACGCCCAATTGCATGGGGCAATGGCCGATTCATTCGCAAATTCTGTTCGAGACGACAGTGAGGTCGTCCAGGGTCTCGGGATGCGGTCATCCGTGCTGAACCGCTGGCAGAAGACCCGCACAAAGAGCCTGAATACCACGATTTCGTCGAGTGATATGACAGGGGTGTTTTCGTCTCTGACCAAGGCTTTTCGGTTGTTTCTGCAATCGGCCATGCTGGCGTTGGGCGCCTATTATGTGCTTCAAAACGAATTGACCGCAGGCGCAATGATCGCGGCTTCGATATTGATGGGTCGTGCGCTTGCACCAATCGAGATGGCAATCAGCCAATGGCCTTTGGTACAACAGGCATCGCAAGGCTGGTACAACCTGTCGCGACTGCTTGAAGTGGTGCCAGAAGAGCAGCCAAAAACCGAGTTACCGCGCCCCAAGGCCCGGCTTGTCGCGCAAAACCTTACTGCTGTACCACCGGGTGAGTCGCAGGCCTGCCTTAAAATGGTCAGTTTTACTGTCGAACCGGGAACCGCCCTTGGGGTGATTGGGCCAAGCGCGGCGGGTAAATCCTCCCTTGCTCGGGTGATCACTGGAATTTGGCATCCCGCGTCGGGCCGGATTAGGCTGGATGGGGCGTCTCTTGACAATTTTGATCCGGATGTTTTGGGCGGTTACATCGGGTACCTGCCGCAGAACGTGACTCTGTTCGACGCGTCGATCGCTGAGAACATCGCCCGCATGTCAGAACAGCCCAACGCGGCCAAGGTGGTGGATGCGGCGAAAAAAGCTGGCGCACATGAGATGATCCTGGAACAGCCTGACGGTTATGACACGATTATCAGCAATTCTGGAGGCCGTCTGTCTGGTGGGCAGCGGCAGCGTCTTGGGCTGGCCCGCGCCCTTTATGGCGACCCGATCATCCTGGTGCTTGATGAACCGAACTCCAATCTGGATTCGGTCGGCTCCAGTGCGCTGAATAATTCCATTCGCCGTATGAAGGCGGAGGGAAACGCTGTGATCATCATGGCCCACCGCCCTGCGGCGATTACCGAATGTGATAACCTGCTGGTGCTCGAACACGGGTTGTGCAAGGCTTTTGGCCCCCGCGACGAAGTGCTGAAAGAGCAGGTAAAGAACGTGGCACAAATAACGGATGCGTTAAACAAAGGAAGAGCCGGATGACGATGTTGGCATCACCCACGGCCGAAAAGAACTGGTCGGCTGCAAAACCAATTTGGATCGGTATGTTGGGTGTTGCCGTCCTGATAGGCGTCTTGGGGGTATGGGGAAATTTTGCCACCATTTCCGGAGCCGTTATTTCCAGCGGAATGATCCAGGTAGAGAGCCTTCGACAGGTCGTCCAGCATCCCCAGGGGGGCGTGGTTGGCGAAATCGCGATCAAGGAAGGCGACGTCGTTGAGGCTGGCCAGGTTCTGATCCGGTTTGATGACACGCTCATGCAATCAGAACGCTCTATCTTGTCATCGCAGCTGGAAGAAATCCGCGCCCGGAAATCCCGGCTGGTAGCCGAGCGGGACGAATTGCCGGAAGTTTCGTTTGGCGAAGCCCTGCTTGAAAACGCATCACAGGATCCAGAGGTGCAGGAGTTCCTTGAAGGCCAAAAACGCCTGTTTATCGCCCGAAGGGAATCTCTGCTGAAGGAGATTGATCAACTCAACGAGCGCAAGGTCCAGATTAATATCCAGATCCGAGGCGCAAACGCCCAGCTTGCGGCGCTGAAAACGCAGATTGAGCTGATCGGCGAGGAACTGACTGATCAGCGGCATTTGTTGGAAAAAGGCCTGGCGCAAGCATCCCGCGTCTTGTCGCTGCAACGCGAAGAAGCCAGGTTACTGGGCTCCGTTGGCGAGCTCGAAGCTTCAATAGCCCGTGGAGGCGCGCAGAAAATCGAAACCGATATTCAGATTCTGCAACTCAAAAGCCGTCGCCGTGAGGAGGCAATCACAACACTTCGCGACCTTGGGTATTCTGAGATTGAACTGGCAGAACGGCTGATTTCACTTGATGAAACCCTGTCGCGGATGGATATCCGGGCCCCGATGTCAGGCGTTGTTCATGGATTGACAGTGCACGCCTTGCGCTCTGTGGTGCGTCCGGCGGACCCGATCCTTTATGTTGTTCCATCCAATAGCCCTTTGGTGATTGCCAGCAGGATCGAGGCAATTCACATAGATCAAGTTCATGTGGGCCAGGACACCGCGCTGCGTTTTTCCACGTTTGATCAACGCACAACACCGGAAATTTTCGGGAAAATTTCAAAGGTATCTGCAGATGTGTTTCAGGATGAAGTCACCGGCATTTCGTATTATACCGCTGAAATCCTGCCAAATGACGGTGAAATAGGCAGACTTGGTGATGTTGAGTTGCTGCCGGGCATGCCGGTAGAAGCCTTCATTAAAACAAACGACAGAACGCCACTGAGCTATCTGACCAAACCATTCACTGATTATTTCAACCGCGCGTTCCGCGAAAGTTAAGCGGAAAGGCAGGTTAGGACTTGCGGCTTTCACCGCAATCTCTAGCGTGCCTTTTCGAAACATAAGGGAGAACTGTAATGGCAGGAAAATACGAAACCCGTCTGGCCGAACTTGGGGAAACTCTGCCCGAGGCCCCTGCGCCTGCGGCGAATTATGTGCCTTACGTGATAGCAGGCGATCTGGTCTTTGTTTCCGGTCAGATTTCAAAAGATTCAGATGGGCTGATTTGTGGCAAACTGGGTGAAACCATGGATGTTGCGCAGGGACAGGCTGCCGCCAAAGTCTGCGCTTTGAACCTGATCGCTCAGTTAAAAGAGGCTTGTGGTAGCGACTTGGATCGTCTGAAGCGGGTGGTCAAACTCGGCGGCTTTGTCAACTGCACGCAGGGCTTTACGGATCAGCCCGCTGTTATTAACGGAGCCTCCGATTTCATCGGCGAGGTATTTGGCGACATCGGGGCACATGCCCGGGCTGCGGTTGGTTCGCCATCTTTGCCGCTTGGCGTTGCAGTGGAAATCGACGGGGTCTTTCAGATTTCGTGATGCTGCCGTCTGATTTTTTAGCGCTCCCCTTTGCGCATCGTACCCTGCACGACATTTCCGACGGTCGACCAGAAAACTCGTTGGCCGGTGCGCGCGCCGCATTGGCAGCCGGGTACGGAATTGAAATAGACCTTCAACTGTCCAGGGACGGGCAACCGATGGTGTTTCATGACTATTCACTTGAGGAGCTGACTTCTGCGACCGGTGCAGTGGCCCAAAGGACCGCAAGGGAACTCGGTGAAATCAAACTTCGCTGCGGCACGGAGGGTATTCCGACTTTTGCGTCGTTGCTGACCTTGGTTGCAGGTCGTGTTCCTCTGTTGGTGGAACTGAAAGATCAGGATGGTGCGCTCGGGCCAAACACGGGAATTTTGGAAAAGGCGGTTTGCGGTTTAACGCAAGACTACACCGGCCCGGTTGCTCTGATGTCGTTCAATCCTCATTCGATTGCGAAATGCGCCGCTTACGCACCTGAAATACCAAGGGGGTTGGTCACAGAAACATTCAGCCGTGAAAAATGGGGGCTGATTCCCGCTGCGCGTCGGGAAGAATTGGCCTCAATCCCTGATTATGAGCGCGTCGGGGCGTGTTTCATTTCGCATCGCTGGCAGGATTTGCGAACACAGGCGGTGGCGGATGTCCGGGCCAAAGGCGGTTCAATACTGTGCTGGACAGTAAAATCGCTTGAACAGGAACAAGAGGCGCGGCGGTTTGCGGACAATATTACGTTTGAGCATTACCTTGCGAAGGTCTGATCTCTTGACCAAACGCGCCGGCTGTCTGACCTTGGCGCTGCAATGACTGATGAAACAAAAATCGAAATATCGGTTATCGCCTCTCTGGCGGAGGTCAGCGCCGAAGCCTGGGATGATTGCGCTTCAGGTGGAGATTTGGCATCAAGGCCTGTCGATCCGTTTACCACACACCGGTTTTTGATGACGCTGGAGGACAGCGGTTCCGTGGGGCCCGGTTCAGGTTGGCAACCCCGCCATATTCTGGCACGACAAGACGGCGAATTGATTGGCGTCATGCCTTGCTATTCCAAAAGTCATTCGCAGGGCGAGTATGTCTTTGACCACAACTGGGCCCACGCATACGAAAACGCCGGCGGTCAGTATTACCCGAAATTGCAGGCCGCAGTTCCCTTTACGCCCGCGACCGGCAGGCGGTTTCTCACCAGACCGGACCATCATGCAACAGCCGTATCTGCGCTGGCGCAAGGGGCCGTTCAGCTGGCGGTGCAGAATCACTATTCTTCTTTTCACGTCACATTTTGCACTGAAGCTGAGGCTCTGGCCGGAGAAGCTCTGGGACTGTTGCACCGCATCGGCCAACAGTTTCACTGGAACAATCATGGTTACGCGGATTTCGACGCTTTCCTGGCCCAGTTATCGTCGCGCAAACGCAAGGCGATCCGAAGGGAAAGGCGACAGGCTCAGGCCTTTGGCGGAACAATCCACCTGTTGACCGGCGATGCGATCCGCCCGGAACATTGGGATGCCTTTTGGCGGTTCTATCAGGATACCGGTTCGCGCAACTGGGGCTCGCCCTATCTCACCCGCGCCTTTTTTGACATCGCGCAGAAACGGCTGCGCGAGGACATTCTGCTGGTAATGTGTGAAAGGGATGGCCAATGGGTGGCTGGAGCGCTCAATTTTATCGGGCGGGATACCCTGTATGGCCGGTATTGGGGCTGTACGGAGGATCACCCGTTTCTGCATTTTGAAGCATGCTACTACCAAGCGATCGAATACGCGATTGAAAATCGGATGGAACGGGTCGAGGCTGGTGCCCAGGGGCCCCATAAGCTGGCCCGGGGCTACTTGCCGACGGCTGTGCATTCTCTGCATTGGATCGGCGACCCCGGGTTTCGCGATGCAGTCGCGCAATACCTTGATGCTGAGCGCTCAGCAGTTGATGAGGAGATCGAGATCATGACCAGCTATGGCCCGTTCAAGCGGACAACCGGAAATGAAGAAGGCTGAAAATGGAACCATCATCCAGAGCGGTCAGATGTTTACGATCGGGGAAGGTGGCACTGCCAGCCCATGACGTTGAGGGTTTTCAGAATTTGACGTCAAACTTGCCAGAAGAACGAACAATAGCACTGTGCGCGAAACCTGTACCAATCCTGCGATACCACGTCCGGTATTGGTGCGAAGCGTTGTGGTGATTTCAATAGCCTCTCGTAGAGTGTCACAAATACCAATAACCATTGAAACTCAGTGCCGATTTGGTTTTAGGTTTTGCTGGATAGCGGAGTGTTTGCCGGATTGGCCGGTTGCAGCACACTTTTGGAGATGGTGATGAGTCATGTGGTTGTCGTTGGTGCCGGGCAAGCTGGCAGTTCTCTGGTCGCAAAACTTCGCAATTCCGGGTTCGATGGGCAAGTCACCCTTATCGGGGCCGAGCCGACTCCGCCGTATCAACGCCCGCCGCTGTCCAAAAAATACCTGCTGGGAGAGATGACACTTGACCGTCTGTTGCTGCGGCCCGAGGTATTCTACGCCGAGAACAACATAGACCTGCGCCTTGGAACGCGGGTCAATGGCATTGACGCGCTAGCAAAGACGGTCACGTTTGACGATCAGACATTGCACTTTGATCATCTCGTGCTCGCAACTGGCTCTGACCCGCGACATTTGCCTGCCTCTATCGGTGGCGCGCTGAAGGGTGTGTACGTTGTGCGTGACCTGCGGAACGTTGATACAATGGCACCTGAGTTCGCCCAAGGCCGCCGCGTCCTCATTATTGGCGGTGGCTACATAGGACTGGAGGCGGCGGCGGTTGCAGCGTCCAGAGGCCTGAAGGTCACACTTGTTGAAATGGCCGACAGAATCTTGCAGCGGGTCGCCTGCCGGGAAACATCAGATTACTTCCGGGCGCTGCATCATTCCCACGGGGTGGAAATTCTCGAAAGTGTTGGGTTGCAAAAACTGGTCGGTGAAGGTCGCGTGACCGGTGCAGTCCTGAGTGACGGGCGAAAAATAGAGGTGGATTTTGTGATTGTCGGGGTGGGGATTACCCCCTCAATCGCACTGGCCGAGGCAGTGGGAGCGGACATCGAAAACGGAATAAAGACCGACACACAAGGGCGCAGTTCTGTTCCTGGCATCTGGGCCGCTGGTGACTGCGCTTCTTTTCCCTATCGCGGCACGCGCATCCGGCTTGAAAGCGTTCCCAACGCAATAGACCAGGGGGAACTTGTCGCCGAAAATATCATGGGTGCGGAAAAGGAATACACGGCAAAGCCGTGGTTCTGGTCTGACCAATTCGATGTCAAACTACAAATCGCCGGGCTGAACACCGGCTATGACGAGGTGATAACCCGGCCGGGAGACAAAGAGGGATCGGTTGCCTTCTGGTATTTCAAAGGTGAAGAGTTACTGGCCGTGGACGCAGCCAACGAACCCCGCAGCTACATGATCGGCAAACGCCTGATCGAAGCGGGCAAGTCTCCGGATAAATCCATACTGGCCGATCC
>JAAEUI010000454.1 GCA_024227475.1 Paracoccaceae bacterium | reverse complement strand
GGACAACCGAAAATGCGCTGCATTTCTTTCTGAGTACTGCGCCCAAAGGTACGGTCCTGCCAGCTGGTTTTGAGGTTTATGACGCTCATTATTGGCAATCGGACGGTGTTGCGTCCAAACCGGTAGTGTTTGATGAAAACACAATAGTGACCGAAGAAGTTAAAGAGGAAAGCTCCGAGCGCCTGCGAGGCTTGAAAGCCTAAATATTCGCTCTCAAAGAGCGGCCTACCTTCATTTTCTTAGCCCGTCAGTTCCGGGCTCCAAGCAGACTCCCGCCCCCCGCCCGGCTCAACAACAAATCTTTCCGAAGACACATCAACGATGCCCTTACCGCAAATGCCCGATGGATGCGGTTACGGTCGTCTGTGCGGCTTCTAAAAACCGGGCCAGCATGACAGGGTCCGGCTGGCCGTCTGTCCCGGTCTCCCGCGCCGCCAGTCCGCCGGTGATGAACAGACAGTCGAGCCCTTCACCAACTCCGCCGCGGATGTCGGTGTTGATGCCGTCCCCGATGCACAGAATGCGTTTTTCATCGATAACTTTGCCAGCGAAGGCGGTCAGCCGGTTGCGGGCGAGATCGCAGATCGGCGGGTGCGGTTTGCCGAAATAATGGCTCTCGCCGCCGCGTTCGGTGTAGGCCCCGGCGATGGCGCCTGCGCCTTTCGGTCAGGGAGCGTTGTTAGATGGGTATCAACGCCCTTGGCCCAGCAATCTCGTTGCCGGGTCAAGACCAGTTGAAGTTGTTTCTTTTCGAATTAACTACGGCGTCAGGTCCAGAGCCTCAACGACACCGTCATAGGGTATTCCCGCCTCATCATTCAGTCGCTTTATGTCCGAGGCAGAATCGCCTTCAAAAAGACACATGCAGCGCCCGTCATCAGGCGCGAATGTTGTGCGAATGTAACCGATATCAGTTCCCGCCGCGCTCATTTCGGCCGCCTTGGCAATGGCCGCTTTCTGTGCCCCGCCAAGGTCTTCCATGCTAATACCTTTAAGGCTTCTTTCCACCATGTAGACTGTCATTTCGCGTCCTCCTCGTTGAATTTTACTGTGTAAGTATGAAAGCGTGATGACCTGGCAAACGGAACTAGTAATTCCTTATCAATCAATAACCTCAGGTTTGGGTGAAATATGATAGGATGGCGACAGACCGGCATTAGTTGAGGTGCGCATCGTGGAAATGTCCCAGATAAAGTATGTACTGGCGTCGGCCAAGACCCTGAACTTCACCAAGGCTGCGGCGAGCTGTAATGTCAGCCAACCGGCCCTAACAAAGGCCATCAAGACCCTTGAAGCGCAGCTCGGGGCGCCGCTATTTCACCGTGAAGGTAAACGCATTTTGCTCAGTGATTTTGGCCGGTCAATGTTGCCGCACCTCCAACAGATCATGGCGGAATCTGAAGCGGCGAAAACGCTGGCCGAAAACTTCCATTTGCTGAAAGAGGTGCCAGTGCGCCTTGGAGTGATGTCCACCGTAGGGCACGTTCGTCTGTCGCGGTTTCTCGCCAAATACCAAAAGGACTTTGACGGGGTTGAGGTAGCGGTTAGCGAGGCCAGCCTTGAAGAGCTGAAACAAAGACTGGAGGATGGCGATCTAGATCTGGCCATTCTGAACCCGCGTGACGGCCTTGGAGAGGGGTTCAACGTCATCGATTTGTATGAAGAACGCTATATCGTGATTATCCCCCCCGGCCATTCCCTGGCAGGACAAAATGCGATCAAGCTGGCCGACCTGTCTGGGCAAAGATATGTTGATCGGCTCGCTTGCGAGATGCGCGAAATGGTGATGGGCGTGTGTCAGGATATGGGTGTAGAGCTCTACGCGCGCTTCCGTTCAGAACGTGAAGACTGGATTCAAGCGATGGTGCTGGCGCGGATGGGCTTTGCGTTCATGCCCGAATATTCGGTGATCCTGCCGGAACTTCTCCAGAGGCCGCTTGTAGAGCCGTCGGTGAGCAGGACAATCTCAATGATAAATGTTTCTGGCCGACCGTTCAGCCCAGCGGTGTCGGCGTTGGTGCGCTCTGCCCAAAGCTTTGGCTGGCCCGGATAGATGTTCAGAGTGTAACGTTCGGTGCCCATTCCCAGCAAGCAGGTTCGCTCACTGTGAGATGTCCACTCGGGACTCCAAGCAGACACCCCAACACCTCCCGGCTGGCTCAACAACAAATCCTTCCTAAGACACATCAACGATACCCTTACCGCAAATGCCCGATGGATGCGGTTACGGTTGTCTGTGCGGCCTCCAGAAACCGCGCCAGCAATAGCTGATCCGGCTGGCCGTCTGTCCCGGTCTCGCGCGCTGCCAGGCCGCCGGTGATGAACAGGCAATCGAGCCCCTCGCCAACCCCGCCGCGGATGTCGGTATTGATGCCGTCACCGATGCACAGGATACGTTTGTCGTCGATCACCTTGCCAGCGAACGCAGTCAGCCGGTTGCGGGCGAGATCGTAGATCGGCGGGTGCGGTTTGCCGAAATAAAGGCTCTCGCCGCCGCGTTCGGTGTAGGCCCCGGCGATGGCGCCTGCGCAGTAGATCCGCCGATCTCCGCGATCCACCATGACGTCGGGGTTGGCGCAGATCAGTTTCAGGCCACGGTTCTTGGCCTCCAGCAGGATGGCTGCATAGTCATCGGGGGTTTCCGTGGTGTCGTCAAACAGCCCGGTGCAGACCACGCCTTCAGCCTCGGCCAGTGGAACACGTTCGATGTCTGCCAGTCCGGGGATAAAGGGGCTGGGTTCAAAGAAGGGGAAATCCCGCTCCGGCCCCAGGTGATAGACCTTCTTGCCAAATTGCCCGGAGCCCACAGCCGAGCGGGCACTGTCGCCGCTGCTGGCGACCTCGTGATAAAGGTCGCGGGCAACACCGATGCCGTCGAGCTGTTCCATCACCGAGGCCTTTGGGCGTGGAGAATTGGTCAGCAGCAAAACGATCCCGCCCTTGTCGCGAAACCGCTCAAGCGCTGTGACCGCTGCCGGGAAGGGGGCGATGCCGTTGTGCAGGCAGCCCCAGAGATCGCAGAACACCACGTCGTAATTGTCGGAAATTTCGTCAAAGGACTCGATAATTCTGGTCATTCAGTACCTGTAAGCCGGTGGTCAGAAATTAGCGACGATCATTGACGGTTTCAGGCTTTTCGCAACCCCCATTACGAATGGGTGCGCGATGTGGTGTGATATTCCAAGCTGTAAGATTTCAAACAAGGTCGTGAACAGGCGTGTTTTGATTTGGAAACTGGACTGAACTAGGCAATGGTCAGCCAGATTTTTTGAGGGAACCGCCTATGTACCGCCACAAGACCGACCTGAAATATTCGGATATCACACCGCGAAACGCGTTTCTGAACCGGCGTCAGGTGATAGCGGGCGCGGCTGGTCTGGCGGCGGCCGGAAGCATCGGTGGTGCTGCGCAGGCCAAACTGATGGCCAAGAAAGGCAGCCCCTATTCGACCAGTGAAGACGCGAACTCTTTTGAAGATGTGACGCCGTATAACAATTTTTATGAATTCGGCACCGGCAAACCGGACCCGGCAAAACACGCGCATAAACTGACAACCGATCCCTGGAGTGTTGAGATCGGCGGGCTGGTGAATAACCCCGGCAACTATGCTCTGGAGGATATCCTGAAGGAGGTCACTCTGGAGGAGCGCATCTATCGGTTCCGTTGTGTCGAGGCGTGGGCCATGGTTGTGCCCTGGGTCGGATTCCAGCTGTCAGACCTGATCGCCAGGGCGGACCCGATGGGCAGCGCCAGATACGTGGCGTTTGAAACCCTGCATCGCCCCGACGAAATGCATGGTCAGAAAAGCAAATCTTTCCCCTGGCCGTATGTTGAGGGTTTGCGCATGGATGAAGCCATGCACCCGCTGACAATTCTGGCAACCGGGATATATGACGAGGAACTGCCAAAACAGAACGGCGCGCCGCTACGGTTGGTTGTGCCGTGGAAATACGGGTTCAAGTCGATCAAATCGATTGTGAAGATCACCCTGACCGAAAAAGAGCCACCGGCCACCTGGAACTTGATCCAGCCCGGTGAATACGGTTTCTATTCCAACGTGAACCCCGAGGTCGATCACCCCCGCTGGTCGCAAGCCTCGCACCGGCCAATTGGTGGCGGGTTGTTTGCCAAACGGGTTCCGACGCTGAAGTTCAACGGTTATGGTGAAGAGGTCGCCAGCCTTTATGCTGGCATGGACCTGCACAAACTGTACTGAGCCTATGACCCTTGTTCAGAAAGTAAACTCCGCCACCCGGCGGGTACCGGCTTGGCTGCTGTATATCCTGTTGCCTGTTCCCGGCCTGTGGCTGTTCTGGCAAGCGGTACAGAACCAACTGGGGCCGGACCCGCTGGATGTGCTGGAAAACGGGCTTGGCGAATACGCGCTGCAATTGCTGATCGCCGGGCTGCTGGTCACGCCAGTGCGCAACCTGACCAAAATCAACCTGATCAAATACCGCCGCGCCATCGGGCTGATGGCATTTGCTTATGTGGTGGCGCATTTCACCGTTTACCTGCTGCTGGATCAGCAGCTGTACTGGGATGCCATCTGGAAGGACATCACCAAGCGCCCCTATATTATTTTCGGCATGTCGGCTTTTCTGGTTCTGGTGCCCTTGGCGATGACCTCTAACAACCTGTCGATCCGCAAACTCGGGCCCTTGGTTTGGCGAAGGATTCACTGGGGCGTCTATTACGCCTCAGTTGCGGGTGCTACGCATTATGTGCTGATGAAAAAAACCTGGGAGTTTGAGCCGCTGATGTATCTGGCGATTTTTGCAGTGCTGATCGGCTACCGGTTTATCAGGTTTCGACGCAGGATGATCGCCTGATGAATTTGAGATATTTTGTCCACATCTCCTTGGGGTCAGGGCCTATTAGCCGGGTGAGATTGTCAGATGACGACTTTGAGCCCAATTCGACGACAATCAGTAATACTGCCAAAGTCAGCTCGGCATGCTTTTCGCCGTTTCCTCCTTCCACGCTTTGATCAATACCGCCCGACGCTCGGGATATTTTTCACCAAGAACTTTCAATTCCTGAACCCGGTCCGTCTTGAAGTGTCGGTAGCCTGATCTCGTCTCGCACCAGGCAACCAGGTATCGGCTCCGATCCAGGAAAGCGATTAACATCGGCCAAACAATCCGATCCGTTGTTCCCTCATCCCGGTCAGTGTAAGTCAGTTGAAGCCGGTAACGCTCTCGAATGGCGTGCCGCAATAGAGCACTGTCAAAGCGTTCCGAGACCTTTGATTGCGTTTCAATTGCGATGGAACTTGCGTCCAGAACGATGGGTCGAAGTTCCTTTGGTATCGCCTCGGACAGCTTTGATACCAAATCCCTTGCGGCCCGCGCCAGCGAAGGATCAGCTTGGGAGGCCACCCATGCAGCGCCTAATGCCGCGGCTTCCAGTTCGTCGGCTGTCAACATCAATGGGGGCATGTCGTACCCATCGTCCAGTACGTAGCCCATACCAGCCTCTCCGGTGACAGGTATTCGTTGCGCTGCAAGCTCTGCCATGTCGCGGTAGAGCGTGCGAATGGATACTTCCAACTCATCTGCGAGGTTTCTCCCTGTGATCGGTGTTCGGGTTGAGCGTAGTATCTGGATAATCTGGAAAAGCCGTTCAGTGCGACGCATTTCTTTCTCCCACTGCCACACTGCTGCCATAACGGTGGCAGCAGGGCAAGTTTATTGAAGGTCAAAATCAATCGCGCGGGCGTTGTCCGCGGAATGGCCGGAGCTGATAAATGATCCATATCGAACGCACCCAGACTATTGATGCAACACCGGACGAAGTATGGGCCGTTCTCGGACTCTACATGCGTGTTGATGAGTTCGCGCCGTTGATCACGTCCGTTGATCCGCTTACCCAAGGCGAAGACGGTATGGGGTCAAAACGGCGCAATCACTTTACCAACGGCACGTCACTGTTAGAAGAGGTGACGGTGTGGACATCAAACAAAGAACTTACCGTGCGGATGTCGGAAATGGCAGGAATGCCCCTTAAAGACGCCTATGCCAAAACGACGATAGAGCCTGTAGGTGGGAAACGTTCAAGAGTGAAATGGGGTCTGGACCTTAGCGTAAAATATGGCCCATTTGGCTGGATTTTGGGTCAAACGGTTATGAGAGCAACACTCCGCAAGATTATCGACGGTAATTTAGAGGGGCTGGCTGACAAAGTTCGGTCAAATCAAAATGCCTAATGCTTTTCGCGAAGAACCTGAGACATCAGGTTTTCGGGAAAAGCTGCAACATCAATGTCTTGTCTGGACGTTTTTCGCCAAACCTGATTCAGGTTTAACGAAAACCGCTGTAATGCGTTTCACGATTAATCTGATCCGGATTGAACCTGAGGCGCCGGTCTAGGTCACAGATGGGTTGTGGCTTTTCTAAAAGCACGTCGGTCAGGAACTGCTCCCGGTTCCCGGACGATTTGCCGGGATCGGCTGAGGTGGGTGGTTGCAGCCTCGCGAACGCTTCAGAACTTGTACTGGCCTTTCAACCAATACATCTTGCCGGTTCCTGCGGTCACCGGGAACCTGACACCGCCGGGAACACCTCCGTTGAAATCACCGAGCGGCTTGATGGCTGACACGCCCGCACCAACATAGAAATTGGGGCCAGCGTGCCACATTCCGTAAATGTCCAGCGTTGCCGCAGGAACGGTTCCGTCTGCAACAAAGGAACCATCCAGCCTCAGGTCCAGAAGGCCAATGCCCGGTTCGACGCCAAAGGTGAAATTGTCGCTGATCCGGTTTTCAAACTGAATTGATCCGCCGCCGAAAATGTAACGGATATCCCCGGCGCTCGGTCCCGGCGCACCGCCGGGAAGGTTGATGTGGCCGTTGTATTCCTGACTTGCGTAGAGCAGCTCAAGCCCAACAGCAATTTCCCAGCCAAGTGAACTGCCGGAATAGGATATCGGATAACTTCCTTCAAGAAAAATCGCCATGCCGTTTTCATCTGTCGGGCGCTGGCTGAAATTGGTGAAGGTCAGCGCCGGGCCGTCGAATATCCCAATGCCAATGCCGATGCGGGGATTGAAGGAGTTGCCGTCTTCTTCGGAGGCTCTGCCATCACAATCATTATCGATCCCGTCGCAGTCTTCACCGAGACACGGCGGACAAATAATATGACTATCGTCCAAGTCAGCATCGGGCGAGTCTGGGAATAATCCACCTTCATCATCTAATTCACCTATTTCATCTAATAATGAATCGCCTTTAAGTCCGGCATCTGTGGACCATTCCGGCTCGAACTCAGTGCTTTCCACTTCCGCATCGATAAGGTCTAGCTCATCGTTTATTGCCTCAACCTCGCGGCCGGCCTTCTCGCGTTCTGCTTCCTCCTCGTCAGGGTCCGCGATAGTGCCCTTTTTGGAATTCTTCAGCTCGATATTGATAAGTGTGGCCTTCGCGGCGATCTTTCGATCCGTCAATTTTTTCAGATCTTCTGCGAGGTCAATTGTGTATGAAGCTTGGGATGCGACCTCGCCATCTTCAAAGGCTTTGATTCTGTCGAAGACCGCATTCCTTCGATTTGCCAGTGCGATTGTCTGTGGCAGGCTGAGATCCCCGGGGGCCCAATTCTCCTCGGGCAACGCCGTCGGCAAGATCGGCAGCGACGTCGGAAGAATGGCCAGCATTAATAAACGCTCGTTTGGTGCGTGTGTAAATTTCTTGCCCAGCTTTTCTTTTTAGGATCTTGATCTTTTCCTTTAGGCGCCTTTGTTCGGACTGCTGAAAGACGAGCTTTTCTCTCAGCGCGTCGTGTTTTACGCAGATTTTTTTGAGCTTGCGTTCAGCAACAGCGTACTGGCGTTCAAGCTCCTCCAGCGTTACAGCAGTCGCTGGGCTCGCGATCATCAGGCAGATCAAATACAAACAAACCGCCGTCTGTGTTTTAAAATTTAACAAACTCTGTCCCCCGAAATATTTACGCCTTAATGGCTGCACTCTAATTGTGCGGATTGGTTTGGGTCAACATCCTTGGGTTCTCAGAAGGCATTTGGCCCTTTGCCGATTCCCAAAAGTGCCGCACATCGCGAGAATATTGGGCGATTCATTGTTCGGATCGCGGATTCTTCCAAAAAAATGGTGAAATCCCGTGGATCCCCCCCCGTTTTGGCGTCTGACCCGCCAATTGGCCGGATTTAGACGCTTCCGGATCACAGGTAAAGGGATGCTGCTTCGATTCACCGATGAAATAAACTTCATGATATCAATAGATTACTCCGAAACATCAAAAAACTCAAAATTTTCTGAAAAAACCTCTTGCGGACATCAGCGAGTAGGCCTAAACACCGCTTCACCGGAGGCAAGCAGCGACAAACGCTACAAACTGACGGTAAAAATAGAGATATCGAGCGGCGGGCGCGCCTAGAAAGTTACAGGCGCTTCCATTGCTTTGCGTCTCTGGCTCTTTGAAATTGATAGTATCTGAAGAGATATGTGGGCGGTTTGGTTACGTTTCGACGGACGGACTTCTACATATCAACTTACTAGGAGATTGGCCTTGGTCATGATCCGATGATGTATAGTCAGCTTCACGTTTGATGTGGTTCTTTGTTACTTTGGTAACTCAGACACAGAAGACAATAAGTGACCATTACCTGTTTCAG
>JAAEUI010000453.1 GCA_024227475.1 Paracoccaceae bacterium | reverse complement strand
GACGGGCGCGGTCAGGTGTTACCGGATTCAGACCGAGGGTCGATACAAAACGGCCTGGTTAAAGATCATCCGCGAACACCTGGGCCTGGGTATCAGGCTGCGCCCTCCGGAAGGAGACACTTTTCCCGCCGCCGGCGACGATCATTTTTACACCAACGGCCAATGGACCGTTTATACTGCGCCGGCCGCTTATGCCGCCGGCAAAGGCCGGTGGACGTTACAACGCGGCGACCAGGTCGTCCTCTCTCAGGCCCCGTCGCTCAATTGGCTACTCAGCCAGGCCAGGGACGACCTGGGCGTGCAGCTCATTATCGAGCAGAAAGGAAGGTCTAACAATGGCCAGATTAGCAGCTAAAGAAAATCTCCTGTTCTACCCGACCGGCATCCCCGTTGTGCAACTCATCGCCGGCAATATCTTGCCCGCCGGAGACGAAGGCGGGAGCATTCTCGATCCGTGTTGCGGCCAAGGAGAAGCTCTTGCGCTCTTGGGGAGTGCGCTTGGCCTGACTACGTATGGCAACGAGCTGCACCCGGCCCGGGCCGGCCAGGCCAAACTCCGGCTCGATCATTGCCTGAACGGCCCGCGAGAGTTTTTGGTCAGCGGCGGTTTGTTCAACGTGGTGTTCAATAATCCCCCCTACGATTTTGCTTTAAGCGGGCAACGGATGGAGTTTGAAAACATCGTTCAAGACATGGCCTTGCTGGTCAATGGCGGTCTGGGGGTTTGGGTTATCCCTCGCCACACGCTGACGCGCGAACTGTGCGGCTTTCTGGGTGACAACCTGCGCCAAATCAATGTCCGCAAGCTCCCCGCCCCCTATTACGACCGCTTCAAGCAGGTGGTTGTTTTTGGAGTCAAACATCTGCGGTCTACGTCTGTTGGCCCCTCGAATTACATTGGGTCGGTGCAATTGGCCAATCTCGTCGCCGGCGATGAGTTGCCGACCTTACAGGCCGGTGAGTTTTCATACCGCTTCTACACGGCGGACAATCGCATTGATAGGTTTTCATTGGCGTTTCCCGAAGCCGCCCGTGTCCTGGCCGAGATAGAAACGGCCGGCATCCAGAACGAAGAGGGCTGGCAAGCCTTGTTTGGTGCGAAAGATACGACCGGCAAACGCTTCCAACCTTTGCTGCCTTT
>JAAEUI010000452.1 GCA_024227475.1 Paracoccaceae bacterium | reverse complement strand
TGGTGCGGTGTGTCATTGGGAATGCTTGAGTTCGGTCATATGGATGAGAATCGGCTGCCAGGTTGTACAGGTCTGTATATCAGGCCTCCGGGAAATGGTCAAGGTGGGGTTGGGCTGAGGGTGTCGAGGGCGAGGGAAACGGAAAGGCGGTACGTGAGTCGCGTTGCTGGGGTAGGGCGTTGCGGTTGAACCGCGGCGACCCATGATGGACTTGGCAGATGAAGCCTGGAGGTACGGGTGACCTTCGTGATCCATCGCTCCGCGTTTGCTATCCAGGGCCTTGAACTACTAGAGACGACCAGGCGTGACATGCAGAGCAAACACAACGCACAAAGACCTCTGAGCAAACAAAAAAGCCGCCCCGCGATTTGATTCGCGGGGCGGCTTTGTTTTTGGGTTAGCTGTGTTTTAGCACTGGCTGAAACCGCAACCGTGGCACTTGACGCAACCCTCTTGGAAGGCCAATTGGCCGGAGCAGGTCGGGCATTTGATTTTGTAGCCGCCCACGTTGCGGGGGGCTTTGCTGGGGCCTTTGGGGGCTGCGGGTGCGGAGGTTTCCGAGGAAACCGGGACTCCGCCG
>JAAEUI010000451.1 GCA_024227475.1 Paracoccaceae bacterium | reverse complement strand
TGAGAAGGCCCAATCGTCAAGCAAGTGCGTCAGATCACAAAATACCCATGCCTGTGGGATGGTTTAATACGCCTGCCAAAAGCGCCATTGCCGCGCGAGCGGCTTAGTCCAGGAGCCCAAACTGGCCGATGTCGCAACATAGAGGTTTGTCGCCGTTCACCGGGCTCGGCGGTTTTCGCAGGTGTTTTCTTTTCAGACTGTCAGCACCAAGGGCTTCGCCCTCCGACCGTGTGTTGGTTGAAAGGCTTTGGAATAGTGCGTTGAGGTTAGCAGACTCTCTAGCGGTCAGGCGTAAATCCTGAAACTGTACCAAAGATCCGAGACCGCTAACCGGACATAAGCGCGGCTGTATATGCGGACCAGTCCTACGCGAACGAGAAGGTCAAGCGCGTCAAATTCACGAAGAATAAATTTCCTCGACAGTTTGGCCAATGACTTCACGCGCCTCATCCAGCAGCGGGTCGCCGTGGGCCGGCAAAAGATGCTTGAACTCCAACGCAAGAATGCGATCAAAATCTGACCGCTCGGGTTGAAGGTTTGCGCGCCAAGCCGGACCAATATTGCCACGCTTGAAAAAGCCACCCTTTTGCAACGTCTCTGCAGTTGCGTCGTCAAAAAATTCGTTTGGCCCGGTCAGGTTTTGTAAGCTGTCGCCGGCAACAAGTATGCCACCTCTTCGATGCACGCACAAAACCGCCTCGGCGGCCGCGATGCTCTCATAAACCATTGTGGTTGCACCGTTGACCGGACCGGAGTCACCGGCGATCAGAGTCGCCACATTCTTGACCGGACGCGCCTGCGCTGCGCCTTCGAGCGCCCAAACTGGGGCATCATAGCGATCAGAATAAAACGCATCGTCGCGCCCGTGGTTTGCCGCGAGACGGATAATATTTTCAACCTTACCCAGACGGTCGAGAGCCTGAAGCCCTTCGTCATCTAACCTCAGTGTGTTGGCCAACGTCAGGCTATCGTCGTCGCGTATGACCGTCATCGACCGCGTGAATTGCGCGATGTTGCCCTGGATTTCGAACTTCGACTGACCAACGACGAAAAAGACGTCGGGAAATACCTCTGTTATTTCCCCATGGGGGAGCGGTTCCGGAAAATCTTGCATGATAGTCTCCATTTTTTTTGACTTCGATTTCGATTGCGTAAACCGAGCAAACCACACCGCTCGATTTTTATGTTTCTTGACCCAACACAAATGCAGTTGATGGCTATGCGACGACCTTCGGCAGGACAGACTCTACACTCTGCGGCTTCTCAAGGTTCGCCTCAGCATAGGCCTTAAATTCGCGCTGAGCGCCCTTGAGGGCCTTGTTAAATTGCGGCGCAAGTGCAAACTTTTCCATGAGTGCGCCGACCGGCCAGAATCGGGTTCTTAAGTCGACAAATGTGGTCGCACGCGTTTTGTTTGGACCGATTTCTTCCAGGCGCCAACCGCCGCTCGCCTTCCCGATAAAGAACGGAAGACCCTCGAGCGACAGGCGAAAACTGGTGCCTTCGTCCCATTCCAGGACGTTTTCGACGAGTGTTCCAAAACCCGGAACGTCGCAGGTTCGGCCAGCACCAATGCCTCGAGTTTTTTCGGTGTGAAAATGGGACTCTTTCACCGCTTTGGTCCAGTTCTGGATGTCTGCAAGATTACTGATCTTACTCCAAACCAGATCCGCCGGTGCGTCGATTTCAATTGTGTGTTCAACTTGCATTGTATTCTCCTTTTGACCTCTGTTGTGCGAGCTACGCCCGCGATTTCATTCCATCTAGGACCAAACCTAGTGATGCCCGCACCCAATAGGCGCGGTATTCCGGGTCTAGCGTTGTCACGCCAAAGAAATGGCCGTGGGTATGTGCGTACCGCGCCTGATTGATCAGCCTGTCCAGCAAAGTCCCTGCCACCATGCTCGTGTCGACGTCTTCGCGCACAAATCCACGGTCCTTGGCATTCTGAACGAAATTTGAAAGCGAATTGTTGACCTCAATTAGTTCGCTAAGCCCGCTGTCATCGGTATCAGGGGGCAGCTGTTCAAACTCGCGAAGCGCGATAAGCAACGTCTCGCGATTGGTAAGGTAGGTTTCCAGTAACTGAGTCAGGAACACCTCCAGGCGTATCCGGAATTCTTCTTGCGACCGTAATTCGCCTGACAGTGCGCTTCGTGTTTGCTGGAGCTGCAGCGCTGCAAACTGGTCCAGAATTTCTTGATACAATTTTTCCTTCGAACCAAAGTGATAGGTGATCCCGTTGGAACTGGCACCGGCGCGCTCGCAAATAGCGCGCACCGAAGCTCCCTTATAGCCATGCGACCAAAATTCAGGGACGGCGGCATCCAGGATTGCCTGGCGGGTTGTTATGGTTTTGGATTGTGACATACGAGATAATATATGTTACGATTGTAATAAATGTCAAGGCGCGCCGAATATTCTTAGTCAGCGCGGAGATGGCTCAGATGGTCGCCACGTCAGAGCGAAACCGAAATCGACGGCTGCTGTGTCTGACGTCAGCGCCTGTGGAGCAGACATGAGGGTTTAGCAACTTTGGGGCGCCGATTTAGACGACTGGATCGCACAACTCGAAACCGCAATGACGCTCGATTTTGACGTATTTGCACCGGGGCATGGTGGCGAGGGCGACAAAAGCGATCTAGAGGCGAACCTTGTTTACGTGCAAGAGCTGAGCGCAGGCGTGCTTGCGGCCCTTCGATCTGGCAAGTCGGTGAAGCAGATCCAGACAGAGCTTACGCTGGATGCCTACGCCGATTGGGGCCAGTACGAAAGTTGGCGGGTGATGAACATCGAGGGTATGGCACGTTATCTTCAGTCCACCGGTAAGGAGAACTAGCCTCGCTCACGAAAATCGCGTTCTACTATCGAATGTTGGATTAGTCCGCTTAGCCGAAATGGATCCACCACAGCCAGCCAGAACTAAATACCACCGGAAACCAACCCCAGTCAAAACCCCTACCGCCGCCCGTCCAGATACCACAGTTCCAGATTACCCTTGCCTTTGACCTCGACATCGCCACGTTTTGAGAAGTCGAATTCGCCGTTGAGGTTGTCCTTGGTTTCGGCAGTCACCTGAATGCGGCCGTTGGTGCCGAAGGTCTCCAGCCGTGCGGCGGTGTTCACCGTGTCGCCCCAGACGTCGTAGACCGGCTTTTGCGTGCCGATCACTCCGGCCACGGCGGGACCGGAGTGGATGCCGATGCGAAGTTCGATCTTTTCGCCCATTTGCTCGGAAAACCGGTCGGTTTCGGCCACCATATCGAGCGCCATATTGGCAACCCGCTCGGCGTGGTCCGGCTGTTTCTCCGGCATGCCGCCTGCCACCATGAAACTGTCCCCCAGCGTCTTGATCTTTTCGAGCTCATGCCTGGTGGCCAGTTTGTCGAACCGGGTGAACAATTGGTTGAGGAACTTCACCACCTCATCGGGCGACAAATACGAGGCGCGGGGGGTGAAATCGACGATGTCGGCAAACAGGATGGTGACGTTTTCGTGGCTGTCGGCGATGGTCTGGCCCGGGTTGCGCTTCAGCTGCGCTGCAATCGGGCCGGGCAGCATGTTAGCCAGCAGGCGTTCTGAGTATTCGTATTCTTTCTGCAGCAGTTGTTCTGCCCGGTGCATCTGGAAGAACGCATAGAACAGCATGCAGGAAATATAAGTCAGCGCCATGGGGATTGAAGTGTAATAGAGGATGTTGATAAACAACGGTGACAGGTCGAGGAACGGCGCTGGTTCCAGAAAATTCCGGTCAACGTAGAAAAACGAGCCGATGCCAAGGCCAATGGAAAACACCGACAGGGAATTCTGACGCACACCAAAAATCGAGATAGCGCTTGTGGCCCCGGCCAGCAGGTAAAAGTGAATCGCGGACTGGGCGCTGAACAAGAAAGAAATTGTCAGCGCAAAGGCGATCCAGAGCGTCAGGTTGTATATGCCCCCGGCGTAAGGGCTCCAGGAATGCAGCAGCAGCGTGAACTGAAACAGAATTCCGGCGGAAACAACAAGGATGATCGGGATCATCAATCCGACCGGATCAAACAGCAGAAAGAAAATGGCATAGGGAACGGTGATCAGGCTGATAAGGGTCACCAGCATGTTGGTCATCAGGATCCGGCGCTTGGCTGGGCCTTCGAATTTGTCCGTTCCGTATGACACCCAGGCCGCCAACCAGGTGAAAATTCTGTTCCGCAACGTTTTGTCCCGCTTTGAATTCGGTTGCTCTTCCGATTCAAGGGATGCTGTATGCTTGCCAACAATTCAAGGAAATTCGCGGTTAACCTGCTGAAAAGGCGGGTTTTGGGGCCCAAATCAGAGTAATTTGGGCCGGCAACCCAGAATTGCATTCCACCGGGTGTATGCATCACTGTCGCGGATGGGCTGTTGCTCGCGCTATTCCGCGGTCAGCAACGGCGGCTTGCTGCGCGGGATCCGGCGTTTTTCCGGCGCGTCCATTTTCAGATGCAGCTTGCCGTCACGGATCGAAACCTTGACAACCCCGCCTTTGGTCAGCTTGCCAAACAGCAACTCCTCGGCCAGTGGTTTTTTGACGTGTTCCTGAATGACCCGGCCAAGTGGGCGGGCACCCATTTTGTCGTCATAGCCTTTCTTGGCCAGCCATTCCGCAGCGGCGGTCGTCAGCTCGATGGTGACGTTACGATCCATCAGCTGGGCTTCAAGTTGCAGCACGAATTTCTCGACCACCTGCAGGATGACTTCCTGGGACAGCGGCGAGAAGCTGATGACGGCGTCAAGCCGGTTGCGGAACTCTGGCGTGAACATGCGTTCGATGGCGGCCGTGTCTTCACCTTCGCGGCGTTCGCGGCCAAACCCGATGGCAGCCTTTGCCTGCTCCGCGGCCCCGGCGTTGGAGGTCATGATCAGCACCACATTGCGGAAATCGGTGGTGCGGCCGTTGTGATCGGTCAG
Organism: Paracoccaceae bacterium; assembly: GCA_024227475.1. Taxonomy (GTDB): domain Bacteria; phylum Pseudomonadota; class Alphaproteobacteria; order Rhodobacterales; family Rhodobacteraceae; genus Amylibacter. The sequence goes on along the minus strand of JAAEUI010000451.1, from coordinate 9,376 downwards.
TTTGCCGTGATCCATCACCTGCAACAGGATGTTGAACACGTCCGGATGCGCCTTTTCGACCTCGTCAAGCAGCAGCACGCAGTGCGGGTTCTGATCAACGCCATCGGTCAGCAGACCACCCTGGTCAAATCCGACATACCCAGGAGGCGCGCCGATCAGGCGGCTGACGGCGTGTTTTTCCATGTACTCCGACATATCGAGCCGAATGAGTTCTACGCCCATGGTATCGGCCAGTTGCCGGGCGACTTCGGTTTTGCCAACACCGGTCGGACCGGTGAACAGATAGTTACCGATGGGTTTTTCGGGCTCGCGCAGCCCCGCGCGGCTGAGTTTGATGGCAGAGGCCAGCGCGTCGATGGCGCTGTCCTGGCCAAATACAACCCGCTTGAGCGAAGCCTCCATATCACGGAGCACCGCAGCGTCGTCCTTGGAGACGGTTTTGGGAGGGATGCGGGCGATCTTGGCGACAACCTCTTCGATCTGGCTGACGTCAATGGTCCGGCTGCGCTTTTCTGCTGGAATGATGTGCTGATGCGCGCCTGCTTCATCAATCACGTCGATGGCTTTGTCTGGCAGTTTGCGATCGTGAATATAGCGCGCCGAAAGTTCAACCGCAGTCTTTATCGCGTCAGCGGTGTATTCGATGTCGTGATGCTGTTCGAAATAAGGTTTCAGGCCCCGCAGAATGGCAATCGTGTCTTTAACCGATGGTTCGTTGACATCAATCTTCTGGAACCGGCGCGACAGGGCTCGGTCTTTCTCGAAATGCTGGCGGTATTCTTTATAAGTGGTTGAGCCCATGCAGCGCAGCTTGCCGCCTTGCAGCGCAGGTTTGAGCAGATTGGAAGCATCCATGGCCCCACCCGATGTGGCGCCAGCGCCAATCACGGTGTGGATTTCGTCGATGAACAGCACCGCATCTTCATGATCTTCCAATTCGGTAACAACCGCTTTCAGACGTTCCTCAAAATCGCCTCGATAGCGGGTACCGGCCAGCAACGCCCCCATGTCTAAGGCATAAATTGTCGAACCGGACAAAATTTCCGGGGTCTCGCCCTTGGTGATTTTATGCGCCAGCCCCTCGGCGATGGCGGTTTTGCCAACGCCGGGATCACCGACCAGGATAGGGTTATTCTTGCGGCGGCGGCACAGCACCTGAATGCAGCGGTCAACCTCATGGTCGCGGCCGATAAGCGGGTCAATTTCGCCGTCCTCCGCCTTGGCGTTCAGATCAACACAGTATTTTTGCAGGGCGGTTTCCTGCTTTTCCGTCTCTGCGGCGTCTGGGCTTACGTCTTGGATGTCGTCTGCTCCTGACACCGGCCGGGATTCTCCGTAAGCAGCGTCTTTGGCGACGCCATGCGATATGAAGTTCACCGCGTCATAGCGGGTCATATCCTGTTCCTGCAGGAAAAAAGCTGCGTGGCTTTCGCGTTCCGCGAATATCGCCACCAGAACGTTGGCCCCTGTCACCTCGCTTCGGCCAGAGCTTTGCACGTGAATTGCGGCCCGCTGAATGACGCGCTGAAACGCTGTTGTCGGGGCGGCTTCGGAGCCTTCGATGTCTGATACCAGACTGTCAAGTTCGGTATCGAGGAAATGTATCAGGTTGGAGCGCAATCCTTCCAGATCAACCTCGCAAGCACGCATTACGGTGGCGGCGTCGTCCTCGTCAATGAGGGCCAGCAGCAGATGCTCCAGCGTCGCCAGTTCGTGCTTGCGGACATTGGCAAGCGCAAGTGCAGCATGGATTGCGTTTTCAAGACTGCTCGAAAAAGAAGGCATTTGCGTTACACCCTTTCATTTGTTGACGTACCCTAGCTGTGTCACGTTACCCCATAGGGGTAGATTTCGGTTAGTTTGCGAAACGTTCAAGTCCTTTTTTAGTAAAAGGGTGTGAAATCTGCAGTACCGTGGCTTTTTTAACGAAACTTTTAGACTCATATTTCCCCAATGGTCGGGCGACTTTCTCGCTCTAGCTACTAATAGTATGTTACATTTCAGTAAGTTAAATTGTATGACTTGACTCAAAGTCGAGCGCCAAACCCAGCTGGAACTCGACCCGAAAACTCCATTGGAGTATCGTAAAGCTTAGACAAAGGTTATTTTTGAAACGCCAAGGCCACGGCCATTGGGAATTTTGGGGTAGATAATGCCCGTATTCAGTTTGAAGGTCGTCGCTCTAATTTTGGCGACTCTAGTCATTGGTGGCGGCGTCGCTTGGTACGCATTAAATGACGCTATTTCCGGTTCATCGGCTTCGGCGCATGTTTTGGGGGTCTGGCGTAACGACTCAAACGGCACTGTCGATTTCGTAGATGGCGGCGACGGCAAAATATATGGCTACCTCATTGTCCCCACGCAGTATCAAAAAACCGAAATCGGTTACCAGGTCAACGACCACCTTATTACATTGCGACCCACTTCCAATGGCCAGTTTGTTGGCCACATTCGTTGGCGCAAGCCGGGATACCAAGACAAATGGAAGGACATCAGTGCGGCTCTCAACGGTGGGATTTTTGTAATTACTACTCCAACAGGAGGGAAATCACAGTGGTTTCGCTAAAACCCTGCCTCGCAGCGCTTCCAATTGTCTTTGCAGTCGCGACAGCGGCATTTGCTCAAAATTCACCCAATGTGACCGGGTATCTGGGGGAGAATCATCCGACCAACCTTTCCAGGGGGCAAACCTATGATTTTTCTGTCAGCAGCTACACCTTCACTCCGGGACTATCATTCGTCACGCCCGACGGATATCGGTTACACTCCCAGCGAGAGGCGATTCTTCGGCCGTGGCATGACGGGCGAGACTATGTCTACACAACCCGCACAAAATTTTATGCCGAAAAATCCGGCACGTATGATGTCGAGGTTTTTTCGTGGGACAACCAAGAGCCCGGTCAATCTTATTCGATAGGCGCGAACCTTTTTGGTGAAGGTGGTGATAACGGCGATCCCCCACCGGTGATTAAGGTTAAACCTGATGGACCAAAACCACCGTGCCCCCCCGACAACAATCCGTCACCGAATTACGATGATTTACCATGCGCGAATTGATCTGCAGCCAGTCAACCCGCACCGCGCCACTGTGCGGCGTAAGGAGGGTCTTGTAGGTGGAACCAGTTTATTGGTGCCACGTGAGAACCCGGATTACCTACTTTTGCAAAATGGGGTCGCGATAGCCGGTGTCAAACCCGTCGATGCTGGTGCGGCTTTTTTCATCCTGAAACGCCCGCAATTCCTCGTCTGACTTGTTGTCGGCCCAGCGTTCCAGAGATTTGCGGTCCTCTACGTAATCAAACAGGGGAACGCCATAGCCACAGGATGCCTGGACCATATCAATATCCAAAAGCACGATCTTGCGGGCATTGCGCGGGGCCCGATTGTCGTAATGATCGGCCAGCAGGGTTGCATAGCCGTCGCTTCCCTTTGGGTGGATATGCGGGGTGCCGTAAAGGCGCAGGATACGTGGCGGGCCTTCAAAAGCGCAGAGCATGATGGTCATGCGTGGCAATTGAAGCGCGTGTGCGGCGGTTTCATTGCCGCTGCCGAGGTAGTCGAGATAGGCCACGGTGTTGGGGCCAATGACGCGGAAAACATCGGTTGGTCGAGGCGAGATATTGACCCGCCCTGTAGGCGCAGCGGACCCGGTGAAAAAGATTTTTTGCCGGCGAACAAAATCCTGGTGTTTGTCGGTCATGCGGTTGAAGCGATCACCCATTTCATACTCCGGTTCAGAAATTGTCTTTACGGGTGCGGATTTCGGCGAACACCTCGGCATCTGATGCGTCCGTCATGCCAAGCGCGGTTTTTACCTTTATATGGCCCGCTCGCATGAAAGGATTGGTGGCCAGTTCCAGGCCCAAGCCCGAAGGCACGGTGAATTCGCCTTTGGCCCGGGCGGCCGTCACCTGTTCAGACCGCTGGTGCAGGCTTGGGTTGTCCGGCTCGATCGTAAGGGCGAATTTGGCGTTGCTGGCGGTGTATTCGTGGCCCGAATAGATTTGCATCGCGCGCGGCAGGGCGTGGAATTTTGACAGCGAGGTCCACATCATGTCCATGGTGCCCTCAAACACCCGGCCGCAGCCCCAGGCCATCAGGCTGTCTCCGGTGAAGGCAGCGAGTGCATCGTGAAAGACAAAGGCGACGTGGCCGATGGTGTGGCCGGAGACGTCGAATACTTCGCAGGTTTCCGTGCCAAGCTGGTGCGTGTCGCCGTCATCTAACGCCACATCAAGCGGTGGCAGACGGCCTGCGTCAACAGAATGGCCAACGACCTGCGCACCTGTTGCTTTGCGCACCTCTTCCACTCCATCTATATGATCGTAATGGTGGTGGGTTATGAGGACCTGATCAAGCTGCCAGCTGCGTTCGCCAAGCGCCTTCAGGATCGGCGCGGCCTCCGGCGCATCGGCAACCGCCACTTTGCCGGTTTCAACATCGCGGATCAGATAGGCGTAGTTGTCGGCGAGGCAGGGGACAGTAACGATCTCTAAAGGCATGGAGTTTTCCGTCTGTTCATCTTAAGTTGCGGGCAGTCTGGCGGAACTTAACAGGCGATGCAATGCATCTGGACGTGGTTGATCTTCATTCCTTCTATTACCGGACCAAACTGGGCCGGATCGCCCAGCGGGCGCTGCGCGAGAAGATTATCGCCAAGTGGCCGGACACCAAAGGCCAGACAGTTGCGGGTTTTGGCTTTGCCGGGCCAATGCTGCGCCCGTTTCTGCAGGGCTCGCGCCGGGTAATGAACCTGATGCCAGGGCCACAGGGGGTCATGCCCTGGCCGGACGGCATGGCAAACCACTCGGTTCTGGTGGAAGAAACCCAATGGCCGATAAAAACCGGGGCACTTGACCGGTTGATCGTCTTGCACGGGCTGGACACCTGCGAAAACCCCACCGCCTTGCTTGATGAAATCTGGCGGGTACTGGGGCCAGGCGGGCGGGCGCTGTTTGTGGTGCCGAACCGGTCAGGCATCTGGGCAAGGCGGGACGTCACGCCTTTTGGTTATGGCAGCCCATACAGCCTGAACCAGTTGGAAACCCAGTTGCAGAAACACCGGTTTCTGCCGTTACAGCACGCCTCGGCTCTGTTTACACCGCCCAGCCATCGACCGTTCTTCATTCGCTCAGCGCCGCTGTGGGAGCGCATTGGGCACCATATGCCAATAGCAATTGCAGCCGGGGTGATCATGGTTGAGGTCACCAAACAGGTGCACGCGCCGACCCATAGCGGAATCGGAGAAGCGGTTCGCCGCCCCTTGAACGTGCTTGAAGGGATCGCCAAACCAGCAGGCAAACCGGTAAGTGGACGGATGTAAAGAAATGTTTGTTGCGAATCTGTGCCCGACAGATTCACCAGAATCGGTACACAATTGTATACCGTGATGACTAAACCGCTCGATCTGAAGCTTTTTTTGGGTATTTTTTTTTGCGCAGATTGTCGCAATTCGCGATAAGGGCAGGAAACTAAAAGAAAACTGCGAATGCGCCGACACAGACTGCTTATTGCGCATTTCAAAAACCTTTGTTATCACCGCCTCGGTTTCACAGGGCTCGAGTCAATCGAGCCCACTTTTTATGCGGAACCGCGAGCCCGATGGGGACCTCGGGTCAAGAATAACAATCGGAAGGGATTTCGTGTCCGACACTGGTTCGATATCGTCAGGAATTGCCGCGCGCTACGCGACGGCGGTTTTTGAACTGGCCAAGGAGGCCAACAATCTACCCGCCACTGAGAATGATCTGGACGCGCTGGCTGCTGCGCTGGAAGACAGCACCGATTTCGGTGACCTGATTTCCAACCCGGCTTACACCCGCGATCAGATGACCTCGGCCATCGCCTCAATCTCCGCCAAGATGGGTTTGTCATCGGAAGTGGCAAATACGCTGGGCCTGATGGCCAGCAAGCGACGCTTGTTTGTGCTGCCACAGCTGATCGCCTCGGTCAAAGCGATGATCGCGGAAGAAAAGGGCGAAGTGACTGCCGAAGTGACTGCCGCCAAGGCACTGAGCACTGCACAGCAGGACAAACTTGCCAGCACGCTCAAAGCGTCCGTTGGAAAAGATGTGAATATCAATGTCGCCGTCGATGAAAGCCTCATCGGCGGTTTGATCGTTAAAGTGGGTTCGAAAATGATCGATAGCTCGATCAAGTCGAAACTCTCCAATCTTCAAAATGCAATGAAAGAGGTCGGATAATGGGTATCCAAGCGGCAGAAATTTCTGCAATCCTCAAGGATCAGATCAAGAATTTTGGCCAAGAGGCCGAAGTCGCCGAAGTCGGTCGAGTGCTGTCCGTTGGTGACGGTATCGCGCGTGTTCACGGCCTCGACAATGTTCAGGCCGGTGAAATGGTTGAATTCCCCGGTGGTATCCGCGGGATGGCACTGAACCTTGAGATCGACAACGTCGGTGTGGTTATCTTCGGGTCTGACCGGGACATCAAAGAAGGCGACACCGTCAAGCGGACCAACTCGATTGTGGACGTTCCGGTTGGTAAAGGCCTACTGGGCCGCGTTGTCGACGCTCTGGGCAACCCGATTGACGGTAAAGGCCCGATTGAAACCGACACACGTTCGGTTGCAGACGTGAAAGCGCCAGGCATCATCCCGCGTAAATCGGTTCACGAACCGATGGCAACCGGCCTGAAATCGGTTGACGCTTTGATCCCGGTTGGCCGTGGCCAGCGCGAGCTGATCATTGGTGACCGTCAGACAGGTAAGACTGCTATCGCGCTGGATACCATCCTGAACCAGAAAGCCTATAACGAGGCCGCGGGCGATGACGAAAGCAAGAAGCTTTACTGCATCTATGTTGCGGTTGGCCAGAAGCGTTCGACTGTCGCCCAGCTGGTGAAGAAGCTGGAAGAAACCGGTGCGATAGAATATTCGATCGTTGTGGCCGCAACCGCGTCTGACCCGGCGCCGATGCAGTTTCTGGCACCTTATGCCGCTACTTCGATGGGTGAGTACTTCCGTGACAACGGCATGCACGGCCTGATGATCTATGACGATCTGACCAAACAGGCCGTGGCCTATCGCCAGATGTCCCTGCTGCTGCGTCGTCCGCCCGGACGCGAAGCATATCCCGGTGATGTTTTCTACCTGCACTCCCGTCTGCTGGAGCGTTCGGCCAAGCTGAACGAAGATAACGGTGCCGGTTCGCTGACAGCGTTGCCTGTTATCGAAACCCAGGGTGGCGACGTATCCGCGTTTATTCCAACCAACGTGATCTCGATCACCGATGGCCAGATCTTTCTGGAAACCGAGTTGTTCTACCAGGGCATCCGCCCGGCGCTGAACACCGGTCTGTCAGTGTCCCGCGTTGGATCATCTGCGCAAACCGACTCGATGAAATCGGTTGCCGGATCGATCAAGCTGGAACTGGCTCAGTACCGCGAGATGGCGGCATTTGCCCAGTTCGGTTCTGATCTTGATGCCGCGACGCAAGCCCTGCTGAACCGGGGTGCGCGTCTGACCGAGCTGTTGAAACAGCCGCAGTATTCGCCGCTGACAAACGCCGAGCAGGTTGTTGTGCTGTACGCCGGTACGCATGGTTATCTCGACAAAATCGCGGTTCGCGACGTTGGCCGGTTCGAAAAGGACCTGTTGGTTCACATCCGGGCCAACCACGCAGATCTGCTGGCAATGATCACCAAAGACGATCCCAAGATCAAAGGTGATGCAGAAGACAAAGTGAAAGCAGCCGTCGAAGCCTTTGCAAAAGACTTCGGTTAAATCGTGGCCTCAGTGTGTTTCAGGATTTGTTTGTCAAACAAACGAAACTTGAAACACGACGCCTTAAGAAACTGAGAGCAGCGTTTCAGTCCCAAACCGGTTCGGTTTGAACCTGATACGCCCAAAGGAACAAGGAGATTTGGTAACATGCCGAACCTCAAGGACCTAAAAATGCGGATCGAGAGTGTCAAAAGCACTCGTAAGATCACGAAGGCCATGCAGATGGTCGCGGCGGCCAAGCTCCGCCGTGCTCAGGAAGCTGCGGAAAATGCGCGCCCTTATGCGGAGCGTATGAACGTGGTGATGGGCAATCTCGCTGGCGCATCAGCCGACAGTCCAACAGCTCCCAAGTTGTTGGCCGGATCAGGCAACGATGCCGTGCACCTGTTAGTCGTCGCAACTTCTGAGCGCGGCTTGTGTGGCGGCTTCAACTCGTCAATCGTCAAGCTGGCGCGAGCGCATGCTGAAGAGTTGCTGGCCAACGGCAAGACGGTCAAGATTCTGACCGTTGGCAAAAAAGGCCGGGAACAGATGAAGCGTGACTATGAGGACAAGATGATCGCGCATGTCGATCTGTCTGCTGTCAAACGTCTGGGCTACAATAACGCTCACGATATTGCGGCAGATTTGATGCAGCGGTTCAGCGACGGCGAATTTGACGTCGCAACTGTGTTCTTCAACCACTTCCAGTCGGTGATGTCTCAAATCCCGACGACACAGCAGTTGATCCCTGCCAAGTTTGATGTCGATGACGATGCGGAATCGCCGTTTTACGAATACGAGCCGGGTGAAGAAGAAATTCTGACCGATCTGCTGCCGCGTTCGCTGACAACGCAGATCTTTACTGCGCTGTTGGAAAACGGAGCATCAGAGCAGGGTGCGCGGATGTCCGCCATGGACAACGCAACGCGCAATGCTGGCGAAATGATCGACAAGCTGACCATTCAGTACAACCGCTCCCGTCAGGCGGCGATTACCAACGAATTGATCGAGATTATCTCGGGCGCTGAAGCGCTTTAAGAACTGGAGAAAACAATATGGCAAATGCTGTAGGTAAAATTACACAGGTGATTGGCGCGGTTGTCGACGTTCAGTTCGAAGACGCCCTGCCTGAAATCCTGAACGCGCTGGAAACCGAAAACAACGGCAAAAAGCTGGTGTTGGAAGTTGCGCAGCATCTGGGCGAAAACACCGTTCGCGCGGTTGCGATGGATGCAACTGAAGGTTTGGTGCGCGGTGCCAAAGTGACGGACACTGAAGGTCCGATCATGGTTCCGGTGGGCAATGCAACACTGGGACGCATCCTGAACATCATCGGCGAGCCGGTGGATGAACAAGGCCCTGTAGAAGCCACCGAGCACCGGGCGATCCACCAGCCTGCGCCGGAATTCTCGGAACAGGCCACCGAGTCTGAAATCCTGGTGACCGGGATCAAGGTTGTGGATCTGCTGGCCCCTTATTCCAAAGGCGGTAAAATCGGCCTGTTCGGCGGTGCCGGTGTTGGCAAAACCGTTCTCATTATGGAACTGATCAACAACATCGCCAAAGTGCACGCCGGTTTCTCGGTGTTCGCTGGGGTTGGTGAGCGGACCCGTGAAGGCAACGACCTGTATCACGAAATGATCGAAGGCGGCG
>JAAEUI010000450.1 GCA_024227475.1 Paracoccaceae bacterium | reverse complement strand
TAGACAGGTCCACAGCCCAGTCTATTGCTCGCAACCATGAATGAAGCGCACAGAGCTATTACTAGATTATAACAGATGATGCGGGTTTTTGGCTCAACGTATCCGGATATATTAGGGCTGAATCATTCTAACGGAACAGAAACCGGGAGTTCGAGGAGGCCAAGGGCCTGGCTGGGGTTGAGAGCAAAGCGTTCCCGCGCAAGTTTCAGACTGGCGTACCCCCAGGCGCGCAACAGGTTGAGAATGGCATTGCGGCAAATGGCCATCACTTCAGGAATGAAGCCCGCATGAATGCGCGAGGCGTCTTCTTGAAACCATACATCGCGCGGGTAGTGCAAGCCGTTTTCAATGGACCAATGACCGCGCCATAGGCGGAGTGAGCGCGCGGGATCGGCTTGTCTGGGGGGCAGACTAGTCACGGCATAGCGTCGCACCAAGGTCAGTTCGCCCGTCCGGGTGTCCACCACTGTTTTTTCTAACATCAGCACCTGCTGGACATCCGGCCACGGCAAATAGTCATTGAGTTCGGTGGTTGCGGTGAGCACACGGGTTTCGAGGCGACCATGGGCTTTGTCAACGGTCTTGGCCTGACGCTGGTCCAAGGAGCGCAAGCGGCGGGGACCGGCAAACCAGTACTCAATTGCGGCATACACCTTCGGTTGATTTTCCTTGACGGGCATCAAGTAGTGCCCCCTTTTTCCCGAATCGTCTCGGCTATCTTGCGTTGCGTCAAATGGGCATCCACGGTTACTACTCGCCCTTCCAGCACCAAGTCGCTGAGCAGGGGATCGATCCCACCGATCTCGTTGGTATGGTCTGCTACGGGGGTTTGACCGAGCACCAGCTTGAGGTCATGGGCTAACGCGCTCAACAGATGGACGGCCGATTGATCATCGGTCCGGCTGCCGCGCACGACTTTCCCATCAATCGCGATCCCTTCGCCCTCGCTTGCCCCCTGGACCTGAAGAACACTTTCCGCCCACTCACTGACCACGCGCGTGAATGTTGTCGGGGGGATACGCCGTAACGCCTCTTGTATCGTGCCCAAGGAGGGCATTTTCTCCCGGGGAAATCCCAGGCGCTCCGGCAAGGCCCAGCGCTGCGCCTGCGCCCAGCGCGCAATCTCACGTTCGCCGTTCTGGCCGCACATCATCGCCAGACAAATCAACGTCAGTACCCCTTCCAACGGATACTCATACGGCTGCTTCGTATCGGGTAGCTGTGCCAAGGCTTCTCGCAAACTCGTGACGGCTTTCATTCCTCACCTCTTCTTTCCATCTGTACTTGGTGAGCTTACCCTGTTCTTGTTGTATTCTCATTTACTCTGGGATCGAATCTTGTTCGAATGATTCAGCCCTACCGG
>JAAEUI010000449.1 GCA_024227475.1 Paracoccaceae bacterium | reverse complement strand
TGGTAGCCCCGCCCTACGTGGCGGCTCAGGAATGCCCGAAGAAGCCGCCACGTAGGGCGGGCCTACCAAATTACCCGCCGCTATTTTCTATTTCAGCATCTGGGAGGCTGACGATGAAGGCGGCCCCTCTGCCTGCTTCGGAGTGGGCTTCCAGCGTACCGCCATGTTTTTCGATAATCATCCGGCAGATAGGAAGTCCGACCCCAAACCCTTTTTCTTTGGTGCTGAAAAAGGGTTGGAAGATCGGCTCCAGGTGTTCCGGCGCGATGCCGGGGCCGGAGTCTTCGAATGCGACTTCGATTCCCCCCTCTCCCGTTTTACCGTGCGTCACCCACAGGGTTCCGGCGTTCTGCATGGCCTGAACCGCATTGGTTACGATGTTTTTGAATACTATGCCAAGCTGTTCCCGATCCGCATCAACCCAGAACTCACCTGCGGCCACCTGCTGCACGACCTTCACAGCCTGCGGTACTTGAGCGTCGGCCAGTCCGTCTGCGATCGCAGCGGCGATATCTAACCGTACCTTTTGGGGCGCTTTCATTTTTGTCAAGTTTTGCAGGTTCTGAATAATCGTTGTACATTTCGTCACGTTGAGTTTGATGCGGTCAAACTGCTGCCGCGTTTCTTCATCCGCGTCTTGCAGCAACAGCTTCAGATAGTAGACCGAACTGTCGATCACGCCCAGCGGATTCCTGATTTCGTGCGCGATCCCGCTCGCAAACTTCCCCATCACCGCCAGCCGCTCCGCGTGTACCAGTTTCTCCTGCGAAGCTC
>JAAEUI010000448.1 GCA_024227475.1 Paracoccaceae bacterium | reverse complement strand
GAAAATCACTGCAAACGGCCATTCATGCAGAGGTCTCAAATAGGCAGTTTTTTTCAATCTGGCTTACACATTGCGACTCTCCCTGATATCAGCAGGGATCACAGCAACTGGCGGGTGTAGTTCAGCCCTGCTTTGCAGTTGTGGGTAGGCTGCGATTTCAGGTGGCAGCGGGGATGAAATCAAAACTCTTTTGTTTGTTGCCCGACAGGCCATATAAGGGGAATTATGAATGGCCTTAAGAGCGTAACGCAGTCCATTAAAGCGGGGGTAACCGCGCTGGTTGTGACCGTCTTGGTCCTGTCGGGAACAGGTGTCAGAGCGGCTACCGATATCCGCAACTATGTGTTTGGTAATAGCCTGATCAATCACCCGACTGACAGCCAAAAGACCAATGTTCCCTATTGGCTGTACCAGTTGGCCAAGGAAGCCGGACACAGCTATGCGGTTGACGGACAGTGGGGGTTCCTGCGAAATTTCGCACAAGATTTACCCCCCACAGCGCAGTGGAGTTTTCCGCGGGTAAACGATGTCTGGGCGCCGGAACGGCAAGGCTTTGCGGATGCGGAATTCAACACGATCCTGCTCAATCCAACGAATTTCATTCAGTATCAGGCGGCGGATGTGCCCTACGAGGGTGAGAACCCGGAAAAAACCTCTCCGCTATCCGCGACTTTGAAGGTGTTTGACTGGGTTGCCGGGCAGGCGCCGGATGCACGGTTCTATATTTTTGAAGGCTGGGCAGACATGGGGACGTTCGGGCGCGGGTTCCCACCATCGCACCAGGCGTATCGGAAGTACCTGAATTACAATACTGCCGACTATCATAACTGGTATCTGGGGTACATTAGCGCACTGCGCCAGGCGCGGCCGGAGCTGGATATCCGTTTGATTCCGGTCGCGGCGATCTTGGCTGGTTTGTTGCGGGAAACAGAACTGGCCAAAATTTCGATCACTGATATTTATCTCGATGATGCGCCGCATGGTACTGAGACGCTTTATTTTCTGGCGAGTCTGATTACCTACAAGGCTCTATTTGGAGAAAATGCGCCTGTAAACCTCAAGTTACCGGATATTTTGCATCCGGTTTTACGAGATAACTACACGGAAGTTCTTGCGTATATCGATACCGAAACCACGCGTCTGACCGCCGGTCTGTCCGGGTTGTCGGATATTCGGTTTGTGGGTTCTGAATCTGACGGAACAGGAACTCTGCCTCTGGCGATGGGTCTGAACGGAATTTCCGACTGGTCCACCCAGCATCCCTTTGTTGACATCATGAAAACCGCACGGCCATGGATCGGGCACCTGCCGGGTCAATGGGGCGGTTGGGAAGCGGCTGATCTGGAGAAGAGCAGCTACCTCGATGCATACGGCTGGCCGAAAGAAATTCCTCCCGAGTTGAGCCATGTTGAGACGTTCATTCTGTCTGATCAGCCCAAGGAAGCAATTTCTTTGGTCGGAAAATACCGGCTGAACTACAAGGGGCGCGGCAAAATCAGGATCGGCGGACGGGCCAGACCCATCAGTTATAAAGAAGGGGAAATTTGGTTCTCCTACAGGCCCGGCGAAGATGTGGTTGGGATTTCAATTCTGGAGACTGATCCGGAGGGAAGCGGGGACTATATCCGAGATATTTCGGTGGTGCGCGAGGATCAGATCGCGCTGTTTGAGGCCGGAGTAGTGTTCAACCCTCGCTGGACCCAGCTGATCCGGGGGTTGCAGGCGGTTCGGTTCATGGACTGGATGAGCACAAACGGGTCAGAGATCAGCAATTGGGATCAGCGTCCGAGGCTGTCTGACTATACCTATGTCCGACGCGGCGTACCGGTGGAAACCATGGTTGCACTGGCCAATGAGTTGGGCACCGACCCCTGGTTCAACATGCCCCATCAGGCGAATGATGAATTTGTCCGCAGATTTGCGATCCATGTGGAACACCATCTGGACACAGAACTGAAAGCCTATGTGGAGTATTCCAACGAAATGTGGAACTTCATCTTTCAACAGGCACATTGGGCCGGGGAACAAGCGCGAGAACGTTGGGGAGAGGCTGGCGAGGACGGATGGGTGCGTTTTGCAGGTGCGAGGGCGGCAGAGATTACACAGATCTGGCGCGTAGTTTTTGGGCAAACCGCTGATGACCGGCTGGTGCGGGTGATTGCAACCCATACCCACTGGCCGGGGTTGGAAGAGGTGTTGTTTGAAGGGGCCGGGCAGCCTGTTTCTGAGGTCTTTGATGCCTATGCGGTAACCGGGTATTTTGCCCTTGGGACGGACACAGAGCCGCAATTTGAAAAGGTGCTGCAGTGGATCGCGGACAGTACCAAGGCCGCAGTTAAAGCTGGCGAGGAGAAAGGCTGGTCCGGGCCTCGGTTGAAGGAGTTTGTGAAGACTCGCAGGTTTGATCAGGCGGTGCCTTTGCTGGCCGCCTCGATTCGCAGTGGATCGCTGTCAGAACTGGTGGACGAGCGGTTTCCCTACCATGCGGAGGTCGCTGCGCGAAACGGGCTTGAGCTAATAATGTATGAAGGTGGAACGCATGTTGTGGGATTGGGCGAGTTCATATCAGATGAGACACTAACCGAGCTCTTCAATTATTTCAACTACACGCCTGAAATAGCAGAGTTATATCGCGATCTTCTTGTGGGCTGGCACGCAGCTGGAGGCTCATTGTTCAACGCCTTTGTTGATGTCGCCGCACCGGGCCGGTTCGGCAGCTGGGGGGCCTTGCGGCATCTGGACGACAGCAACCCACGATGGGATGTGTTGATGAGGCATCGGAGGCAGCAGGACCAGTAGGTCACATCTAATTGAGTCAGCTCAAGGATGTTTCGCGCAGCAAAACCTCGGCACCGCGTTTTGAGCTGAATTTTCCAAGGATACGGGACCGACCGGCGGCGCTCAGTGCGCGGGCCTTGTCCGGATTGCTGGCCAGCTCCTGAATACTGTCAGCCAGTTCTGCGGGGCTTTTCGGGGGCACCAGAAGCGCATCGATACCGTGATTTATCAGTTCCGGAACGCCGCCGGAATTTGTGCCGATGGTCGGCACCTCGCAGGACATCGCCTCCATATAGGCCACGCCGAGGGGCTCGTGCCAGCTGGCGAGAACAAAGATGTGGGCATCAAGCAACCTCAGTCGTACTGATGTGGCGTCGATGGCACCAAGCAACACCACCCTGTCATCAAGACCAAGCATATTAATCTCGTCGTGCAGAACCTGGCGAAACCCGCTGCCGCCATCGTCATCCTCGCCTGCAATTTCAAGATGCGCGTCGATGCCGCGTTTTGTGAGAATTCTGACGGCCTGCACCAAATCCTGATGGCCTTTGACTAGGTTGAGCCGGGCGCAGGTGAACAGGCGAACAGGTTCATCCGGTGCCGGGGGCTGATACGCCTGATCGCGGGAAAGAACGTCCGTATCGACACCCATAGGCTGGACAAATATGCGTTCGGGCAGGTCCGGCCCGAGAATGCTCTGCGCCTCTGCCAGCAGCTTGCGTGTAATGATCGTGGCATAACTGGCGTAACGCCATTTCAGGTGCTGGCCGATGCCATAATCCGACATCGGGCCGTGCAGGGTCAGCGAATAGGTAGGGCCGCCCATCAACCTGGCGAGCGCTGCAATCAGCGCGGCGCGGCCACAGGAATGGGCATGAACGTGGTTGATACCCTGGGTGCGGCATTCGCGGATCAAGCGGCGTGCCGCGGGGGCACAGATCAGGATGTCTTTCAGCATGGCCTTGCCGTCCCGGCGGATGGCACGGGCGATTTCGCCAAAAGGCAGGGTGGTCAGGCTTGTCAGCAGGTCGGAAGTTTTGGGGTGGCCGAGATAGGTGGTGCGGGCAATTGCCTGCTCTGACCAGTCGTGGGAAATCAGACCCGGCGGCGGCATTCGGGTGCTGAACACCTGCACCTCTGCGCCCATCTTCTCCATTGCCTCAATCTCACGCCAGAAGAAAATATGCGTCTGGCCGGGAAACTGAGGGACGAGGTAACCGATTTTATTTCCTTCTTTCACCCAGAAAACCCCGCTATATAGTCTCTGTAACCTCCTGACATACAGGGACTGGGTCGTTTGACAAGGAAAAAACCGAAGAGATGTTGAGCGTCCTGATACCTGCAAATAATGAAGCTAAGGGGATTGGGGCCTGTTTGCGGACAGTATTTGAGTCCGTGCTGGAGGAGCTTGAGGAGCCACCGGAACTGATCGTGATCGCGAACGGTTGTTCGGATGAAACCGCGCTGGTCGCAAGGGGGTTTTCACAAACCGCCGAAGAAACCGGCTGGGTGTTGCAGGTGCTGGACCTGGAAGAGGGCAACAAACTGAAGGCGCTGAATGCAGGCGATGCGGTAGCATCCTACGACAATCGGATGTACCTGGATGCGGATGTGACTGTGGATCCTCTTTTGATCGGGCAGTTGCTGGATGTTTTGTGGCAGCCCGGGGCGATCTATTGCAGCGGGAGCGTTGAGATTGCCGAGGCAAAATCAGCGGTCAGCCGGGCCTATCGCCGGATTTATCAAAGGGTGCCTTTTATCGCGGATCGGGTTCCGGGTTGCGGGATTTTTGCAGTCAATGCGGCAGGGCGGCGGCGGTGGAATAACTTTCCGGAAATCATTTCGGATGACACTTTCGTTCGGCTGCAGTTTTCTCCGTCCGAACGGGTTGGAGTACCAGCTAAGTTCTATTGGCCGTTGGTCGAGGGTTTTAGTAATCTGGTAGTTGTGCGGCGGCGACAGGACGCAGGTGTAAAAGAGCTTCGGCAGAAATATCCGGACCTGTTTCAAAATGATGACAAGCGCCCGCTGGGGTTAACCGGCATGGTGCGGCTGGCGGTGGGCGATCCGGTTGGGTTTGCTGTATACTGCAGCGTTGCGCTGGTGGTGCGACTGACCCCCGGTTCACACAACAAATGGACGCGTGGGCGGTGAGGATGCTGGGTAAACTTCTCGGCGGAGACGGGCTCAGGGCCCGGGCGATGCGCGGCTCGGCCTGGATGGTGCTGGGCTATGGCGGATCGCAAATGTTGCGGCTTGCCTCCAACCTGATCCTGACCCGGCTTATGTTTCCCGAAGCTTTCGGTCTGATGGCGCTAGTGGCGGTGTTCATGCAGGGGCTCGCGAATTTTTCCGACATGGGGGTCGGCCCGTCGATCATGCAGAGCAAACGGGGTGATGACCGGGGGTTTTTAGATACTGCCTGGACCGTTCAAGCGGTGAGGGGGGTCATCCTGTGGATCGCGTCCTGTGCTATCGCTATTCCGGTGGCACGGTTCTATGGCGAGCCCCAATTGGCGCAACTGATCCCGGTCGTCGGGTTAGGCTTGGTGATTTCCGGGTTCAATCCCACGCGGCTGGAAACCGCGCACCGGCACTTAATGCTGGGGCGGGTCAACCTGATTCAGATCGCAACGCAGGTTGTTGGCATCATCGTTGCGATCATTTTTGCCATGCTGACCCATTCCGTCTGGGCTTTTGTCATTAGCGGACTGGTGAGCAATATCGCGCATCTTTTTTTGTTGGACCGGTTCATGCCAGGGAAACGTAACTGGATTCGCTGGGAGAAACCCGCGGTTGGAGAACTGGTGCATTTCGGGAAATGGATATTCCTCAGCACGGTTTGCGGATTTCTGGTGTCGCAGGGCGACAAACTTGTGCTTGGCAAATTCCTGACCATCGACATGTTGGGGATATACAATATTGGGTATTTTCTGGCGAGCTTTCCGATGCTGTTGAGCATTACGGTAATCAACAAGGTGATGATCCCTCTTTATCGCGAGCGACCGCCGTCTGAATCCGCCGAGAATTTCCATGCCTTGCGACTAATGCGCTTTGGAGTGACGGGGGTGATCCTGTCAATGGTTGCCGTATTTGCTTTTTTCGGCGTCGGTCTCGTCGAATTTTTGTACGACCCAAGATACGAAGCAGCCGGTGCGATTGTTGTGCTGACAGCTATATCGCAGATTCCAGCTCTGATCGTGCTGACCTATGATCAGGCGGCATTGGCCTCAGGGGATTCACGGCGGTTTTTTGTTCTGACATTTTCCAAGGCGCTGTTGCTGATGTCAGGAATACTCATTGGCGTCCAGGTGGCGGGATTGCTGGGCGTTCTGATAGGGCAGGGCATCGCCATGGTTCTGGTTTATCCGGTCGTTGTCTGGCTTGCACGTCGGCAAGGGGCCTGGGATCCGGTACACGACATGGTTTATGCCGCAATCGGGTTGCTGTTGGGCAGCGTTGCCGTTTGGTTAAGCCTCGATGCACTTTGGGCCCTGAAAACCATCGGATTATCGTCCTAAACCGCAATTATTACGGTGAATTAGGGGGTCGCAAGGCGAATTTGCCATAATTTGGCCTGCATTTTTTGATTAAGTTGCTGTGAAAACCTGCTCCTGGGTGACTAGGTGAGTCTGTAAATTGCGTGAAGAGTACGAGTATTAGTGCATGGTTGACGACCGTTCAAAAACTGTTGGTTCAGAGAATGACGTGGCGATTGTGGGCATGGCAGCCCATTTACCTGGCTCCAGCACTTTGGCGGAATACTGGGCGAATTTGCGAGGCGGGGTTGAGTCGATCAAACGGTTGAGCCGTGAAGAACTGCTAGAAGCCGGGGAAGAGCCCGGAAGATTGCATCACAAGAACTATGTGCCTGCAAGTGCGATGCTGGATGGTTACAAAATGTTCGATGCGGACTTTTTCGGGTTCAGTCCGAAGGAAGCGGCTATCATGGATCCACAGCACAGAAAGTTTCTGGAAACCTCTTGGGAGGCTTTTGAGAATGCCGGACATCCGCCGGAGAATTTTGACGGACGGATCGGAGTTTATGCGGGCTGTGGCATGGGCAGCTATTTCTATTTCAACGTCTGTTCCAATCCCGACTTGGTTGAGAACACCGGCATGTTTCTGTTGCGCCACACCGGCAACGACAAGGATTTCATGGCGACGCGGCTGAGCCACATCCTCAACCTGACTGGACCGAGCATCAACCTGCAGACTGCCTGTTCCACTTCGCTTGTGGCGACACACTACGCCTGTCAGGCGCTTTTGACCGGTGAATGCGATATGGCGCTGGCCGGTGGGGTGACCATCGAGTTGCCGCAGGGGCGGGGATATATTTTTGAGGATGGCGAAATCCTGTCACCCGATGGGCATTGTCACGCGTTTGACCACCGGGCCGAGGGAACGGTTTTTGGCAGCGGTGCAGGGGTTGTGGTGTTGCGGCGGCTGACAGATGCACTGGCTGACGGCGATCACATCTGGGGTGTGGTCAAAGGAAGTGCTGTCAACAACGACGGATCAGCCAAGGCTGGCTATCTGGCGCCAAGCGTTGATGGACAGGCGGAAGCAATCGCTGAGGCGCATGCAATGGCCGGGGTTTCTGCTGAAACCATCGACTATGTGGAATGTCATGGGACGGGGACTTATTTGGGCGATCCGATTGAGATCGCGGCATTGACCGAAGCGTTCAGTCAAACAACGGACCAAACCGGATATTGCGACATAGGATCAGTGAAAACCAACATCGGCCATTTGGATACGGCTGCCGGGGTAGCCAGCCTGATCAAAACCACATTGGCGCTGCACAACCAACAGATACCGCCTTCACTTGGCTATGAAAACCCAAACCCCGCGATCGATTTTGAGAACAGCCCCTTTGTGGTGAATTCCGCCTTGAAAGCTTGGGAGTCGAGGCAGGGGCCACGCCGTGCCGGGGTGAATTCGCTGGGCGTTGGCGGGACCAATGCGCATGTGATCGTAGAGGAAGCGCCGGAACGCGGCGCTTCTGAGGAGTCGGACTGGCCATTTCAGTTACTCACGGTTTCCGGGCGGAGCAAAGCTGCACTTGAGGCCAATACCAAGGCACTGACGGCGCAATTGCGGGCGAACCCGGATCTCCCTCTGGCCGACGTGGCCTTTACCCTGAAGGAAGGTCGCCGGGCGTTTGAAAAACGCCGGGTCGTGGTGGCGGAGACAGCGGCAGAAGCTGCCGACTTGCTGGCAGAGAATAACTCACGCCAGGTATTCACCCATACCCCGGTCGGTGACGATCCGGACGTTGTGTTCATGTTCCCCGGAGGCGGAGCGCAATACGCTGGCATGGCCCAGGACTTGTATGAAACCGAGCCAGTGTTTCAGGAGTGGATGGATCGTGGGTTGGAAATTCTGCAGCCGAAACTTGACTACGACATCCGCGCGCTTTGGCTGCCAGAGGAGAAGGATCAGGCGACCGCCCGCCAGCGGCTAAAAAAACCCTCTGTGCAACTGCCGCTGATCATGATTGTCGAATACGCGCTGGCGCAGCTGTGGGTGTCCTGGGGCGTGAAGCCCTCTGTGCTGGTTGGACACAGTATGGGTGAGAACACTGCCGCATGTCTGGCCGGGGTTCTGTCGTTTGAGGATTGCATCGGGCTGGTGCATCTGCGCGGGACTTTGTTTGACACGGTTCCTGCCGGCGGAATGCTGAGCGTGCCCTTACCGGTTGAAAAAGTGCGTGCGTTGCTGTGCGACGACCTTGATCTGGCATCGATCAATGCACCGGAATTGTCCGCAGTATCCGGCCCGGACGCGGCGCTGGACCGGGTCCAGGCGGAACTGGCGGAACGCGGCATTGAATGTCAGCGTATCCCGATTGATATCGCTGCGCATTCGCGAATGCTGGAGCCGATATTGGAGCAGTTCGGTGACTACCTGCGCTCGATTTCGCTTAGTGAGCCAAAGATTCCGTTTGTTTCCAACCGCAGCGGGGGGGGCATTACGGATGCTGAAGCAACTGACCCGGAATACTGGGTGGGGCACCTACGCAACACTGTGAATTTTGCCGATTGTATTTCAACACTGTCCGAGACCAAGGATCGGGTGTTCCTCGAAGTAGGGCCGGGCAAGGCGCTAAGTTCACTGACCCAGATGCATCCCGAAGTCTCGCCCAATCAGGTGCTGAGTTCTTTGCGCCACCCCGATGAAGTGGTTGCGGATGACCAATACTTTCTGAGTGTGCTGGGGCGATTCTGGGCGACGGGCGTTGAATTTGATTGGCAGCAGATCTGGGGAGAGGCGCGGCGGCAGCGCGTGGTATTGCCGACTTATGCGTTTCAACGCTCTGCCTATTTCATCGAGCCCAGAGAAAGCTCCGAACCCAAGGTTTCAAATTTCCTGACCCGGACCGAAGACCCGGCGAAATGGGGATACCGTCCGGTCTGGCGGCCCCAGCTGGCTGATTGCATTCTGGATGTTGAACAAGAACTGGATCAGGCGGAGCGGCAGACCTGGCTGATCCTAATGGATGAT
This sequence comes from Paracoccaceae bacterium, assembly GCA_024227475.1. GTDB lineage: Bacteria > Pseudomonadota > Alphaproteobacteria > Rhodobacterales > Rhodobacteraceae > Amylibacter. Next base: position 19,799 of record JAAEUI010000448.1, on the reverse strand, counting down.
ATTGGAATTGGTGCTCGCGTGGCTGGAAGGCTGCGGGATGCGGGCCAGACCGTTGTGGAAGTCCGTACCGGTGACAGTTTCGGGCGTGATGGCGATATGCGTTATGTGATCGCGCCTGAAAGGGGGCGTGAAGGTTTTGATTTGCTGATCAGGGAGCTGGTTGGGCGCGGCATGGTGCCCAATCGGATCGCGAATTTGTGGTTGGTCACGCAGACCGAAACCTTCCGCCCCGGCAGCAGCTTGTTTCACCGCAACCAGGAGCAGGGGTTCTATGCACTAATGTTTCTGGCGCAGGCGATTGGTGATGAAAACCTGCCGATGCCGATCCACATTACATGCGTCACTTCGGGTGCTGCGCAGGTGCGGGGTGAGACACTGCCTTATCCTGAAAAGGCCACAGTGGCCGGGCCGCTTCGGGTCATCCCGCAAGAGCTGCCCGGAATGTCCTGTGCAGCGTTGGATGTGGAAATCCCGGAGTCCGGGAAACGCGGTGTTCGGGCAGAGGCGATCGACGGATTGGCGACAAAAGTGCTTGAAGACCTGATGGCGCCACCGCGGGATTACACAGCAGCGCTGCGCGGTGACAAGCGATTTGAACTGGATTTCAAGGCTACAGAGCTGCCCACATCCAAAATGGGTGATATGCCCGTGTTCCGCGACGGCGGCGTCTATCTGATCACCGGTGGATTTGGCGGGATCGGCCTGACGCTGGCGCGGGAGATGATCCAGAAACACAACGCAAAAGTCGTGCTTGTCGCGCGGTCTGCCCTGCCTGCGCGGGTAGCTTGGGAAGGTTACTTGAAGCAGCATGGGCCGCAGGACGAGGTAGCACAGCGTATCCGGGCGGTTCAGGAGCTGGAGGCGCTTGGCGGCTCTGTCATGAATGCGGCTGCCGATGCCTGTAATTTGCAGGATATGCAGAAGGTTGTGAACGAGGCGCAGGCGCGTTTTGGTGCGGTGAACGGTGTTGTCCACGCCGCAGGCGTGGTGGATGACGGGCTGCTGCTTGCCAAGAACTCAGCAGATGTTGAGGAAGTGTTGGCCCCGAAAATCCATGGCACGCAGGTGCTGCAGAAACTGTTCCCGGACGGCACGCTAGACTGGCTGGTACTGTTTTCTTCGACCAGCACCGCGATCGCTCCGGCGGGGCAGATCGACTATGTGGCCGCCAACGAATACCTAAATGCTTATGCCCAGAGTCGCAGGGGAGATCGAACAAGGGTTGTTGCAGTCAACTGGGGCATCTGGAATGAAGTGGGCATGGCGGCACAGGCGGTGGCAGAGCGCACCGGCGAATATGAGCCGGCGCCAAGCCGTCCCATTAGCGCTCCTTTGCTGGATGAGGCCACGTTTGGCCGGGACGGCAGCCGTTTGCTGACCGCGACCTATAACACCCAAGACCGTTGGCTGCTGGATCAGCACCGCACCAAAGCAGGCGAGGCGATTTTGCCAGGGACCGGGTATCTGGAACTGGCAGCCGAAGCGTTGCAGGCCAATGGCGAAACCTCCGGGTTTGAAATCCGCAACCTGCTGTTCCTTCGGGCGTTGCAGGTGCAGGACGGTGAGGCGCGGGATATTCAGGTGCGCCTGGAACGGACCAACGCTGGTTATGGCTTTGAGGTGCTGAGTGGCTGCACCCTGGATGGGCGAAAGGGTTATCAGCTGAATGCCCAGGCAGATATCGTGATGGCTGCACCGACCAGCGCTGAGGTGGTTGACCCTGGCGTTGTTTTTGCCCGCTGTGCAGAGGCCGCGTGTGGTGAGGGGTTGCGATCACCGCAAGAGGCACACCTCAATTTCGGTTCACGCTGGCGGGTGCTGCGCCGCACAGCTTATGGCGATGGCGAGGGAATTGCAGAGCTGGCACTGCCTGATCAGCACCGGGCGGATACTGCAAAAGGGTATCTGTTGCACCCGGCGCTGCTGGATCTGGCAACCGGTTGGGCGATGCAATTGATCGCAGGTTATCAGCCAACGCATCTGTGGGTGCCGGTGTCTTATGACAGGGTGCAGGTAATTAGACCACTTCCTGCTGAGGTGTTCAGCTGGGTGAGGAACGCCAGCGAGAATTCCGCGGAGTCCTCGGTGGCTTCCTTTGACGTAACGATTTGCGATGCCAAGGGTGACATCTGTCTGGAGGTCAAGGATTTTGCGATAAAACGGCTTGAAACAGGCTCTGGCCTTGCGCAGGCACCGAGACTGACCGCAGGAGAAATGCGGTTTGACGATGAAGGCGCAGATCAGCCACCGCTGTCAACGGCTGAAGAACGCCTTCAGCACAATCTGACCCAGGGCATTCGCCCGGAAGAAGGGGTTGTCGGTTTTATCAGTGCGGTTTCTTCAGGATTGCCACAGGTGTTTGTGTCTTCTCTGGATTTAAGAGCGTTGCAAAAGCAGGCAGCAGCTGCGAGTTCAGAACAGCAGGGGTCCGGGCAGATGTTTGAACGCCCGGAGCTGGATTCCGATTACACGGAACCCTCAAATGATATTGAACGGACGCTGGTTGGGTTCTGGTCAGAGCTGCTGGGTGTGCAACAGGTTGGAGTGACCGACAGTTTCTTTGATCTTGGCGGCCATTCGCTGATCGCGGTACGGCTGTTTGCCAAAGTCAAGAAAGCCTACCGGATCGAATTCCCGATTTCGGTTCTGTTTGAGGCGCCAACAATTCAGAAATGCGCCGAGTTGATTGCTGAGAAAGTTGGGCCGGTGACGGAGGGTGAAGCCCCTGTTTCGGAGGGTCGGAAAACAGAAGAGCGGCGCTACACCCATCTGGTGGCCATGCATCAGGGCGAGGGCGGGCCGAAGACGCCGTTCTTCCTGATGGCCGGCATGTTTGGCAATGTACTGAACCTGCGCCATCTGGCGCACCTGCTGGGTGCGGACCGGCCGTTCTATGGCCTGCAGGCGCGCGGGCTTTACGGCGATGCTGAGCCACACACCTGTCTGCGTGAGGCGGCAGCGGATTATATTGCCGAGATGCGCACCGTACAACCGCGCGGGCCATATCTGTTGGGCGGGTTTTCCGGTGGCGGGATCACCGCCTATGAAATTGCTCAGCAACTGGAAGCGGCAGGGGAAAAGGTTTCCCTGCTGGTAATGCTGGACACACCGCTGCCACGGCGCCGGGCGCTGTCGCGCAAAGACCGGATGATAATTCACTGGCTGGAGCTCAAAAAGGCGGGCCCGGCCTATCCGATACGATGGGCGGCAAACCGGATCAAATGGGAATTGAACAAGCGCAAGCCTACTGTTGAAGTGGAAGACGCGGGCCACCAGTTCCATGACACTGCGATTGAAGCTGCATTCCTGCAATCGGTTGAGACCTATCAGCTGAAGCCCTGGAACGGGCCGCTGGTGTTGGTGCGCCCGCCTTTGGTTGGGAAGTGGCAGGTTTCAGAAGGGCGCTGGATCGACAGTCAGCGTGCCTATGTTTTTGAAGACAACGACTGGTCCGGATGGGTGCCGGGTATCCAGGTGCTCGAGGTTTCTGGAGACCATGATTCCATGGTTCTGGAACCCAATGTCCGCGTTTTGGCAGCGCGGATGAAAGCCTCAATTGAAGCCGCTGAGCGGGCTGCGGGTTCGGGGCACAGACACAATCCTGATGGCGCCTTTGCCAAGGCAGCGGAGTAGATCAAATGGCCGAACCAACGCTTTTGACGATTATTCTGAATTACCGGACACCCGACATGACAATGCAGGCGCTGGAAGCCGCGCTGCGCGAGATGGAGGGACTGAACGGCGAAGTAGTTGTTGTCGACAACGACAGTCAGGATGGATCATTTGAAAAAATGTCCACTGCGGTTATGGCGCGGGGGCTGGTGAATGTGCGCGTTGTCCAATCGGGCCGCAATGGCGGGTTTGGTGCGGGAAATAATGTTGGTATCCGCACGGGTCTTTCAAATGGGCGGCAGCCGGATCTCATCTATATTCTGAATTCAGATGCCTTTCCCGGGCCAGATTCGATCCGCCAGTTGATGGCGCATCTGCGAGCCAATCCTGAAACTGGGCTGGCCGGTAGCTATATCCATGGCCCTGGGGGTGAACCACATATCACCGCTTTCCGGTTCCCTTCGATTTTGAGTGAATTTGAGGGCGCAGCAAAATTCGGGCCGATCAGCAAGGTATTAAAGTCTTTTGCCCAGCCTTTGCCGCTTCCCAGGAAAACCAGAACGGTCGATTGGGTAGCCGGAGCCAGCCTGATGATACGCCGCAATGTGTTGGATGAAATCGGGTTGTTTGACGAAACCTTCTTTCTTTATTTTGAGGAAACCGACCTTTGTTTGCGGGCCAAGCGTGCGGGGCGCAATACGGTTTATGTGCGGGAAAGCGAAGTCGCCCATATCGGCTCGGTGTCCACGGGGATGAAAACCTGGACCAAAATGCCCGACTACTGGTTTGATTCCCGCTGGCACTATTTCGCCAAAAACAGGGGCAAATTCTATGCAGCTTTAGCCACGGGTGCGCATCTGTTTGGTGGAACGATCCACTGGATCGTATCGCGACTGCGGAAAAAACCACGGTCTAGCCCACAGGGGTCGTTGCGGCATCTGACATCGCACGCGGTGAAATCGGCCGGAAAGCCCAAACCCAAACAATCAAAGTCTTTCATTTCAAAGGAGACCCGGATCGCGGGTCATGAACTAAAATGAGTCATCTATTCCCCCAATCGTTCTCCTGTGTGGTCATCGGAGATGAATCCCTGACCGTGCAATGTTGTGATGTTATGCTGCAGCGCGGCCATCGAATTGAGGTAGTTGTCAGCAACCGGGCGGAGACGCTTGCCTGGGCGCAGGAAAGGGGATTGCGGACAGAGACGCCAGGTAAAGACTTGGCCGCGCATCTGAAAGACCTGTCGTTTGACTGGCTGTTCAGCGTCGCAAATCTGATGGTCATTCCAAAACCGGTCTTGGAGATGGCAACCAGGGGAGCGATCAACTTCCATGATGGCCCTTTGCCGCATTATGCCGGTTTGAACACCCCTGCCTGGGCCGTGATAAACCGGGAGAAGCAGCATGGCATCACATGGCACCTGATTGAAGGCGGAATCGACGAAGGAGACATTCTGGAACAGCGGATATTTGACGTGTCCGACGATGAAACAGCGCTGTCGTTGAACACCAAATGTTTTGAAGCTGCGGTTGAAAGCTTTGAGCCTTTGCTTGAATCCGTCGAAACCAAGACGCTTCAGCGGGTTCCGCAAAACCTGTCCGGTCGGCGGTATTTTGGCAGGTCTGACAGGCCTGCTGCGGCGGGGCACTTGGATTTTTCCCGGTCTGCAGAGGAGCTCGTGGCGCTTGTGCAAGGGCTGGACCACGGGAATTACTGGAATCCGCTGTGCTGCCCGAAAATTGCTGTTGATGGAGTGACTTACCTGGTGGGCGAGGCCCGTATTGATGATGCTCAGTCAGGACCCTCCGCGACTATTCTGTCCTGTGATGCAGAAGAGATGGTTGTCGGCACCCAAACTAAGGCAATCCGGCTAAGTGGTTTGTGCGACTGCATTGGAACACCAGTTGAGCCAAATGCCTTTTGTGCTCCGGAGGCAGTTTTGGAATCTCCTTCGAAGGAAGAAACCGATCGGATTAATGTGCAGGTTTCCGCGGCGGCGAAGGCCGATGGATTCTGGCACAAGCGATTGATTGATCTGCAGCCTGTGGAACTTTCCTCCGGTGGCAAGCCGCGAGCTGATAGCAGCATTGTACATCACGATCTGATTATACCAAACTCGCTGTCCAGAGGTGACCGCTTTGTGGCGACTGCCGGATGGGCCGCGACGATCGCCGGGCGTGATGAGTTTGATCTGGCATTGCAGACAGAAAACCCAGTGCCTGGGTACATCAATGACTGGGTGCCAGTTCGGTTTGGAAGCGGGTTGTTCGGGCAAGCTGCACAGGTGTTTGCCAAAGGATTGACCGAAGCCCGCAACCGTGGAGCGTTTGCCTGTGATATCGCAGCGCGGGACAAAACGATTGATTTGTCGCGGTGCCCCGATGTTGCACTTTCCGAAATCCCGGAAGCCGGACTGGTTGTCGGGTCTTGCATCACGGTCAATGTTGCCGACGCCAAATTGCATGTAGATACGGCCCGGGTTGAGGCAGCAAACGTTACCTGGATTGCCGGTCAGTTGGACCATCTGATGGCAGCGATTGCCGATAAAGGATGCGATGATGTCCCGGTGCAAGAGCTACCCGTCTTGTCTGATGCCGAACGGGATCAGGTTCTGTTTGGCTGGAATGAGACCACGGCGGATTATGATAAATCCGCATGTGTGCACCAGCTGTTTGAGGCCCAGGCTTTGGAAACTCCAGACAAAACGGCGCTGGTGTTTGAAGATCATTCACTGACCTATGCAGAATTGAACGCCCGGGCCAACCGGGTGGCACATGTGCTTCGGGACATGGGGGTCGGGCTGGATATTCCAGTCGGGTTGTTCACGCGGCGTTCGCTTGACATGGTGATTGGGGCGCTGGCGATTCAAAAGGCGGGAGGGGCTTATGTTCCGCTTGATCCGACATATCCAAAGAACCGGCTGGCACATTTCATTAGCGACAGTGGGGCCCCGGTTATCGTGTCTCAATCGGAATTGATCGCGGAGTTGCCCGATCATCAGGCGAATGTGCTTGAAATTGACAATGACACGCGGATCGAGGCTGCTCCGGACGTGGATTTCGATAGCGGTGTGACCCCGGAAAACTTAGCTTACCTGATCTATACGTCAGGCTCTACCGGAGTACCAAAAGGTGTGATGGTCGAGCATCGCAACGTGGCGAACTTCTTTACCGGTATGGATAAGCGGGTCAACCGTGATCCTGCGGGTGTCTGGTTGGCGGTGACCAGCATTTCCTTTGATATTTCGGTGCTGGAGTTGTTCTACACGCTGGCACGCGGTTTCAAGGTGGTTCTGAACTCGGATGAAAGCCGGGTAATGGCCTCTAACGCACCGGTCATGATCAGTGATCAGAAGATGGAGTTCTCCTTGTATAACTGGGGCAACGACGGTGTTGTTGGTGCAGACAAATACGAGTTGATGATTGAGGGCGCAAAATTCGCCGACAAGAACGGGTTCTGCGCTGTATGGACACCAGAGCGCCACTTTCATGCCTTTGGCGGGTCGTACCCCAACCCGGCAGTGACCGGGGCGGCGATTGCGTCAATCACCAAAAATCTGGCGGTACGGGCGGGCAGCATTGTTGCGCCGCTTCATCATCCAATCCGCATTGCCGAAGAATGGGCGGTTATCGATAATCTGACCCAGGGACGGGTTGGCTTGGGCATGGCGTCCGGCTGGCATCCGCATGATTTTGTACTGCGACCTGAAAACACGCCGCCCAACAACAAACCGGCAATGTTTGAGGCAATCAAGACGGTACGTAGGCTGTGGGGCGGTGAACCTGTTGAATTTCCAGATAAGGATGGCAAGCCGGTTGCGGTTGTGACCCAGCCCAGACCCATTTCGAAACATATCCCGATTTGGGTAACAATTGCAGGCAACCCCGAAACCTGGAAAGAGGCTGGTGAGGTCGGGGCCAATGTTCTTACCCACCTGTTGGGGCAAAGCATCGCCGAGGTCGAGGAAAAGACCGCCATCTATCACGAAGCCCTACGGGCGGCGGGGCATGATCCGCAAGGTTTTACCGTGACGCTGATGCTGCACACCTATGTGGCCGATGATCGCGAGACGGCGCGCGAAACAGCCCGTGATGCGATGAAGAACTATATGCGCAGTGCGGCAGGACTTATCAAACAGTTCGCCTGGTCATTCCCGGCGTTCAAAAGGCCAAAAGGCGTCAGCAATCCATTTCAGCTGGATCTGGAAATTCTCACACCTGAAGAGCTGGAAGCCATTCTCGATTTTGCTTTCGAGCGGTACTTTGAGGACAGCGGGCTGTTTGGCACAGTGGAGGACTGTCTTGCCCGTGTTGAACAGCTGAAAAAGATAGGTGTTGGCGAAATAGCCTGTCTGGTGGATTACGGGTTGCCGGTGGAAACGGTACTGAAAGGCCTGGTACCGCTGGCCGAGGTTCTGAAGCGTGCCAATACTGCGACCAAGCCAGCTAAGGACGATTTCTCGATCGCGGCGCAAATTGCCCGGCATAATGTGACGCATCTGCAATGTACTCCAAGCATGGCGCGGATGCTGGTAACAGATGCTTCGGCGAGCATCGCATTGCGATCGGTCAAAAACCTGCTGATCGGCGGAGAACCACTGCCAGGTTCGCTGGTCGGCGAATTGTCCGACTGCACCAGAGCAACGCTGGAAAACATGTATGGGCCGACGGAAACGACGATCTGGTCGTCCAGTGAACCCGCGGTGACGACGAACGGGCTGGTAAACATCGGCACACCGATAACAAATACGCAGCTATATGTTCTGGATGATGAGCAGACGCCGCTTCCGGTTGGCGTGCCAGGTGAATTGTACATCGGCGGGGCCGGAGTTGCGCGCGGGTACTGGCAAAGACCAGAGATGACCAGCGAGAAGTTCCCTACCGATCCGTTCTGCAGCCAAAGCGGCCGGATGTACCGTACAGGTGATCTGGTTTGTCGGCGCGGCGATGGAAAGATTGAGTTTCTCGGACGGGTGGACAATCAAGTCAAACTGCGTGGTCACAGGATTGAACTTGGCGAGATCGAGGCCTGTTTGGAAACGCATTCAGCGATCAGCCAGGCAGTTGTTGTTACACGGGAAATGGTGCCGGGGGATGTCCGGCTTGTTGCCTACTATGTGGCGAGCAGCGCTGTATCGGAGTCTGATCTGCGCAGGATGCTTGGTGCCAGTTTGCCGGAATATATGAAACCGTCTCACTATCAGAAGGAGGATGAGATGCCTTTAACCCCAAACAAGAAAGTTGACCGCAACGCACTACCGGAGCTGACTAAAGCAGCCTCTGGGGAACCTGCCAGCGGTTACGTTGCACCGGATAATTCTCTGGAACAGCAGATTTCAGCGATATGGAGCCGTATTCTGGGGATTCACAAAATTGGGTCAGGCGACAATTTCTTTGACCTTGGGGGGCATTCCCTGCTCGCGGTTCAGGCTCATCGTGAGATAAAATCGGAGTTGGGGGCAGATCGCCTGAGTATCACGGATATTTTCCGGTTCCCTACTCTGTCCGCTTTGGCCAGCAGGCTGAAGGATCAGATTGACCCGACAGCGAAAGCACCTGCAAAGACGGATTCCCAGATGGGGAACCGAATTGACGCCATCGCCCGCCGCCGGGCAATGCGGGCAAAACGCAGAGCTATTTCTTGATCGCGGAAAAAGCCTTAGCCGCTGTTTGCGGCCCGGCGGAAATTGCGCGCCGTCTGTTTCCGCCCGAAATCGGGATCGGGATTGCGGACCCGCGCCGCCGTTATGTCGGGCTGTTGTCCGAGGAAATTCCGCCGCTGGCCTCGATGATCGGCAAGCGAAAGATGGAATACACCGCTGGCCGGATTGCCGCACAGGACGCGTTGAGCGCGATCGGGGTATACCGGCAACCTGTCCTTGTCGGGCCCGACCGGGCACCTCTATGGCCGAAAAATGTTGCTGGCAGTATTTCTCACTGTAGCACGCATTGTATTGCGGTTGTCGCTCATGCCGGGGAAATCCGATCGGTTGGCGTTGATCTGGAACCTGACCAGGCGCTTGAAAATGATATTGTAACGACGGTCTGCAGCCGTGAGGAAGTTAAATGGCTGCTCGATCAACCCGCGCAGCAGCGAGGCCGACTGGCCCGGTTGATTTTCAGCGCAAAGGAGTGCGCTTACAAGGCGCAGTATCCGCTGAGCAGGTGCCTGTTTGGTTTTAGTGGTCTGAAAATTGAACTGGAACCGGAAACCGAGGGTTTTTCGGCAACCTTTGTCCAACCAGCCGGCGTTTTTAACGTCGGTGAGAGGATAGTTGGACGGTATTATTGTGGTCGCGGGTTAATCCTGACCACCTGTATCGTGTATCAGTCGGGACAGCCCCGGCGCAGTGTCGGTCACCTCGGTGAGAGGGAGTTAACTTAATGGATCAGATCCAGACGATAAACGAATTACTGCTCATGGCGCGCAGGCGGATGTCTGTTTGGGGCTCCGTAGTTGCTTTGGGATTTGTAGTGTCTGTTCTTTACGCCTTCAGCCTGCCGCGTGAGTATGAATCGACGGCGGTAATTCAGATCGGAAATTCACAGATCTCTGACAGTATCAAAGAGACCGACAGCACCTCTTCTCTGACGCGATACCTGCAAAAGATCGAACAGCGGATCATGGCACGTGACAATCTAGTTGGCGTGATCGAGGTCTACGATCTGTTTGGTAATGTTCCCACGATGACGATGAACGACAAGGTTTTCCAATTGCGGCTGGCAACCAAAATCGTGCAGATATCAGACCCGACGCAAAACTGGCGACCCGATAATGCGCCCTCTGCCATGCGGGTTACCGTTAGGCTGGGGGGACCCAAAATTGCTGCCAGCGTTGCCAATGACTTTGTGAACAGAGTGCTTGAAGAGAACCGGCTGGCGCGGGTTGAGCAGGCGCAAAGAGCGCTTGCGTTTTTTGATAGCGAGGAAGCGCGGGTTGATGCGGCTATCACCGCGCTGGACGCCAAAATCGCTGAGTTCAAACGTGAAAACGCCGAGTCGCTGCCTCAAAAACTTGTGGCTCAGCATGAATTGCTCGTCGGCCTGGAAGAAGCGGTACTGGCGATTGACCAGCAGATTATCGAACTGAAGAGCAACAAAGCGAAAACCCGGGCGAGTGAGTATGAAACTCAGCTGGCACTGGCCCAGGCTCAGCGGCAACTGATCTTCGACCGACAGGCACGGATCAGGGAGGCAATAGCCGATGCACCGCAGGTTGAAAAGGAATTCAACATTCTGAACCGCCAACTTACGCAGCTGGAAGACCAGTACACTGTGATTACCCAGAACCGTGCCGAGGCCGAAATCGGCCAGATGCTGGAAACGGGTATTCAGTCTGAAAACCTTGTGGTGTTGGAAAAGGCCTTGGTGCCGGAACATCCCATCGCGCCGAACCGTAAGAAACTGACTGCTGTGGGAACCATGCTATCGATAATTGCGGCGGCAGCGCTTGTTCTGCTGTTGGAGGCTCTGAACCCGGCGATCAGAAATGCTGCACAGCTAGAGCGTCAGTTGCAGATGAGCCCGGTTGTGACCATACCGGACATGAAGTCGGGTGCGCCACGAACACGTCAGCGCAACGTGCTGGCTGTTTGTTCGGTTCTCTCAGTTGGGGCAATCTGGGCTGGTGTTCAGATGATATCCGGAAGCGGGAGTTAAAAAGCTGAACCGCGACAAAGTTTTCAAACGTCGTTGTAGCCTTCGTCCCGATTAAGGATGACCCCCAAAAGTGGGGCACGTTCTCTTAGCAGATGTTCGACTTTGCGCACATCGGTTGCTTTGGTCTGTCCGCCTCCAACTACGAGCAATACGCCGTCAACCTGCGGCAAAAATGCCAGCACGTCATCTTGTTGCAGGGCTGGGGGCAGATCAAACAATACAACCTCGGGCTCAAGATCGTGCTGCATACTTTCCAGAACGTCTTTGGAAGCTTCATTCTGCAATAGTGCCGATGCCTCAGATTCTGGCCAACTGTTCAGACCGACAACCAGGTTTTCGCCAACTTTCAACAAAAAATCGGCTGCGTCCTGTTCACCGGTCAAAAAATGTCGCATCGCACCGGTGCTTGATACACCAAGGGCTTTGGCGAGACCGGGTTTGCGCAGATCCATGTCCATGAGGACGGTGCGGCTATTTTCGCGCCGCGCCAAGCTCATCGCAAGATTGGCGGCAACAAATGTCTTGCCGCACCCGTTTGACGGAGAGGTAATGGCAACGCGGCTCCAACCCTTTTCGTGCAGCGTTTGCAGCAGCCGGGTACGCAGAACGTCAAACGGTGCTTGCTCTTTCTGTCCGGATTTGCCGCTGATTACCCGGTTGCGGATCAGGTGGTTTTCTTCAAGCTCTATGGATTCCAGATCCTGCCAGAGATCAGTTACAACCCCAGCAGGCAGGCTTTTCCGCCGCTCACGCACGGACACTTCCTCCTGGACTTGCTGTTCGGGGTGGGAGGTTTCGGTCTCGGCATTGCGCGAAAGCCGGTAACGCCAATATGGTGTTTTACTTTTTTCCATCACGTATTGCTCTGTCCTTGCCGGTATTAACTGTCTTAGAGCAGTTTTCTTGTTGTTGCGAAACCTAACTGAAAATTGGGGCAAATATGTTGTTCCCGTCCCTCAGAATCCAAATAGTCCGGCATTGGTTATTGCTTTTTCGATAAAGGCTTGGCGGTTTGCTTCCGGCCCCCAATCGAGTACTTTTTTCGGGTGGTCAATCACAAACGGCGAATAATGCGCGCGCGATTTCCAGTCGCGCAGAGACGGGCGGGTCACCGATTTTCGGTGCAAGGCGTATTTTTTCAGTGCGAATTTCACCGCATCGGTTGCAAACAGGGCGTGGAGGTTCCCGGAACGAACCTGAATTCTTGCACCCAATGTCTGGTGAATGGCATCAAAATAACTCCGCGCAGTCATCACCGGCTCTCCGACAAGATTGAAGGACAGCCCAACCGACTCGTTTACGTCGAGCATACGGATCAGCCCGTCGCAGACGTCATCGATCAACACGAAGGGCAGGATGTTTTGCCCGGATCCCCAAATCCTAACCGTCCCCGCCCCCTGCCAGCGGCCAATGCCCCAGTGCTGCAAAGGGCCTCCCTTGCCCAGAACGATGCCGGGGCGCGCAATTACCAGCGGCAGGCCACGGGAATGATGCAGGTCAGTCAGACATTTCTCGCAGGCCGCTTTGGACCGGGCGTAAAGGTTGCGGTCTGACATATCGTCCTCAAACCCGGTCTGTTCAGAGATGGTCTGGTTTGGATCCGACATGTCATAGGACGCAATTGTGCCGGTGTAGATGAAGCGGGTAACGTCACTATCCAGCGCTGCTTCGGCAATTTTCTCCGTTACACCGACGTCGTTTACTAGGCAATCTTCCCAGGTTGTATCAACAGATTTTGCCAAATGGAAAACGGCTTTGATGCCATTCATGGCGGCGCGCAGCCCGACTGGGTCAGAGAGCGCGGCGGAAAAGCTCTCGACCCGGTCAGCCATATCTCCAAAGGGGGTGGAACTGCCCCGGCTCAGAACCCGGACATCGCGGCCTGAAGCGACCAGCGCCCGGGTCAGGTGACGGCCAATGAAGCCGGTACCACCGATGACCAGAACAGTTGGCTTGGGTTTGCGGTGCTTTGTTTTTGATGGTGTAGGGTCCACGCCCCCGTTGGGCATCAGCGCGATCACATTGTCGATGGCTTTTGTTGCCTTGACAGCGGCACTGCCAGAATACCGGCAGTCAACCGGCGAACCATCCCGAATAGACGTGTAAAAACTCTCCATCGTGTTGGCAAAGCTGAGCCCGTAAGCGGATTTCTGGTTCATGGAAGTGACATGACGGGCGGCGTTGCGCAAACCCTCGCGCAGGTGCTGGCCGGCATGTGACATTTGATAGAGGAATGGGTTGACCACGATATCGGCTGCGTTGTCGCGAGACGTTACCAGCGTGTCAGCCGCGAAGTTAAGCCGGGCAACGCCAGAAGAGCCGTTCAGCGTGACAGAACGGTCGTCCATGGTTTCGCCAAGCTGTAGATTGAAGGTCAGGTCAACGTCACCGGCGCGTGCAAGGATCCTAAAGGATTGGTTGCGACGGCCCCCGCCCGAGAGCTCAATGGGCTTCGACATCTCAAGGTGCAGGATTTCGGGCTCGCCAAACAGATCAACCGCGAAGGCGAACAAATGTGGAAGGAGTTCTAGCAGCAAGTTTTTCGGCTGGCGCAACATCCAGAGCCCGAACGGGCCGGAGCGCAGGGGTGCGAGGGGGAAATTCCAGTTGAATTCTGCCAAGCTGACCAGGCCAAGCCCGCCACTCCGACAATCTGCTTTCATCCGCAGGTAGGATGGCAGCCCGAGGAAATTATGCCCGACGGCAACCAATCGATGCGCCGATTTGGCCGTGTCTGAAATGGCCTGAGCGTCTTTGACTGACAATGCAAAGGGTTTTTCAACCAGACAATGTAACCCGGATTCCAGGCACTGGATCGCCAAATCCTTGTGCAGGTGTGGTGGTGTGAGAATGTGAACTGCATCGCAAGCCGCTGCGGCGATTAGATCGTCAACCGACGTGTAGGCCGGAACGCCATATTTCGCTGCCAGTTCCCCGACGGCGGTATTGGAAATATCACAAACGGCAGCTACTTTGGCCCCGTTAATCGCGCGAACCGCATCGCCGTGCCAATTGGCGATGTAACCAGCCCCAATGAGGCCAACGCGGGTGGTCTTAGCTGACATTACGGTACTCACTTATACGCATACTTACAGTCATGGTCGGTATAGCGGTCTATTTGTACTCAATTATGTTCATTTTAAGGCCCCGGAGCCGCCGCCCGTAAAAAATAAGGATACCCTGAAAATTGGGGAACTTGGACAAGGTGATCAGGATGGCATGACTGAAGGGTTCAAGATCCCTGAGACCATTTTGCTTAAGCCCATAAGCTGTTCTGAAATATGAAAAAACATAGAGAACTCCAATGGGCAGGAGTATCCAGGGCTGGAACAGCAGCCCAAGGACAGCGAAGAGTGGCAAAATGCCTCCATAAACCAGCACGCGCTGGCGCTCCTTGACAAAATAACCTGGGTGTATCGCGCCGACCTGAGCAAAGCCGTGCCCGCTGCGCACCCCACGCCGCCACCACTGTGGAAAGCGCGTCATGGCTGCGTCATGGCGGGTCATTTCAACGGGGATGCGTTTGATACTCCAGCCGCGGTTGCGGATGCGAACGCAGAATTCGTCATCCTCGGCTGCGATGACTGTGGGGTCAAACCCGCTTACCTCCTCAAAAGCTTTACTGCGGACCATCATGTCGCCGCCGCAAGTGAGGATGTCGCCGGCGGGACGGTGCCATTCAAAATCACAAAGCGCATTGTAAATGCTGGCGTTGCGATGGATTTCGGATCGCCAACCGGTGACGATGCCAAGTGTTTCGTCCTGATCCAATGCCTGTTTTGCGGCGTCGATCCAGCCGGGTTGCAGCAGGCAGTCACCATCGATGAACTGGACGTAGCGGGGTTTTGGTTCTTCGTTTTGCGAGGTTTCAAAACCCTCTGACCTAGCCCTTGCAGCGGTGAAGGGCCGGGCCGGGTCAAGTACTAAAGTGATTGCACCAGCGTTTTTTGCCGCCGCGACACTGCCGTCCGTTGAGCCGGAATCGACATAAACAATCCGGTCCACGGTTCCACGAACGGAGGCAAGGCAAGCAAGCAGGCGCTCCCCTTCATTGCGGCCTATGATGACAGCTGCAATTGTCATGCATTGGCCCCCGGGCGGACACCAGGGTGCGGTTGGGCAAGTGTGTAACAGCGCAGAATCTCAGCAAGCCACGCGGATTCGTGGGCAACATCGAATTCGGCCAGGACCTTTGCCCGGCCCGCAGCACCCATGGTCACAGATTTAGTTGGGTCGGTCAGAATGTCCGCCACTTTGACGGTGAGTTGCTCGGTGTCTCCGGGTTCAACTAGCGCACCACTCACCCCGTCCTCGACCAGTTCTGGAATGCCTGCGATCCGGGTGGTGACTACCGGGATTTGCGCGGCCATGGCCTCCATCAGGACAACCGGCACGCCCTCGGCATAACTTGGTAAAACAAAAAGGTCGGTCTGTTTCAAGGTCTCGGCAACTTCTGACTGGGACTGATAACCCGCAAACTCGACAATTTCAGCAAGGCCAGTTTCGCGCACTTGTTGTTCCAGCTCCGCCCGTTCCGGACCATCACCGACCAAAGTGACGCGCAAGTCGGGGAAATGGGTCAACAGAGGCGGCAAGGCCTGAAACAATACAGCCAGTCCCTTCACAGCGGCCAGTCGACCGACAAAAGTTATCCGATGTTTGCCGCGCGGTTCAGGAACGCTGTCTCGGTATCTGTTTGGGACAACACCGCAATGAACAATGTGCAGCTTGTCTGAATATTCCGAACTGGAAAGTTCAATGGCCTTATTGCGGCTGAACCTGCTGATGCAGGCCACAAACCGGGCTTTGGCGATTTTGAGATCCAACCGCCATTTCTGAGGGTCGTAAAAAATGTCAGGGCCATGCAGCGTGAAACTGAAGGGAACACCGCTGATTTCACTGGCAAGCATGGTGACGGAGCCGCTGGCCATGGCGATGTGATTGTGGATGTGGACGACACGGTTGTGGCTCAGAAATTGGGCCAGAACCCCCGCTTCAGCGAAATAGAAAAGCTGATAGAGCAGTCCCTTGGCACCCGGTGCGCCGCTGCGCAGGGCGAGGAAGAGCGCTCGGAAATACCGCATAGGACGGGTGAACAGATGGCTTGTGTGACTGGTCAGCAAACGCAGCGATATTGCGGCTGGCAAAACGTAGAAGGTGTTAGCGGCCTCATGTTCTTGTTCCTTCCCAACCAGATGCTCCGCGCCGGTTTTGCGGATTGAGCACGTCAGAACCTCGATACCCTGATCGCGCAGTCCGGCAACTTCGCGTTGGATGAATGTATCCGTGGCGCGGGGATATTCACCCGTCAGATAGGCAATTGGGCCAGGCAGGGGCAGCTCGGACTGCGGCACGATCTTAAGCTCCGGTTTCATCGGCAAGGGCTTGCTGCATTGCGGCGACGAAGGGCAGTTCCGGTTGCCATCCAAGCGCCGCCCTAGCCCTCGCGTTGCTGTAGTACAGCGGCATCAGGCGGGCGCGGACAACTGCCGGGCGCAACAAACCTGGGAGGCGCCGCCGGAGGCCCGGCAATAGGTTCAGCGTTCTGGCACATATGTTCAGTATCTGCCATGAGACCGGAATGGCGAGCTTCGGCTGTCCTTTGGTGGGCAGCGCGCGTAGAAAGGCAGATCGGTCTGGCAGATCGTTGTCCACAACGTTGTAAGCCGTCACCCCGGAAAACTGGCGCTCGGCTGCTTTGACCAAAGCTGAAACGCAGTGATCGACGTAAGTCAGCGGGATCTGGCCTCGCCCGCCAATGCGCAGCAAGATAGGTCCGAAGGCGGGCCCCAGATGGCTGTTCCAAATCCGTTTGGGCCCGAATACTGCGCCGGGGCGGATAATGCAAAGGTCGAGTTCGCCGGACTGTGCCGCCTGTGTCGCGATGGCTTCCTGCGCCAGTTTGTTGCGGCAATAGGCGTCGCGCCGGTCAGGATGGGATTCCAGTGCGGTTGCTTCGTCCAGCAAGGCACCAGCCCTGAGCGATGTGGTATCATATACGACGATGGAACTGACCAGGACCAGCCGCTTTCCCGCCGCTTGTCGCGCCGCGATTGCATCAACCACAGCAGACGTGGCAACCAGCGTATCCCGGGCATGCTTCGCGTCGTCGCCGGCTATTGAGGCTGCGGCGTGGATAACGACGTCGACACCATCAAGTGCCTCCGCCAGTATGGCGGAGCCGCCCGGAGTGGCCAGATCCGCAGCCACAATTTCGATGAATGGATTGTCCTGCCAGGGATGGCAGGCGGCGCTGAGCGAGCGAACAACAGCCACGACTCGGTGACCACGCGCGCGCGCGTATTCAACACAGCGACTGCCGATAAACCCGGCAGCACCCGTTATCAACACGGTGACAGGAGAAACTACTTCGCCCATGGCATCGGCTCAATAGGCGGGCAGGTGGTTTGCATCTGCTGCGCGCCGGTGGTTTCGCCCGAATTCTGGATGGCGAGCGTTACCTCGTTCATGTGAAGCGCGAAATCGCTGGACAGGCGACAGGGGCGGTTTTCCTTAAGTGCGGCAATCATCTCAACCGGCCCAAGTGCGAAATTCATCGCCGCGGCCCCTTTGCGGGTAACTTTTGGGTGGGTCGGGCCCTTGAGCCTGAACCGCTTTGCCAGTGGAGATTCCAGCAGCCGACGCCTGATTTTGATGCGGCGGTGCAGGGATACCTTGGCTGAATTGTCCCATGCCTTTTCAACCCGCAGGACGCCTTTGTCACCGATGACACGGATTTGATGGTCGTGCGGCGCGACGATTGAGCACGTGAGACGGGCAACAAGGCCGCTTTCAAAGAACAGCGTAGCGACCGAAAAATCAGGAGCACAGTTTCCGCTTTGGGTTTTATTCGGAATGACCTCTGCGGAGGCAGCAACTACCGTGAGGACCGGGCCAAAAAAACCGATCAGCCAACTGAGGTAATAACCTGCGTGCTCTAAGGTGCAGCCAACCTCAAATTCGTCCTTCACCGGCCAGGGCGCGCCGGAGTCGCTGATCCAGTTGCCATGGGGAGCCTGCGGAATAAACCCGTCATCGAGTTCAGCGTATATCAGGCGCGGGCATCCCGCCATGTCGGCACGGATCGCCGCACCAAGTGTTTGGGCCGCCTCCCCCAATACGCTGCAAGGGGCGGAGGCCAGCAGAAGATTACGCTTGGTTGCCAAGGTATGAAGCGCGGTTGCCTGGTCCATATCCACGGCCAGAGGTTTTTCGGAATAGACATGATACCCAGCTTCCAGGCAGACCTTATTGATCTCAAAATGCGAGGATGGGTTTGTCAGGTTGAGAATAACCGATCCCTTTGGCGTGTCAGCAAACAGTGCTTTTAGGGATGCAACCCCGCTTAGACTCCAATGGCTGCAAAAAGCTGTACAACGTGCGGAGTCACGGTCGTAAACTGCGGCAATTTTGATGTCCGGATACAGCGCCAGTGACCGCATATACAGGTCTGCAACAAATCCACATCCGATGATGGACAGTGACGTCATGCCATCTCCGTTGTGACATCAGGTTAAAGTCAAGATTCCGCCTGAACTATAAGGCTTTGGGCTACTATTTCAGATGGGAAATATCTTTTAGGACGTGGATTTTACCATATTGTTGCCTAATAAATGCATGTAAGAACATTCAGGTTAAGATTTTGTGGAAACCGGAGGTCAGTAGTGGAATTTCGCACGAAATCTGGTGTTGTACGGGTGAATGTTGCAACGCTCGATGACCTGTTAAAACAGGTTGCTGCGCGGCTTCGGGGGGGTGAGGGTTTTGCCTTGGCGACACTCAACCTGGACCATCTGGTGAAAATGGCCGCTTCGGCTGAGTTTTGTTGGGCCTATCAGGCACAGGATATGATCGTGGCTGACGGAAATCCGATCGTCTGGTTGTCGCGTTTGGCAAACCGGCCAATTGAGTTGATTCCGGGGTCCGAGTTGGTGGTCCCGTTAGCCCGGTTGGCCGCAGAGGAGGGAGTTGGTGTTGCACTTGTCGGCAGCACTAGGGACGCGTTGGACCTCTCAGCCAAAGGGTTGAAAAAAATGGTGCCTTCGCTGTCCGTTGTTGCTCAGATTGCCCCTCCTTTTGGGTTTGATCCGACAAGAGAGGAGGCCGATCAGATATTGCAGGAACTGGCAAGTTCCGGTGCCCAGCTGTGCTTTCTGGCTTTAGGGGCGCCAAAGCAGGAGGTCTTCGCAGCCCGCGGGAGGGAGGCTGCGCCAACCGTTGGATTTGCTTGCGTTGGGGCGGGGCTGGATTTCATTGCCGGGAGTCAGGTCCGTGCACCCAAATGGGTGCGGAAACTTGCCCTGGAATGGCTGTGGCGGATGTTGTCCAGTCCGATACGGCTGGGGCCCCGGTATTTGCGGTGTATTGGGATATTGCCGGGGCTATTTTTCGAAGCTCTGCGGATGCGCAGGTGGCGGTAGGTGCAGTCAGAAAAACTTTGGCCGGATGGCAGTATTGCCCTTGATCCAATCGTAAACTTGTAGGACCTGTTCGGCTTTCTTTTGCCATGTGAAATGTGCCTGAACATGT
>JAAEUI010000447.1 GCA_024227475.1 Paracoccaceae bacterium | reverse complement strand
TCGGTAGTGGTTTAGTACTTGGAAAAGCACATCTCAAATCCTACCGACGCCAGTCGGTAGTGGTTTAGACTTCCGGCAACGGATTTACTGGCTCTTCCTGTGATAGAATGGTGATATCCTGACGTGGGAACGGAATTTGGATCTTGTTTTCAGCCAGCGCATCCCAAAGGGCCAAATAGGTATCACCCCGAACGTTGGTTAGGCCTGCAGCAGAGTCTTTGATCCAAAACCGCAGAACAAAGTCTATCGAGCTGTCCCCCAGATTGATCATGTGGCAGACCGGTGCCGGCGTTGTAACAACGCGCTTTACCCTCAGCGGAGCCTTTCCTGCTATCCGCTTCACTTCATGAGGATCGCTGTCATACGAGACACCAAACTTGATATCCAAACGCACCAAATCACTAGAATGGGACCAGTTGATGACTTGCGAGGTAATGAAGTCCTCATTCGGAATCAGATACTCCCTGCCATCCCTGGTTAATACCGACGCATAACGGGCACCCAGTTGCGTAATCCACCCAAAAGTCCCCTCCAGTGATATGACATCTCCGGGCTTGATGCTTTTGTCCAGAAGAATGATCACGCCGGAAACCAAATTCGACACAATTTTTTGCAACCCAAAGCCAATGCCCAGGCCGATTGCGCCAGACAGGAGAGCGAGGTTGCCAATATCAAAGCCAATTACCCGCAGACCGATGACAAAGGCGAATATAAAAAGACCAAGTTGAACCGCCTTGATGAACAGCACTCTGATCGAAGGCGACATGTCTTCGATCTTGTTTATCCGGGATGCACTGGTTCTGCTCAGGAACCCTGCCAAAGCAAAAAGTGCGGCCAGCGCGACCACTGCTGTCAAAATAGTCAGCGCTGAAATTCGGGTTTCTCCAACTTCTAAGGCCAGAGCGTCAAGCGCGTTTCGCGCTGTAATTCGAAGGTTGAGAATTTCAAGCGTCACATAGACCCAGGCCGCCCATTTTGTCAGGCGCCGGATCAGTCGGTTTCGGATCAGTCGAGTTGTGATCGCTATCAAAAACCAAGCTGTCGCCAGCGACGCGGCCACCTGAATGAAATATCGATGGCTCGGCCAGCGATGAAACTCCTGCATTCCAAACACAGTCGCCCAGGCCAGCACCACGAAGATCAGTAACCAGAGCCTGCGATTGACCAGCGCCAGTATCCGAAGGACCCACTTGGGCCATCCATGCGGCGCGCCAAGCAGTGCCCTGATGCGGGGTTTGTAAAGACGGTAGATCAAGAAGGAGACGGCAATCAGGGCCAGAACGATCAGTATTTGATAAATTGTCCAGTCTTGCAAAAGGCGGATTTTAAACCGGCCCAGCATGGTAAGCAGGGTGTCGGTCTGCTCTGCAAGACTGGGAACTGCATCGCCGTCAGTCAAACCACCGGATGGTGTTTCCACCTCGGTTTCGGTGAGTTCATCTGCGAGTGTTGTTTCGCCCTCTGCCACTCGGCCCCCTAAAATTCGGCTAATGCTACCAAGATAGTGATTTTTCTGACCATGATAAGTGCGGAAATCACAAAGCGGGCAACAGTATCTTGTTCTTGAACCGATTCGCGCTTACACGGGGCTGATGACTTACGTATTTGATATGGACGACAAGACCCGCCTGCCCTGGCGGTTTCATGGCGAGAGACTTGCCCTGCTTGCCGGTCTATGGGATGGCGCTTCTTAAAACGCAGCCACCTTCACAAAACGTATACGCGGGGAGAGACACATGTCCGCAGCCAAAACACTCTATGACAAAATCTGGGACGCGCATGTCGCGCATGAAGCTGAAGACGGCACTTGTCTTCTCTACATTGACCGACATCTGGTTCACGAGGTGACCAGCCCGCAGGCATTTGAAGGTTTGCGTACGGCCGGTCGCCAGGTCCGGGCTCCGGAAAAAACCATCGCTGTGCCTGATCACAACGTTCCGACAACCATCGACCGGATTAATGGTATCGACAACGAAGAAAGCCGGATTCAGGTCGAAGCGCTGGATCAGAACGCCAAGGACTTTGGAATTCACTATTATCCGGTCTCTGATGTGCGGCAGGGAATAGTCCACATCGTAGGACCCGAGCAGGGGTGGACCTTGCCGGGCATGACCGTTGTCTGTGGTGACAGCCACACGGCAACTCATGGCGCCTTTGGCGCATTGGCCCACGGAATTGGGACATCTGAAGTGGAACACGTTCTGGCAACACAGACCCTGATCCAGAACAAGTCCAAAAACATGAAAGTCGAGATTACCGGAAAACTTCACCCAGGAGTGACTGCAAAAGACATAACGCTTTCGGTGATCGGGGCGACGGGAACGGCTGGCGGCACCGGCTTTGTCATCGAATACAGTGGAGAGGCTATCCGTGATCTGAGCATGGAAGGGCGCATGACGGTTTGCAACATGGCGATCGAAGGTGGAGCCCGGGCGGGTCTGATAGCGCCTGACGCAAAGACCTTTGAATACGTCAAAGGCCGCCCGCATGCCCCAAGCGGTGAGGACTGGGACAAAGCCGTAGCCTATTGGCAGACCCTTTTCACCGACGAAAACGCGCATTTCGATGAAGTACTCACCCTTAGGGGCGAAGACATCGCGCCGGTCGTGACGTGGGGAACCTCGCCCGAAGACGTGCTGCCGATCACCGCATCCGTACCGAACCCTTCTGATTTTGAAGGCGGCAAAGTAGAAGCGGCTCAGCGGGCGCTTGAATACATGGGGCTGCAAGCGGGCCAGAAACTGACGGACGTGAAGGTCGACACGGTTTTCATCGGGTCCTGCACAAATGGCCGGATCGAGGACCTGCGGGCTGCCGCCGAAGTATTGAAGGGGCGTAAGGTAAAAGAAGGCATGCGTGCTATGGTCGTGCCGGGTTCTGGCCTGGTCCGGGCGCAGGCTGAAAAAGAAGGCCTTGCAGATATCTTCAAAGAGGCTGGGTTTGAATGGCGGATGGCGGGCTGTTCGATGTGTCTGGCAATGAACCCGGATCAGCTGGCGCCAGGAGAACGCTGCGCCGCAACTTCGAACCGGAACTTTGAAGGGCGGCAGGGGCGCGGTGGACGCACCCATCTGCTGTCACCGGTGATGGCTGCAGCTGCGGCGGTGACCGGACACCTGACGGATATTCGGGAGATGATGTAACGCGCGGCGCACAGGACAAAAGGCGCCAACAATGCTAACCTTTGGTCACTTCGTCGATATCATGGGGTTTCTCAGATGACCTATCAACCACCACTACCGGCACCCCCTGAAGTAACTCAGGAACCACACCAATGCTGGTCGGCGGCCTACGAAAGCTGGTCGTACGCCTCAGCGCAGGTCGTCAATGGTGCGACACCCGTCTCAGAAGAAAGTATCGAAGCGACGATTGGGGCCTATCCCAATGCGCTGAATGAAAATGGCGGCGCCACATTTGGCGGTATCGGGCTTCTAACGCATGTGGGCAACATGGACCTCGAAGGCCTGCCGCCCGCTGATCTCACCGAAGCGTTGGCCGAGCGCAAGTTGCGCGAATCCGGTTATCTCTACCTGGTCTTCTACGCATATGGACGCAACGGCGTGTTCAGCCATGCAGTTGTTATCTACGGCACAAACCAACAAGGTCTGATGGTTATGGACCCCGGAAGGGGTCGCGGCCTGATGATCAGGCCCGCACGATACTACCGGCAAACCATTGTCATGCTTTTGGGGACTCATTCCCTGGCCCGATGATCCGGACGCACCCCTTTTAGGCCTGTGCTTGCCCGTCCTTGCAGGATTGGCTAAGTCGGCACCAAAACAACGAGGATCCCTCATGGACAAATTCGAAAACGTATCGGGCGTCGCAGCCCCCATGCCGCTGATCAATATCGACACCGATATGATTATCCCGAAGCAATTCCTGAAAACCATCAAGCGGTCTGGTCTTGGCGTAAACCTGTTTGACGAAATGCGCTACGACGACGATGGCAACGAAATTGCTGAGTTTGTTTTGAACAAACCGGCCTATCGCAATGCCCAGATCATCGTAGCTGGCGACAACTTCGGCTGCGGCTCAAGCCGCGAACATGCACCCTGGGCGCTAAAGGATTTTGGGATCAAGGTGGTTGTCAGTACATCTTTTGCAGACATTTTTCATAATAACTGCTTTAAAAATGGCATCTTACCTATCAGACTTAAGACAGAGGAAGTCACCGTTCTAATGGAAGATGCCGAGCGCGGCGAAAACGCCCGGATTTCAGTTGATCTGGAGGCACAAACGATTTCGGCAACGGATGGAACCAAATTCTTCTTTGAAGTAGATGCCTTCAAAAAATATTGCCTTATCAACGGCTTGGACGATATCGGCTTGACCATGCAAAAGGTGGAATCCATCAGGGAATTCGAGGCCGAGTACACTAAAAGGACACCCTGGTCCTGAAGCCGGTCCACAAGATATAGGTGTGGCCGCAGTTAAATGTGGCTATATTGTGGTGGTGCAAACATGGTACAGGTTCGCCCTGAAAACTACTGATTCATAACAATTTTATTCTATAAAACTTGACCCGACCCACAAGTTTGGCACTATTAAGGCAATAATAAGGCTTAGTGCCGTAATCAAAAGCCCAGCGTAACAATGACTGGGTGTGAGGATGAGAGCAGTGTTGACGAGGCTTGCTGGCGCATCAGTAAGGGCCGCCTTGGTTGCCGCAACTGTGGCAGTTCCGGCGGTGATGTTGCCCGACGTTTCCCCTATTTCAGCGGAGTTATCCATTCTGCTTGCGGCCATCGCAGCCGCCTTCGTGATAATGGAGTATGGCTTCATTTCGCCAAGCCTGGTCGAATTTCGCTTCGCAGCACCTTATAATCGGTGCCGGTTCGCGATACTCGTCGCGCTTTTGGTAATACTGGTGTTCGCCTTTCGGAGTGGCGTGGAATCGACTGTTATAACGGTTTTTGTCTCGTCAATTGGAACAAGTAGTTTCGAATTCTGGGATTTTCCGTTCAGCCCCCTGCATTCCTTTTTAACTTTGGCGCACACGGCGGGCCCGGAAAGTCAGAGCATACTTGGCCTGGCAGCCGCGTCCGCACTGACGGTGGCTGCGTTGGGGGTCACGTTTCTGAGCGCGGTGATCTGGAAGTTTGCCTGGCCGCTTGGCCGCGAGAACTTCAACCTTTGGGTTAACATGCCGACAATTGATCTGGCCCAAGAGCAGGACTCCATTCCGAACCTGCGCCGTTCCGCCCTGATAAGTCTGCTGTTTGGTTTTACCTTCCCCTATATTGCACCCCAAGCTGCGCTGACTTTCCTTGGGCACCTTGAACCGGTCTCAAGCAACAACAGCCAGTTTCTTGTCTGGCTTATCGCGGTTTGGTGTTTCGTACCGGCTGCATCCGTCCTGAGGGGGTTGGCTGTGTTGCGGATTGCCAACCTGATTGGCCAAGACTTCGCTGAAGACGAGTGATCCGGCTCGCCCTGACGATTGCTGCTTTTGCCCTTGCACTTCCTGTTTTTGCAGAACCGTTTCGCGTGGCCACATACAATGTCGCCCTGTCCCGCAAAGGGCCTGGTGTGCTTCTGCACGATATTGTTAAAGGGAATGACCCGCAAATATCAGCAGTCGCCAACATTCTTAGACAAACCCGCCCTGACATTCTGCTCATCAATGAATTCGATCATGACTACGAAAACCGCGCGCTAAGGGCCTTTTTGGATGTTCTGGCAGAGGACGACGGTAATCTCGCCGGCCTTCATTATCCTTACTATTTCGCTCCTCCACAAAATACCGGCGTTCAGAGTGGTTTGGACCTTGATGGTGATGGGCGGATCGGCGATGCGTCGGATGCATTCGGGTTTGGGCATTTCCGGGGGCAATATGCAATGGCGTTGGTGTCCCGGTTTCCGATTAACACAGATGGCGCAAAAGATTATTCGCAGTTTCTGGCACGGGACCTCAGAAACGCCGATTTACCGGTGCATGACGATGGTTCACCATTTCCAAGCGCCAAGGCTCAATCTGTTCAGCGGCTTTCGTCGAAGGGCCATTGGGACGTCCCCATTACACTTCCTGACGGAAAGGTCATTCACATTCTTGCATCACACCCAACACCGCCGGTGTTTGACGGACCCGAGGACCAGAATGGAAAACGCAATGGCGAGGAGATCCGTTTCTGGACGGAGTATCTGGACGGCAGGATAGAGGCGCAATCAGCGCCGCCGCCGCAACACGGCTTTGCCATTATGGGCGACCTCAACGCCGATCCTTCCGACGGAGAAGGAAACCATCAGGCGAATAAACAACTGCTGAACGATGAAAGGCTGCAGGACCCGAAACCCCGCTCGCGGGGTGCTGTTCTTGCCTCAGAGAGCCAAGGGAAGGCGAACACCAGCCATCTGGGAGACCCGGCTCTGGACACCGCCGACTGGCGCGATGATCCTGAGCCAGGTAATCTGCGCGTAGATTATGTTCGGCCTTCTAAGTCTCTGAAAGTGCTAGATTCGGGAGTCTTTTGGCCCACGCCGGATGCCCCGTTGTTCGACCTGATCGGCCTAGACGGTAATGCGAGCTCCGACCATAGGTTGGTCTGGGTTGATCTGGAATGAGACGGCATTTCCTAGGGCGATCTGTACAGGAGTATTCTGAAACCCCGGTAGATTTTGATCGAACTCTGCCCCGTCCAACCTATGCGGCATGTTCCACAAGTAGCGCATTTCCAACAACCGTCTTGCCATCGGCCAAAACGGGGTAAGCAGTTTGATCGGCAGCCAGTTCATTCGACGAACCCGAGCCCCTAACATGTCTGCAATTTCTTCACCTGATAATGTGTATCCACTAAAGTTGAGTGTGGTAAATTCCGGCAACACGCCCCGGATTTCAGCCAGCTCAACAAATGCCCGGGCAAAATCCGGCAAATATGCCCAAGCATGTGGAATCGCCGGATCCCCCGGATAGCTGATACCGCCTTTGCCAATGTTTTTGGCAATGACCATGTCGAACCAGTTACCCGACGCCTCGGTGTCAAGAAAATCACCCGCCCGCAGGATAATAGTCTTGACCCCGGATCGACGCAGGGTTTCCTCCATGTCCACCCGAATCCGCCCGAGAAGGTTCTCTGCAGCGTGCCGGGTGCCAACAGTCATGTGTTCTGGCGAGGTCTTTCCGTAAACGTAGACATTCCCGGGAAATAAAATGGTTGCGTTGGCCGCGCGTGCAGCGGATATGACCCGGTTCAATTGCTCGGGCACTTCGGCTTGCCAACGGTCATACGTCGGATTCCAGCCATAAACGATAACGTCTGCAACCCGAGCCATTTCCGAGAGGTCGTCTTTCTGGCGGTCAAATGGAATAACGCACCATCCGGCATCGTTAAAGGCTTTCGTTGCATTGCGACCAAACCGGCCCGAGGCCCCGAGAATAAGTGCTGATTGTGACATGTTGAGTTCCCTTTTTACTGTTCCCCTGGAAATTAGTACATGCTATTTTGAATGGGAATTGGCTACATCTGAATAGTATCTATTCAAAAACGAATGGTTTCACATGCAAGAATTCGACTGGACATTGATACAGAGCTTCCTGGCTGTGGCTGAAAAGGGTTCCTTTACGGCCGCCGCCAGAACAAGCAACAGCAGCCAGCCAACAATTGGCCGCCATATTCAACAATTGCAGGAGCAACTGGGTTCGGTTTTGTTTCAGAGGGGTGAAAAAGGCTACGTTCTGACCCAAACCGGGCTGGACCTGTTCGAGCACGCAAAAGCAATGCGCGCATCTGCCGCCCGAATTTCTTTGGTTGCCGAAGGGCAGGCCGAAGATGTGGCTGGCACGGTTCGGATAACAGCCTCCGAAATCATAGCAACGTTTGTAATGCCCGTGGTTCTGGCGAAATTGATAGCGGCGGAGCCGCTGCTTCAAATTGAACTTGTCGCTACCAATTCAACAGAAAACCTGCTGTTGCGGGAAGCCGATATAGCGGTTCGCATGGTCCGGCCGGATCAACAGTCGCTGTTCTCCCGAAAGCTCGGTGATATCTCGCTTGGGATGTTTGCGGCCACATCCTATCTGAGGCAGCGCGGCATTCCCGAGACATTTGAAGCTTTAAAGCAGCATACTTTGCTGGGTTATGACAGATCAGACCTACTAATTAACGGCATGCTTGAGCTCGGTTTTACCGTAGACCGCAACAGCTTTGCTTTCCGGGCTGACAATCAGGTAGTCTATATGGAGGCCCTGAAGGCCGGGATGGGAATTGGGGCCTCGCAAGTTTCATTGGCCGAGCAGGCTGGGTTAGTAAGGTTATTTCCGGATATGCCTATCGAACCTTTGCCTGTTTGGCTGACGGCCCACAACGAGCTCCGGACTTCAGCCCGGGTGAGGCGGGTCTTCGATTTTCTGGCGAACGAACTTATTCCACAACTTCGCTGAATTACCCGCAAACCAGCGAAAGACAGCGTCAAGTTATCCCTGACCCCGCGTTGGTGTCTTGACCGCACAATCTGCGCGCTTTAGGGCCCTTCTGGACCCAACTGGAGAGTTTTGCACGAATTCTGTCTTGCAGAGTTTGTTAATACGCAACAACGTTACAATAGCACCGGCGCTATGCGTTCAATCTGGTTTTAGATTAAGCGCAAGGTGCCTCAGAAAGGACGAACAGATGAACACCCCTTCTTTGCTCATACTTGCCGGAGATGGCATTGGTCAGGAAGTCATGGCCGAAGTGAAACGGATCATAGATTGGTTTGGCGAAAAGCGGGATATCACCTTCGACGTCAGCGAGGATCCGGTTGGCGGTGCAGCTTATGACGCCCATGGTACGCCGCTACACGATGACACAATGGCAAAAGCGCAAGAGGTTGACGCTGTTCTACTGGGGGCCGTTGGAGGGCCAAAGTACGATGATCTGGATTTCAGCGTAAAACCGGAGCGCGGGCTGTTACGGCTGCGCAAGGAAATGGACCTTTTCGCCAATCTGCGCCCGGCGCAGTGTTTTGACGCCCTTGCAGACTTCTCGTCATTGAAAAAGGACGTTGTTGCCGGGCTCGACATCATGATCGTGCGGGAACTGACGTCCGGGTCCTACTTCGGAGAGCCGCGCGGGATATTCGAGGAAGACGGGCAACGCGTGGGCATCAACACCCAACGCTACACCGAGGCCGAGATTGACCGCGTCGCCCGGTCCGCCTTTGAGCTGGCACGACGGCGGAATAACAAGGTCTGTTCGATGGATAAGGCCAATGTCATGGAATCCGGCATCCTGTGGAGGGAAGTTGTAACGGCGGTGCATCAGGCAGACTACGCCGACGTGAAACTCAGCCACATGTATGCCGACAATGGCGCGATGCAACTGGTGCGGGACCCCAAGCAATTTGATGTGATTCTGACCGATAACCTGTTTGGTGACATTCTTTCGGACTGTGCGGCCATGCTGACCGGCTCACTTGGAATGCTGCCTTCAGCCTCTCTGGGTGCACCGATGGAAAACGGACACCCAAAAGCCATGTACGAACCCGTGCATGGATCAGCACCCGATATCATGGGCCAGGGCAAGGCCAATCCCTGTGCCTGCATTCTGAGCCTGGCAATGGCCTTGCGCTACAGTTTTGATCAGGGCGAGGAAGCTGACCGGCTAGAGCGCGCTGTCGAGAGTGTGCTTGCAAACGGCGTGAGGACCGGCGACCTGATGCAGGCCGACGGCGGAACTCCGGTTTCAACCAGCGAAATGGGCGATGCGATCCTAGAGCAGCTGGAAACCAGCCTTTAAGCAGGTGCCAAATCTCCCCGGTCAAACAAGCATTTCTCCGGCGGCCCTTTTGGCTACTCCAAAAGGACCACACTTGAAACCCGCGTCTGTTTTGATGTAGTGAGAATACCTTACAGCGGTTTTCGTTAAACCTGAATCAGGTTTGGC
>JAAEUI010000446.1 GCA_024227475.1 Paracoccaceae bacterium | reverse complement strand
GTCCCGGAGTTTTTGAAGTAATGAGCCTTTCGCGGCCCGGCCTCTCGGGGACTGCTTGAGTAACAGAGCGGCCCACTTGACCAAACGATGCAGGTTCATAAAGCGTGCCTTGGTTGACACCTTCGGTGGTGCAAGACAAGCCAGAATCGTCTGCTTGAGCCGTCTCGATACAGCGCCACAAGCCCGGAGAAAGACATCAAACATGGCATGGTTCTGGAATTCGTGTTTCAACAGGTTGGCAACAAAGTGGGAAATATCATCAATCGAGACACTGGTAGAGCCCTGCTCGCTCAATAGCCTCACCGCCTTGCCCAGGTCGGTTCCCCCGTCTTTCAGATAGGCGACCGGCTTGCCGATCCGGGCGATGACTGCTCGCAAAAGATCCGCAATGGTCTCTCCCGTCCAGGTGTCGTTGACAGCGACGGCGACGCATATGACCTGTTGCAGCGAGGGCGCGCCCTGATTGCGCAAATGATGCCTGGCATCCAGTGCGAGTACCGTCAGAATCTTGCCTTTGCCTAAGCCGATGCTGGCATCGAGCAACAGAATAAAACCGCCGGCAAGCAGGGAGGCGCCGGTGTGGTCGGGTGACCGATCGCCCGCCATCCTGGAGATAGACAGTCGGGTTACCCAGTTAATGATTGTTTGAGTGCAAGGCGTTTTCGCCAATCCAAGCCGGGGTGCAAAAACGGCCAAGACCCTGGATACCGCCCGAAAGCCGATACGAGCGACGACGAACAATTGTAACGCCAGGAAAACAAGGCTGGTTTTGTCACGAACCGGTAAGGTTGCTTTCTGTCGTTTCAGTTCGTCGAGCTCTTTGTTGGCTTTCCGCCATGCCTCC
>JAAEUI010000445.1 GCA_024227475.1 Paracoccaceae bacterium | reverse complement strand
GTGACATATTGGTGACACGACGTTTAGCCGTAAACGCAGTTCGTTAGAGGGTTAACCGTTAACTTCTTGTTATTATACGGTTTAAAATGGTGCCCCCACACGGACTCGAACCGCGGACCTACTGATTACAAATCAGTTGCTCTACCAGCTGAGCTATAGGGGCACTGGCGGGCCTTTTGCTTGAATGGCGGGGTGATTGCAAGTGTTTTGTTGGCCCTGTACCGCCCGTGTTTGCGACGGGTCTTCAGCCCTTTGTCCGGTTGGCGGTGGCGACAATTGCGACCGCGATCAGGCTGACCAGAACAATCGCCAGCGCCGCCGGGGCTGCGCCTTCTATATCCTCAAGTGAAGCGTGGTCATAAACATGCGTAGCCAAGGTATTCATGCCAAACGGGCGCAGCAGCAGGGTTGCTGGCAGCTCCTTCACGCAGTCGACAAAAATCAACAACCCGGCGGTCAGCAACGAACCGCGGATGATAGGGATATAGACCCGCCAGAGCGTGGCTCCGGCGCTCTGGCCGAGCGAGCGCGAAGCCCAGCCCATATGGGGCGTAACGCGACCAAAGGCTGAGTCAATCGAGCCAAAAGCGATGGCAAAAAACCGCACACTGTAGGCCAGAACCACAGCGAGACTGGTACCGGTAACGATCAGCCCCGGATCGGTGCCCCTGAGCGCCAGCCAGAGATCCGCAACCCGGTGATCAAGGGCCGCAAACGGGATCAGGATGCCGATCGCCAGCACCGCTCCGGGGGCGGCGTAGCCTATGGTTGTGACGGGCGCCAGCAGACGTGGCAGGCGGCTGGCAGAGAGCCGCACGCCGTAAACCAGCACCAGCCCGGCCACCACCGTCACCAGTGCCGCCAGAGCGGACACCCAGATGGTTGTCAGCGCTGCCTGAAACACTGCACCGGCGTCCCAGCCCGCAGCATCACTCATAGCGTGTTTTGCCATGATCAGCACCGGCATCACAAAGCCGATGGCAACCGGCAATGTGCAGGCCATGACCGCCAAAAGGGCGCGAACCCGGCGCAATTGCGCCGGTACAATTGGGCGTTTCTGCTTAGCGGTTTCGTGGAATTTTATCTTGCGGCGGCTGATTTTTTCAAACGTGACCAGCAGCATCACAAACAGCAGAATAACACAGGCGATCTGGGCCGCGCCGCCGGGGTTGGACGCTTCCAGCCAGACGGTGAAAATGCCGGTTGTCAGGGTCTGGACGGCGAAGAACTCCACCGCGCCGAAATCGTTCAGGGTTTCCATCATCACCACGGCACAACCAGCAACGATGGCGGGCCGGGCCAGCGGCAGACCTACACGCCAGAAGCTTGCCCAGGGGCCGCAGCCGAGCGCCCGGGACACTTCAAGGGCCGAGCCGGATTGTTCCTTGAACGCGGCGCGGGCCAGGAAATAGACGTAAGGGTAAAGCGAAGCCGCCAGAACAAGCACGGCAGCGCTGCGCGAGCGCACCTCGGGGAACAGGTAATCCTGCGGCGAAGACCAGCCGAAAAACCCCCTCAGCCAGGTCTGAAACGGCCCGGCGTATTCCCAGAAATCAACCAGCGCATAGGCCCCGATATAGGCCGGCAGCGCCAGGGGCAGCAACAACGCCCATTCCAGCACACGATGGGCAGGAAAACGGTACATCACCACCAGCCAGGCGGTGCCGGTTCCCACAACCGCGCAGATCAGGCCGACGGCGGCCATCATCAGGATGCTGTTGGTCATATAACGGGGCAAGGTGGTGGCGATCAGATGCGCCCAGATGTTTTCGGCCGGAAACAATGCCAGCCAAAGCACTGCGCCAATCGGTGTCAGAACCAGCACCGAGATTGCTATCGCTGCTGCGGACCAGCCGCTCAGGGTGCCACCGCGACGCCGGGGGAGTTTATCTTGTGCCATTTCAGCCATCCCGTCGCGCTTACCCCATCGTGATTTCACTGTCTACCGGTGCCTGCCCGCTTGGCTGGCTTTCCGCGCGCACTGGCCCCGTTTGCATTCAGGTTTTTTCAGTCTACAACAAACCAATCAGGGCGCGTCTGAAAGTCCCGCCCGTTACGGAGCAGGTTTATGGATATTCGGTTGCATATCGGCGCACATCGCTCGGCGACCAAACACCTGCGCCGAATGCTGGAAGTAAACCGGGACCTTCTGGAAGATCAGGGCATCTGCCTGCCGGAGGAAGAATTCGCCGTGCAGGTTTTTACCAAGGCGGTCAAGGCGGTGCGCAAGGGCGGCAAAGTGGATGACATCAACGCTGAGTTGTTGTTCAACCTGACCGGGGACCGGGAGTACCGCAGGATCGTACTGATTGACGCCAATATCAGCGGTTCGTTGCTGCGCCCGGTTGGCAAGGAGTATTTCTACCCGCGCATCGGCAACACTATCGCGCAGATTTATGAAACGCTGGACGGCCTGCCGATGCGGCTGTTCATTTCCCTGCGCAACCCCGCAACATTCATCCCGTCGTGTTATGCTGAAGGGATCCGGCATTCCAACCAGATAACTTTCGAAAAGTTCATCGAAAAGACCAATCTGCACAACCTGCGCTGGTCGGATTTTCTGCACCGGGCCCAGACCAAGAAATACGACGTGGCCATTACCGCCTGGAGGTTTGAAGACTATCCGCACATCTGGCGCGAGGTGGCACAGGCCATTACCGGGATCGAAAACAAAGAAGCGCTGGAGGGTACGATCGCGCCGGTCAACAGCGGCATGTCGTTGCGTGGTGCAATCCTGATGCAAAAATACCTAGCCGAGCATTCGGGCAAGAAGATCGGCGATTTTGACCGGGTTTCGCGCGCCTTTGAACAGAAGTTCCCGTCGGTTGAAGGTGAAACCTATAACCCAACCTGGCCGGAAGATCTGACCATCGGCATGACCGAGAATTACGAGGACGATTGGTATTACATCGAGCGGATGGAAAAGGTCGAGACTATCCAGCCGAGGATGTATTCGTAGGCTGCGGGTACCTTTTTTGATTGTGTCATCCCCGCGCAAGCGGGGACCTCCATCGGACTCGTATGACGCTGCAATGGGTCCCCACTTTCGTGGGGATGACAAGCGCAGTAAACCACCCCGCGACCGCTTCATTCCGGTGCTAGGGTTTTGGTTTCTTTACTTGCTGTGGTTCTAAAAAGACGGGCCCGCCATTATGGTTGAGTGCCAGACAGGGATGTTAGCCCTGCACCTTCGATCATTGGTGTTCGGCGGCTCCTTTGGGATCTTCGCTCACGCTACCCTTT
The DNA here is from genome assembly GCA_024227475.1 of Paracoccaceae bacterium. GTDB lineage: Bacteria > Pseudomonadota > Alphaproteobacteria > Rhodobacterales > Rhodobacteraceae > Amylibacter. The sequence continues at coordinate 43,460 of JAAEUI010000445.1, read as the reverse complement.
GAGGAGCCGGTAACCACTTTTTGACGTCGTCGGGAAAGGTTATAGCGCGACCTGGTTTGTAAATTGTTAGGGTACAGGTCGGTGGGTGTCGGCTTGCGCAACGCATCCCATCGTCATCCCCGCTCACATCCCCAAGGCTTCTTTGTAAATCTCCAGCACGGCTTCTTCCTCGGACAGCTCCTGCGGGTCTTTCTTGCGCAGTGCCACAACCTTACGTAGAACCTTGGTGTCGTAACCGCGCGATTTGGCTTCGGCCATCACCTCTTTCTGCTGATCCGCGATGTCTTTCTTTTCTGCTTCCAGCCGCTCAAACCGTTCAACAAAGGCGCGGAGTTCACCAGCGGCGACGCGATAGGAGCCTTCTACTACGGAATCATCATTCATCTGCTCTGACCTCTTTTGGGATTCGATTTCGAGCAACTGCCTAGCCGCCCTGCCCGGGCACTGCAAGGCCATGCTTGCGGCATCGGTTTGGTTGCAGTAACAAGCGTCCAAACGAAGGAACCCGATGGACTATTTAATCATTCCCGGAGCAATTATTGCCCTGCTCGGCGTCGCTGGTCTTGGCTACTGCATTATTCAGGCCAACAAGCTACGCACCTCGGGGCTTGAGGGCGAGGAACTGGTCAACAAGCTTCGCACCCTGATCCCGATAAACCTGGCATCCGTCTTTGTCGCCACAATGGGGCTGGCAACGGTTGTCATCGGGATATTACTTTAGGTCATTGACCCAATCGGTGACGATCCGAACCGTTTCATCGGTTTGCGCCGGGCTGAGAATATCGCCAGCGATGACGTGTGAATGTTTGGTGTCAGATGGCGTCATAACCCGCTTTTCAATCTGCACCGGGCCGCCCAATTGCCCTGCCGCGGCTGCGGTCATGTCTGGGGACACCACCGCATCGTTTTCAGAATATAGGATCAGCGCAGGCGTCGTGATTTCTGCAAGGTCGAGTTGGTTGACCGATTTCACCAGCGCCATCATCGGCAAAACCGCGACGGTTTCATAGCGCGTATTCCAGTATTTGCGCTGGAGTTCGTTTTGCGGCTCCCATTCGCGCCACTGGCCCACCAGCATCGGCACCCACGTCCGGGCGAAAGGCCAGTATGCCAGTTTTGCCTGAGGATTGACCGGGCCGAAATTCGGCGAGGCCAGGGCCAGGCCTGCCAGCCCATCTTTCATCTGTTCCGAAGCCGCCGCCAGTATCGATAATGTGCCCCCGGTGGACAGGGACAGAACAACCACCCGATCCCCGATCCGCCGCCCGATCTCCATCGCCTCAGCCATATCCTGCACCCAGGCGTTCATGTCGGGCTCTGACATCGCAATCCCGGTGCGCCCGTGCCCGGCCAGACGCATGAAGTAAAGGTTGGCGTTCAGGTTGGCCGCGACCCGGCCCGGCACCGGACGCATGTCTACTGAGGACGAGGAAAACCCATGCGCGTAGACAATCGCCAGATCGGTCTTTTCACCCGCTGCCCCATCCCAGACGATGCGCTTCTCAACGCCGGGGATGATATCGTCAAACCGGGCTTCGCGCCCGGCCAGATAGTGGTCAAGATCGGCCCCGATAACCGTGGGGTCAAACCGGACAGTGGTATCTACTGGTTCGCGCGGGCCAAACAGATAAACGGCGGCGGCCAGCACCAGGACAACAACAAGGGAATTCCTCAGAAACTTCAGCATCAGCGAACCTGTTTTGTGCGAGTGTTGTTGAGGAATACCTGTAACCCGGCATTTGACAAAGCCCGACCTGACGTCACGTGCCCGCTCAGACCTCCCTCAGCCAGCCGTCCGCCGCCGCCCGCGTAGTCATGAACTGATTGATCGGCGCTTCCCTGTCCGGCGTGCCGATGGCGATACCGCAGAACAGCATCTGCTCTGGCGGGGCCTGCACGTAAGACTGCACGGATTTGTGCTGGGTCACCCAGGATTCCTGGGCACAACTGGCCAGACCCTGCTCCTCCAGCAGCAACTGAACCGTGGCAAGATATCCGCCCAGATCACTCCATTGTGCTGGTCCCATAGCCCGGTCGACAAACAGGAAGGCCGCGGCTGGTGCGCCGAAGAACTGATAATTGCGGGCAAACCATTTGCGCCGCTCCGCCTTGTCCTCACGACCCACACCGACCGCTCCGTACATGGTTTCGCCAACTTCATACCGCTGGCTGCGATAGGGTTCGTGCAAGGGGTGCGGATAGATGGCGTATGCCGGCGTATCAACCAGACCGGCCGAAATCCGGTCAGCCATGATGCCCTTGAACACCTGCATTTTCTCGCCGTTCAGCAGATACACCCGCCAGGGCTGCAAATTCCCGCCCGAGGCAGCGCGGGCGGCGCGTTCAAAAACACCACACAGAAGGTCCGATGCAACCGGATCGCTCAGAAACGCCCGGCAGGAGCGGCGTTGTGCTACGGCTTGCGAAACCTTCATTACCCGCCTGCCTGTAAACGTGTGTCGATCTCGCCGATGGCCGCGACGATCAGGTCCAGCAGATCCGGCTCGGAAAACCGGTGATCGGCGTCCTTGACGAGAGTGAGGCGGACATCATCACCAGCTACGTGATCAACGATACGCAACGGCACCGACATCGCCACGTCAACGTCAGCAGTGCCATGCAGCAGCCGCACCGGGAACGCCAGTGGCAGGGGATCGCGCAGCACCAGCTGGTTGCGGCCATCTTCGATGAGTTTTTCAGTGATGATATAGGGTTCATCCGAGTAATCCGACGGCAGTTCGATCTGCCCGTTGGCCTTCATCTCAGCGCGCTGCATTTTGCTGAACCCGTCCCACATGCTGTCCTCGGTGAAATCCGGCGCGGCGGCAATGCCCACCAGGCCGGTAAGTTTTCCGGGCATTGCGCGGGCCACCAGCAATGAGATCCAGCCGCCCATGGAACTGCCGACGAGGATTTGCGGTCCTTCGGTGAGGGTCTTGATAGCTTCCATCGCATCCTCGGCCCATTCGCCAATCGAGCCGTCAAGAAAGTCGCCGGAGGACTGGCCATGGCCCGAATAATCAAAGCGCAGAAACGCACGGCCCTGCGCCTTGGCCCAGTCTTCAAGGTACAGTGCCTTAGTTCCCTCCATGTCGGATTTGAACCCGCCAAGGAATACGACGCCAGGGCCGGAGCCGGGCATCTGGTGGTGGGCGATGCTGCGGTTTTGCGGGGTGGTAAGGGTTTGGGGGGTAGTCATTGTACACTCGAATCGGGATTGGTTGCGTCTGTTTAGCATTGTCTGAATTATTCGGGGAGGTTCAGCAAAGCGAATACATGTATTTGGTAGGCCGGGCTGAAGTCCGGCAATGAGGCAGGCACAGCAAGGATGCCGGGCTTAAGCCCGGCCTACCGCAATTATGAAACGTGCGTGTCACGTATTAATCTGATCAGCCGTCGCTCTGGCGTCCCTTGCAGTTGACAACCCTTCCAACCACCGACTAAACCCACCCCACATAACCGCAACCGGGCGTTTTGTAGGCGCCAAACCGATGGAGGTGCCACAAGATGGCCGACATTACTCTCACCCTTCCCGATGGCGCAAAGCGCAGCTATCCCGCTGGGGTAACCGGCGCACGAGTCGCCGCTGACATCTCCAAATCGCTGTCCAAAGCTGCGTTTTCCTGCTCGGTGAACGGCGAGCACCGGGATCTTTCCCGCCCTATCGAAGCCGACGCCGGTTTCGCCATCCACACCATCAAGGACGACGCCCAGGCGCTGGAACTGATCCGGCACGACTGCGCCCATATCATGGCCCGCGCGGTGCAGGAACTGTGGCCGGATGTGAAAGTCACCATTGGCCCGGTGATCGAAAACGGGTTTTACTACGATTTTGACCGCGACGAGCCGTTCTCCCCCGAAGACCTTGGCGTTGTCGAAAAGAAAATGCGCGAGATCATCAACAAGCGCGAACCGGTCACCACCGAGGTCTGGAATCGCGACCGTGCGGTCCAATTTTACCGCGACAACGACGAACCCTATAAGGTCGAGCTGATCGAAGCCATCGCCGGGAATGAAGACCTGCGCATGTACTGGCACGGGCACTGGCAGGACCTGTGCCGCGGCCCGCACCTGCAGCACACCGGGCAGGTTCCGGGCGATTGCTTCAAACTGATGAGCGTCGCTGGCGCCTATTGGCGCGGCAACTCCGACAACAAAATGCTGCAGCGCATTTACGGGGTGGCATTCAAGAACAAATCCGACCTCAAGGCCTATCTCCACATGCTGGAAGAGGCCGAAAAACGCGACCACCGCAAGCTTGGCAAATCCCTGGAGCTGTTTCATTTTCAGGAAGAGGCACCGGGCATGGTGTTCTGGCACCCTAATGGCTGGTCTGTTTTCCGCTCACTGGAAGACTATATGCGCCGTCGACTGACCGCAGCCGGATACAAGGAAATCAAAACCCCGCAGGTGGTGGATCGTAAGCTCTGGGAGGCCTCAGGCCACTGGGAAAAATACCGCGAACACATGTTTACCACCGAGATCGACGAGGAACATGCCAACGAGAAGCGGACTAACGCGCTCAAACCGATGAATTGCCCATGCCATGTTCAGATCTACAATCAGGGCCTGAAATCCTATCGCGATCTGCCGCTCCGGCTGGCTGAATTCGGCTCCTGCCACCGCTACGAGCCTTCGGGCTCGCTGCACGGGTTGATGCGGGTGCGCGGCTTTACGCAGGACGATGCTCATATCTTCTGCACCGAGGATCAGATCCGGAACGAAACTGCACTGTTCATCGACCTGCTGAGCACCATTTACCGCGATCTTGGGTTTGAGAAGTTCGACATCAAGTTCTCCACCCGGCCCGAAGTACGCGCAGGCTCGGACGAGGTTTGGGACAAAGCCGAAGCGGCACTGGAAGCGGCAGTGAAAACCGTGACCGAGGATTATGAAGTTGACCCCGGAGAGGGCGCATTCTACGGCCCTAAACTCGATTTCAAACTGACCGACGCGATTGGCCGCGAATGGCAGTGCGGTACCTTTCAGGCCGATTTCGTGCTGCCCGAACGGCTGGACGCGGAATACGTTGGCGAAGACGGCCAGAAACACCGCCCCGTTATGATGCACCGCGCTATCCTGGGCTCGTTCGAGCGGTTCCTTGGCATTCTTATCGAAAACCACGCCGGGCGCTTTCCGATGTGGCTGGCGCCAACACAGGTGGTAGTGGCTTCGATCGTGTCGGATGCGGATGATTATGTGAACGAGGTGGTTGCAGTGCTGAATGCCGCCGGCATCCGGGCTGTTGCAGATATCCGCAACGAGAAGATCAACTACAAGGTCCGCGAGCACTCGCTGGCCAAAGTTCCGGCCATTCTGGCGATTGGCATGAAGGAGGTTGGGGAGCGCACAGTTTCCGTGCGGCGACTCGGTGAGAAACAGACTTCTGTGGTGCCATTGGAAGAGGCAATTGCCTCTTTCGTAGCTGAGGCAGCACCCCCGGATCTGCGCTAGAGCTTTTCAGGTTTTTTTGGAATCACCCATGAAACCTGAAAAGCAGCAATACCAGATACTTGGAACGGTGTTTCAGGTCAAAACCGGTGCGGTTAAAACCTGAAACGCTCTAAAACCGTTACATAAAAACCAAAATACAACACATTTATCTGGCGGCCCTCTCCGGGCTGCACCATTTCCGCCCTTATCCGGGCGTTCGCTGATTCTTGTGAAGGCAATAAAGCGTCCTGCCAAAAGGGCGCGCCACAGAGAGCGAGTGGACTATGGCATCTTATATCGACCCGAGAAAACCTTCGGAACCTGACCGGAGCAGCAGCGACCCAAGCGCAGAGGGCTTCCGCACGTCGGAGACAATGTCCTGCCCGCTGCAACGGCTGGTGGCAATGGAGCACGCAAGGAAACAGGCGGAACGGGACGCCGAACTGATGACCCCGCCGGACATGTTCCTGATGATTCAGGCGCGCTACGGTTAGAGCGTTTTGCGTTTATCTTGACTCACAAGGTGAACGCAAAACGCAGCCACGTCAAAGGCTTAAACCGACGCTTTGCGTCTAAGCTGCTTCAGCTTAAACGCAAAGCGCACTAAACACCCCAATTCTTCTTGACGGTCTGTGTCAGAGCCTGCATCTGGCAGGTATGGTGATTTACAAAATTTTCACGGCTCCGCAATGGACCGACATGCAGGCCCGAGGCCACAGTGATGGTGCGCCGGTAGATCTGGCGGACGGGTTCATCCATTTCTCAACCGCAGAACAGGCCGGTGAAACCGCCACCAGACATTTCGCCGGGCAAGACGATCTCTGGCTGATCGCGGTTGATGCGGATGGGCTGGAAGGGCTGAAGTGGGAAGTGTCGCGCGGCGGCGCCCGTTTTCCGCATCTTTATGACGTTCTGCAAATGGCGGATGTATTGTGGGCCGAACCGCTGCCACTTGGCGAGGATGGCCACATATTCCCGGAAGTCATGCAATGAAGCTGACCGAAAAACTCGCCCTTGCCGCGATGTACCGGATTGATCCCGAAGCCGGCCACAGCCTGTCGATCAGAGCGCTGAAGGCCGGTCTGACCCGCCAGCCCGGCCCAGTTACCTCGCCAAGACTGAAAACAACGTTTGCCGGGTTAACCATACCCAATCCTGTCGGTCTGGCCGCCGGGTTTGACAAGAATGCTGAAGCCATAGCGCCGCTGTTGAAATCCGGTTTCGGCTTTATCGAGGTTGGCGCCGCCACTCCCCTGCCTCAACCCGGCAACCCAAAGCCGCGCCTGTTCCGCCTGCGCGAGGACAAGGCGGCCATCAACCGCTTTGGTTTCAACAATCAGGGGGCCGAAGCAATTGCCGCCCGTCTGGCCACACGCCCGCAACAGGGCATCGTAGGGCTCAACCTCGGGGCCAACAAGACCAGCGAAGACCGGGCCGCCGATTTTGCCTCAGTGCTGAAGACCTGCGGTGCGTATGTCGATTTTGCCGCAGTGAACGTCTCCTCCCCCAACACCGAAAAACTGCGCGATCTGCAGGGTAAGGCGGCACTGTCTGCCTTGCTGTCCGGGGTGATGACCACCCGTGACGCTCTGGAGCGGAAAATTCCGGTATTCCTGAAAATCGCGCCGGACCTGAGTGAGAGTGACCTCTCTGATATTGCGGAAGTTGCCAAGGCCTCAGGCCTCGACGCCATCATCGCCACCAACACCACCCTGTCACGCGGCGGGCTGACTTCTGCTGACCGGGTACAGGCCGGAGGGTTGTCTGGTCAGCCGCTGTTTGAGAAATCCACCCGCATTCTGGCGCGGCTCTCAACCCTCGTCGGGCCGGATATCCCGCTGATCGGCGTCGGCGGGATTGCCACGGCAGAACAGGCCTACGCCAAAATCCGCGCCGGGGCTTCTGCGGTTCAGCTTTACACCGCGCTGGTTTATGGCGGTTTCAGCCTGGTCAGCGATATTGCCCACGGCCTTGACCGGCTGCTGGAGCGCGATGGATTTGAAAATGTTGCTGATGCGGTCGGCACGGACAGGGGGCGTTTCCTTTGACCCAACCGAAAATCTGGCACAACCCGAGCTGTTCGAAATCGCGCCAGACACTGGCTTTGTTGGAGGAGCGGGGCTTTACACCCGAAATCGTCAACTACCAGCAGACGCCACCGACCGAAGCTGCAATTCGCACGGCGCTAGAACTTTTGAGGGTTGAGGCCATAGCCCTGATGCGTACGGGCGAACAGGTGTTCAAAGACCTCGGCCTGTCCAAAAACAACCTGCCCGAAACCCTGATCGCGGCCATGGTGACGCATCCGATCCTGATCGAACGCCCGCTGGTCTGGCACAACGGCAAGGCATCGCTTGGCCGACCGCCAGAGTCCGTGTTGGATATCCTCTGACTCTGCGCTTTTTTGGAGCCTGAAATACTTCAGCCGGAGGCATCCGCCCCTGATTTTGTCAGGGGCATAAATGGTGTGGCGCGCCAGCGCCTCAATTTGCTTCATCTGCCGCGCGTTCCAGTGCCGGATACCGCAGGCCAAGGGTGATCCCGCGTGCCACGAAGAACAGGATAAGGCTGGCCCAGAGCCCGTGATTGCCGAACGCGGGCATCAGGATCGCCAGGCACAGGCCGTAAATACAGATCGAAACCGCCATCATGTTGCGCATGTCACGCGACCTGGTCGCGCCGATAAAAATCCCATCTAACATCCAGGACGCGCCGCCCAACAAAGGCGCCAACACCATCCAGAACAGATAGCTGTCGGCTGCCTGCTGGACGTCCGTCGCTGTCGTCATGATCCGGATAAGGGTTGGCCCCCCGATTGCAAAGCCAAGGGTAACACAAAGGGTTATCGCGGCACCCCACTGGCTGGTCAGAATCACACCCCGGCGCAGGGCGGCCCGGTTTCGCGCCCCAAGCGACTGCCCAACCAGGGCCTCGGCGGCAAAGGCAAAACCATCGAGCGCGTAAGCGGTGATGTAAAGAAACTGCAGCAGCACCTGATTGGCCGCCAATGTAACGTCATCAAACGACGAACCCAGAAACAGGAATGAGACAAAGGCAACCTGCAACAGGACTGAGCGGATCATAATGTCCCGGTTCACACCTGCCATATTGCGCAGGCGCGCCGGGTCAAAAACGCTCGCACGGTTTTTCCAGTGCCCACCCTGAAACGCATCACGGGTCAGCCAGAGTCCAAGGCCCAGTGCCGACCATTCCGCGATCACGGTCGCGGTGGCGACGCCTTCAACTCCCCAACCGAATTGCAGCACGAACAGAACGTCGAGCAGAATGTTCAACCCGTTCATCCACAACTGCAGTACCAGCATGGTCTTTGTACGCTCATGCGCCACCAGCCAGCCGGTGATGCCGTAAATCGCAATCGCCGCCGGGGCGCTGAAAATACGGATTTGCATGTAGTCAGAGGCCAGCGCCTCGACTTCCGGTGAGGCCGGGGCCATCCGGAAAGCCCCCCAGAACAGCGGGATTTGCAGCAGGATCAGCGCCAGACCACCCGCCGCACCGATTATCAACGCCCGCATCAGTAGGGCACAGGTTTCTGCCCGTTCTCCAGCTCCGATGCTTTGGGCTGTCAGCCCTGCGGTGCCCATACGCAGAAAGCCGAAGATCCAGTAGACCGCGGACAGGATAATCGCGCCGATGCCAACAGCGCCGATTGGCACCGCTTCGCCCATCTGCCCGACCACGCCGGTGTCCACAGCGCCAAGGATGGGCACGGTCGCGTTGGAAATCACCACCGGAAAGGCGATGCTCAGGACCCGCTTATGGGTGAGCGATCTGACCGCGGTGTCAGCCATCCTTGCTGGGCATAAGGAAATGCCCGGTCGCCTGGGCAAACAAACGGCTTCTGTTGTCCTGCCAGGCCTCAACATGTACCGAAGCGTAACGCCGCCCGGAACGGTTCACCCGCGCCCTTGCATAGCAGTCCCGTGGCAGGCCGGAGCGCAGATAGTCCACGGTGATATCGATGGTCTTGGGCAACCTGATCGCCATTTCCTCCGGGTCCTGAACGCCCTGTTCCATCGCTTCCCAGGCCCGCGCCCAAGCCAATTCAATCAGCGCAGCCGTTTCGAGGAATGAAGCGGTAGCCCCCCCGTGCAGCGCAGGCAGGGTAGGGTTGCCAATCAGCTTGTCGTCAAATCGCATCACTGCCGTCAGCTCATCACCGCGCCGGTCAAAGGAAATACCCATGAAATCCAGATAGGGAACCCGCCCGATCAGCGCCTTAAGTGCTGTGTCGCGGCGCTCTTTTATGGCCTGCAAAGACTCATTTTTGCCATTGCTCATGGTTTGACCTCTTCATTCTGGGCCTGGGCAAAAGTAAACGTACCAGTTGCTGTTGCCACGGGATGATCAGCATCATCGTCCCAGGCCGAGGCCCGGACAAATGCGACCGTGCGGGTTGTGTGGTACACTGCAGCGCGGGCGTGGATGCGTTCTCCGGGTTTGGCGGCGCGCATGTAATCCACGCGTAAATCGATGGTCGCGGTCGGCATAACACCGTCCGGGTGCAGAAAAACCGCTGTTCCGGCACAGCTGTCAAGCAGCGCAGAAACTGCGCCTCCGTGCACGACGCCGGTATCCGGATTGCCTACCAGTTTCGCATCATAGGGCATGGAGAGCGCTGCCATCCCCGGCCCGGTTTCATCGATTCGCATACCGAGCGCGCTGCAAAACGGCAGCGCTGCGGTGAATTGCCGGGCGATTTTTTCTTTTGTTGTCGTCATTGGGTGCCTTGTGGGACGGGAATTTGCCGAGTTAACGCTCCCACAGTTATTTCGCTTGCATTTTGAGGTGCAAGCCCTAAATACGATATTGAGAATAATTCGCAATTGCAGAATTCCGGGGCACCATGACCCAGACACCAGACATCCTGCCTGAACCCACCGGCTTCGTTGCTGTTTCAGGCGCATCTGAATTCGTCGCGCAGGACAAGATCGGTCCGTTTCGCGCCAAACGTCTGGCAGTGGCCCTGTCCTTTGCCCTTCTGGCCGTTGCACCAGGTGAACTGGGCGCGCTGACCCGGACCCTGATGATGGATGCTTACGTTCAGGTCAGCGCCTTTGTTGCGGCAACTCTGTTGCTGTTCTACGGGGCAGAGCGGGTTTTCCGCTTTGATATCGGCACGGCGCTGCGCAACGCCAAGGCGGCACAGGTGCCGATGGCGGCCTTGATGGGCGCGACCCCCGGATGCGGCGGCGCTGTTGTCGTGGTTGCCGCTTACAGTTCGGGCAATGTCAGTTTCGGTGCCGTTGTCGCGGCTCTGACCTCGACCATGGGTGATGCGGCGTTTCTTTTGATCGCCACCCGTCCTGATACCGCGATGGTGGTTCTGCCCCTTGGTTTTGTGGTGGGGATTTTGACAGGTTACCTTATCAACCACTTCATCAAGGATGATTATCAGAGCTCCGCCAAATCGACCTGCGAGCTTGCACCACTGATCGGGAGAACCCGCTGGAAGGACTATGCTTATCTGCTGGTTGCAATTCCGGGCCTGGTGTTTGGTGTTTCGCAACTGATGCAGGTGGATTTCGAAGCGACCTATGGCAGCCTGCCGCTGTACGTTGGCCTGGCCGGTACCACAATTGGCCTGTTCGTCTGGTCCACGTCATCACTGCAGGCCATGACCCACAGCAAGGATTCACCAATCACCCGGCTGGCAGAGGAAACCAGTTTTATTTCTGTGTGGGTGATCGGGGCTTATCTCGCCTATGATTATGTGGTGGTCTATGGCGGGCTGGATCTGGAAGCGCTGTTCTCATCCATCGCCATCCTGCTGCCGCTGATTGGTATCCTGATAGGGTTCATCCCGGGTTGCGGCCCGCAAGTTCTGGTAACCACGCTTTATATCAACGGCCTGGTGCCCTTTGCCGCACTGATGGGCAATGCGATTTCCAATGACGGCGACGCGTTATTCCCGGCGATAGCGCTGAACCCGCGCGTGGCTTTGCTGGCTACGGTTTATTCGGCGATCCCGGCTTTCATCGTCGCTTACACGTTCTTTTTCTTCTTCCCTGACTTTCTCTGATACAACACGGGGTTGAATATCTGTCCGTGACCGATAGTATTTCCGCTACGGAAACTAGAGCTTTTCACGCGCCTTTCGACTCAGTGTCGAATCGTGAAAAGCAACAACAACGGGTTTTGAAAGTGGCGTTTCAAATTTGATCTGAAGCAGATTGAACATGAAACGCTCAGGGTCAGGTCATGGCGGAAGAGCGAATTACCCTCAAGGAGATGTGTGCGAAGTTCGACGTCACACCGCGCACGTTGCGTTACTACGAATACATTGAGCTGCTGTTTCCCGAAAAAGAAGGCCGGACCCGGTATTTCGGCCCTACAGAATTTGCGCGAATGGAACTGATCCTGCGGGGTCGTCGCTTTGGATTTTCGCTTGAACAGATTCGCCAGTGGCTGGAAATGTACAACCAGACCGGCGAACGCGAGCAGATGGAAATCTGGGTTGAAATGTCTGGTCGTCAGATCGACGAACTCGAATCGCGCAAGGTACAATTGCAAGAAACCATCGACGAACTGCGCGGCCTTAGGGACCGCACTTTGGGTGAAATGCAAAAGTGACGTTGCGTATTTTTACGTAAACGTAATGTAATTCATCTTGTCGGTGGATAGGCAGCTTCCCACGTGGGTGCTATCCTTCACTAACCGATAAAGGTGAGACATGACTGAACGAATGCTGACAATTCGCGAAATGTGCGACCTGTTCCAGGTAACCCCCCGGACTCTGCGTTTTTATGAGTCCAAAGAACTGATCGGGCCTGCACGTGATGGCCAGAAACGCCTCTATAGCAAGCATGATGTCGGCCGCATAAAGCTGATCCTGCGGGGCAAGAAATTCGGGTTTTCGCTGGAGGAAATCCGCCAGTTACTGGACATGTACTATCTGGGCGATCAACAGATGACCCAGTACGAACGCACCTACGACCTTGGCCTGACTCGTCTTAAAGCGATGAAAGAACAGCGGGCCGAATTGGACCTGACGATTTCTGAACTCGAAGAACAACTGAAGTGGGGCGCTGAACTCATCGCCTCGCAGAAAAACGAAAAAGCGGCTGAATAATCCGAACAACACAAGAGAGAGCCCGATGCCTTCCTACATTGCCCCCACTAAAGACATGCAATTCATTTTGCAGGAACTCCTAGAGGTCGAAAACCAGGAAATCGAAGGATATGATGACCTGTCCGCCGATTTCACTTCTGCTGTTCTGGAGGAAGCCGGGAAGATCACCGGCGAGGTTCTTGCCCCGCTGAACGTGGTTGGCGACAAGGAAGGCTGTACATTGGAAAACGGTGTCGTGCGCACGCCGACCGGATTTAAAGAGGCGTTCAACGAACTGTGCGACGGCGGCTGGACCGGTATTGCGGCAGACCCGGAGTATGGCGGGCAAGGCATGCCATATCTGATGGGCACCGCTGTCAGTGAAATGCTCAGTTCCTCCAATCAGGCCTTTGCCATGTATCAGGGCCTGACCAACGGCGCATATGCCTCGATCCATGCCCACGGCAGCGCTGAGCAAAAAGCAACCTATCTGCCGAATATGACCACCTGCAAATGGACCGGCACCATGAACCTGACCGAACCGCACTGCGGCACCGATCTGGGACTGATGCGTACCAAGGCAGAGCCGCAGGCGGATGGCAGCTACAAGATTTCCGGCCAGAAGATTTTCATCTCGGCCGGCGAACACGACATGTCCGACAACATCATCCATCTGGTGCTGGCAAGAATTACCGGCGCCCCGGATGGGATCAAGGGCGTGTCCCTGTTCATCGTGCCAAAATTCATGGTGAACGAAGACGGCTCAGAAGGCGCGCGCAACGGTGTGTCCTGCGGGGCCATCGAAGAGAAGATGGGCATCCACGGCAACTCGACCTGCGTAATGAACTATGACGAGGCGACGGGCTATCTGCTGGGCGACGAACACAAAGGCATGCGCGCCATGTTCACCATGATGAACCACGCCCGGCTGGGCGTGGGTATGCAGGGGCTGGCACAGGCCGAAGCGGCCTATCAGAACGCCGTGATCTATGCCAAGGACCGTCTGCAGGGACGTGCGGTTACAGGGCCGGAAAACCCGGATGGGCCAGCCGATCCGCTGATCGTTCATCCTGATATCCGCCGCAGCCTGATGGACCAGAAGTCCTTTTGTGAAGGCGCGCGCGCGTTCACCTATTGGGGCGCGATGATGATCGACAAGGCGCACCGGTCGAATGACAAAGACGCAGACGGGCTGATTTCGTTGCTGACCCCGGTGATCAAGGGTTTCATCACCGACAAAGGGTACGACATGACCGTGCAGGCGCAGCAGGTTTACGGCGGCCACGGCTATATCGAAGAACATGGCATGAGCCAGTTCACCCGCGATGCCCGCATTGCGATGATCTATGAAGGTGCCAACGGGGTGCAGGCGCTGGATCTGGTGGGCCGCAAACTCGGCACGGATGGCGGCAAGCACGTGATGGCATTCTTTGAGCTGGTGAAGAGCTTCATTTCCCAGAACAAGGATAACGAAGCCCTGGCCGATTTCATCGACCCGCTGAAGCAAGCCAGCAAAGACTTGCAGGCCGCCGGTATGTTCTTCATGCAGGAAGGCATGAAGAACCCGAATGCAGCGCTGGCCGGTTCCAACGACTTCATGCATTTGTTCGGTCACGTCTGCTTCGGCCTGATGTGGGCGCGGATGGCTAAGGTTGCCACCGAGGCGCTGGATGGCAACGCCGATGATCCTGAGTTTTACAAGAACAAGCTGATCACCGGGCGCTATTACATGGCCCGCCAACTGCCCGCGACGGGCATGTTGCTGGCGCGGATTCAGTCCGGTGCCGACACGGTGATGGGTCTGGATGCTGACGCTTTTTAAAGGAGCCGGATTATGACCATTAACGCCCTGCCCTCTGCCTGGATGACCGATGAGCACAAGATGCTCGAGGACATGACGACCCAGTTCATCACCACTGAGTGGGAACCGCGGTTCGATAAATGGCGCAAGCAGGGCGAAATGGATATCTCGACCTGGAAAGAGGCCGGGGAACTCGGCCTCCTCTGCCCGTCGATCCCCGAGGAATACGGTGGTGCGGGCGGCGACTTCGGCCATGAAGCGGTGATCCTGATGGCCGGGACACGGTGCAATCTGGCAAGCTGGGGGAACGGCATTCATTCTGGAATTGTCGCGCATTACATCCTGAACTGCGGTACAGAGGATCAGAAGAAACGGTGGCTGCCCAAAATGGTGTCGGGTGAACTCGTCGGCGCGCTGGCGATGACCGAACCGTCTGGCGGGTCTGACGTTCAGGGCATCAAGTCCCGGGCAGTCAAGGAAGGAAACTCTTACCGCCTGACCGGGCAGAAGACCTTTATTACCAATGGGCAACACGCCAATCTGATCATCGTGGCCGCCAAGACCGACCCCAGCCAGAAAGCCAAGGGCACTTCGCTGGTCGTGGTGGAAACTGACGGGGCCGAGGGTTTCAGCCGGGGCCGCAACCTCGACAAAGTAGGGCTGAAGGCTGCCGACACCTCTGAACTGTTTTTCGACAACGTCGAAATCCCGCCGGAAAATCTGCTGGGTGATGGCGAGGGCCAGGGTTTTTATCAGATGATGAAGCAACTGCCGCAGGAACGGCTGATTATCGGGTGCGGTGCCGTGGGCATGATGGAAGGCGCGGTTTCGCGAACCATCGAATACTGCAAGGAACGTCAAGCCTTTGGCGGGCCACTGACCCAGTTTCAGAACACCCGGTTCAAACTGGTGGAGTGCCAGACCAAAACCCACGTGGCACGCGCATATCTTGACGCCTGCATCGCGGCGCATCTGCGCGGCGAGTTGACGGCGGAACAGGCGGCGATGTCAAAATACTGGCTTTCGGACACCCAAGGAGAGGTGGTGGACGAATGCCTGCAACTGCACGGCGGTTATGGTTACATGGCCGAATACGACGTAGCGGAAATGTGGACGGACGCCCGGGTTCAGCGCATTTATGGCGGAACCAATGAGATCATGAAGGAGCTGGCCTCGCGCTCGCTCTAGGAGGCACATTATGGCTGACATCAAACTCTACTGCATGGGCGAAAGCGGCAACTCCTATAAGGCGGCGCTGGCGCTGGAATTATCCGGGCTCGACTGGGAGCCGGTCTGGGTTGATTTCTTTGGTGGCGAATGCCGTTCGCCTGAATTCCGCGAGAACATTAGTGAGATGGGCGAAGTACCGGTACTCGTGCAAGGCGACGTTAAACTGACGCAATCCGGGGTAATCCAGTCCTATGTGACCGAGCTGACCGGAAAATTCGGTGGTGAAACGGCAGAAGACAAGCGCGAAGTTTTGCGCTGGGTTCTGTGGGACAACCACAAGCTCAGTTCGCAGGCTGGCTTGACCCGGTTCCTGATCAATTTCCTGCCCGAAAAGCACCAAAACCCGGATGTGATTAGCTTTATGCAAGGCCGCCTGAAAGCCGCGTACCAAGTGCTGAACAACCATCTGAAAGGGCGCGACTGGGTTGTTGGCGACGGGCTGACCAATGCCGATATTTCCTGCTGTGGATACCTGTTTTTTGAGGAACCATTTGGATTTGACCGCACCGACTGGCCCGAGATTGACCGCTGGTTGAACAACATCGCAGCCCTCCCCGGTTGGAAACACCCCTATGATTTGATGCCCGGCAGCCCTGCTGACCGCGCCTGAACCCGACGAAGGAACCCGGATATGACAAACGAAGCCTATATCTATGACACCACACGCACCCCGCGTGGCAAAGGCAAAAAGGACGGCTCGCTGCACGAGGTGACCGCTGTTCGCTTGTCAGCGGAAACCCTGAACGAATTGCAAGCCCGCACCGGGTTTGACTCCAAGCTGATCGATGACGTGATCTGGGGCAACGTCACGCAAGTTGGCGAGCAGGGTGCCTGTCTGGCCCGCTCCGCTGTGCTTTATTCTGAACTTGATGAAAGCGTGCCTGGCGTATCGATCAACCGGTTCTGTGCCTCCGGTCTGGAGGCCGTGAACATGGCTGCCGGTCAGGTGATGGGCGGCATGGGCTCGGCCTATATCGCCGGTGGAGTGGAAAGCATGAGCCGGGTGCCCATGGGCATGGACGGTGGCGCAATTGCGGTTGATCCCTACCTCGCCATGAAAGCCTATTTCGTACCGCAGGGGATTTCGTCGGACATCATCGCCACCAAATACGGGTTCTCGCGCGATATGTGTGACGAATACGCGGTTGAATCGCAAAAACGCGCGGCTGCGGCGCAGGCTGACAACCGGTTCTCGAAATCGGTCTACGCGCTGAAAGATCAGAACGGCCTTGAAATCCTCGATCATGACGAAATGGTGCGGGGCGAGACCGACATGCAGTCGCTCGGCGGGCTGAAAGCCAGCTTCAAGGATATGGGCGAAGTGATGCCCGGGTTCGACAATATCGCGCTGCTGAAATACCCGGAACTGGAACGGATCAACCACGTGCACCACGCTGGCAATTCGTCCGGTATTGCCGATGGCTCTGCTGCCGTACTGATCGGCGACAAGGCGTTTGGCGAAAAGACCGGCCTCAAGCCGCGCGCACGGATCAAAGCCACGGCCAAGATCGGCACCGACCCGACCATCATGCTGACGGGGCCAGTGCCGGTGACCGAGCGTATTCTGGAACGCAATGGCATGAAGATCGGCGACATTGATCTGTTTGAGGTCAACGAGGCCTTCGCCTCGGTCGTGCTGCGCTTCCAGACCCATTTCAACGTGGACCATGACAGGCTCAACGTGAACGGCGGCGCGATTGCCATGGGGCATCCGCTGGGGGCCACTGGTGCGGTAATTTTGGGTACTCTGCTCGACGAAATGGAGCGCTCGGACCGGGAAACCGGTCTGGCGACGCTGTGCATCGGCTCTGGCATGGGTGCCGCGACAATTATCGAGCGCGTCTGATGCCAAAGATCGACCTTGATACCGTACCGGTGAAAACCGGCTCGATCTACCCGGCCCCGCATGACGCGGAGATGGCTGGCCGCTCGTCCTTGCGGCTTGGTCAGGCTGGCGGGTTGACCCAGTTCGGGGCCAATCTGGTGATCCTGCAACCCGGCGCGAAATCTTCGCTGCGGCACTGGCATGTCAAGGAAGACGAGTTCGTGATGATCACCCAAGGCGAATGCACGCTGATCGACGACAATGGCGAGGCGCTGATGCAGATAGGTGACTGCGCTGCCTTTCCGGCAAACGACGGCAATGGCCATCACTTCGTCAATCATACGGACTCCGAAGCCAGGTTTATGGTGGTGGGCACCAAAGCCGCCGAGGAAACCGCCTGGTATTCGGACATCGACATGAAGGTCACAACGACACCGACATCCTACAAATTCACCCGCAAAGACGGGTCGGAACTCTGAGTACACACCCAATCAAAGGGAACAAACAAATGACTGATTTTCACTATGACGTAGACGGCGACGGTGTTGCCACAATCACCTGGGACGTGGCCGGAAAATCCATGAACGTGGCCAACGAGGCCGGGTTTCTGGAATTGGAAGCGTTGATCGACAAAGCGCTGGCCGATGATGCGGTTGTCGGCGCTGTAATCACCTCCGGCAAGCCTGATTTTGCTGCGGGTATGGACCTCAACGTTATCGCCCGAATGAAGGAGAATGCAGGCGACGATCCGGCCAAGGGGCTGTTTGACGGAATCATGAAAATCCACGCTCTGCTGCGCAAGATCGAACGCGCCGGGATGGATGCCAAGAACAAAGGCGGCAAGCCGATTGCCTGTGCCATGCCGGGAACTGGCCTTGGTATCGGGTTTGAAATCCCGCTGTCCTGTCACCGGATTTTCGTTGCCGATAACCCCAAGGCCAAACTCGGGCTGCCAGAAGTGCTTGTCGGGATTTTCCCGGGTGCTGGCGGGACCACCCGCCTGGCCCGCAAGCTCGGCGCGATGTCAGCCTCGCCGTTTCTGCTGGAAGGCAAGCTGGTCAACCCGGCCAAGGCCAAATCCGCCGGTCTGGTGGATGAAGTGGTTCCGGCAGACGAACTGATGTCCGCCGCCAAGGACTGGGTGAAAAACGCGACCGACGCGGATATCGTTAAACCCTGGGACGCCAAGGGCTACAAAATGCCCGGCGGCGCACCGTATCACCCCGCCGGTTTCATGACCTTTGTTGGTGCCTCGGCCATGGTGCACGGCAAGACACAAGGCGTTTACCCCGCCGCCCGCGCCATGCTCTCAGCCGTTTATGAAGGTGCGATGGTGCCGTTTGACGCCGCCTTGAAGGTTGAGGCGCGCTGGTTCGTCAACGTGCTGATGAACCCGTCTTCTTCCGCCATGATCAACTCGCTGTTCATCTCCAAACAGGCGCTGGAAAAAGGCGCGGTGCGCCCGGATGTGGCCGACGAGACGGTCAAGAAAGTCGGCGTTCTGGGTGCCGGAATGATGGGTGCCGGTATCTCGCTGGTCTCCGCCATGGCCGGGATCGAAGTTGTGCTGATCGATCAGAATCAGGACGCGGCGGACAAGGGCAAAGCCTATTCCGAAAGTTACCTCGACAAGGGCATCGCCCGTAAAAAAGCAACGCCAGAGAAGAAGGAAACCGTTCTGGGCCTGATCAACGCCACCACCGATCTGGATGCGCTTGCAGGCTGTGACCTGATCATCGAAGCGGTTTTCGAAGACCCGGGTGTGAAGGCGGAGATGACAAAGAAGGTTGAGGCGATAATCCCGGATACCTGCATTTTTGCCACCAATACCTCGACCCTGCCGATCAGTGATCTGGCCAAAGCGAGCGTGCGGCCCGAGCAATACATCGGCATCCACTTCTTCTCGCCGGTCGAAAAAATGATGCTGGTTGAGATCATCAAAGGCAAAGAGACCGGAGACCGGGCGGTGGCCAAGTCGCTCGATTACGTGCGGCAAATCCGCAAAACCCCGATCGTGGTCAATGACGCGCGGTTCTTCTATGCCAACCGCTGCATCATTCCTTACATCAACGAAGGCGTGCGCATGGTGGCCGAGGGTGTCGAACCTGCGCTGATTGAAAACGCCGCCAAACAGCTTGGCTTCCCGCTTGGCCCGCTGCAACTGATCGACGAAACCTCGATTGATCTGGGTGTCAAGATCGCCAAGGCGACAAAGGCGGCGATGGGGGATGCGTATCCCGGCGCTGTGTCGGACGAGGTGGTATTCAAACTGTTCGATCTGGGGCGCCTGGGCCGCAAAACCAGCGCCGGGTTCTACAGCTACGACGAAAAAGGCAAGCGCACCGGCCTGTGGCAGGGTCTGCGGGAAAACTGGGCCGCTGCCGAGGATCAGCCATCCCTGACCGAGGTCCAGCACCGTCTGGCCATGTCGCAGGTCCTGGAAGCTGTGCGTGCTCTGGAAGAAGGCGTGCTGGAGGATATCCGCGAAGGCGATGTCGGCGCCATCCTCGGCTGGGGTTTCATGCCATGGTCCGGGGGCCCGTTCAGCTGGCTCGACATGATTGGCGCTGCCAAGGCTGTGGAAATCTGCGACGCGCTTACCGCCGCTAACGGCGACCGGTTTGCCACCCCTGCCCTGTTGCGGGAAATGGCAGAAAACGGCGAGGCATTTTACAGTCGTTTTGCTGCGGATAAGAAAGCGGCATAAACGACTTTCAGAACAATAATTGGCCCCACTGTCCGCAGCGGGGCCTGTATATTTTCCTGGTTTGATATATATCAAAAGGGACTCACACCACCAAGCGCATCATGTCGCAAACCCCGAAAGGACGCCCCATGACCAAAATGCGCAGTTTTGACCTTGTCATCATCGGGGCCGGTCCGGCGGGCCTTGGTCTGGCGCGGTCGCTGGCTGACAGCGCCTTGCAGATCGCCGTTGTTGAAGTGCAAAGCGAGAGCATTCTTGCCGACCCACCGGAAGATGGCCGCGACATTGCGCTGACCCACACTTCGGAAAAGATCATGGCCGATCTCGGTATGTGGCCGCTTATTCCTGAGGATCAGGTCGGCACCATCCGGGATGCTAAGGTCATCGACGGGCGATCCCCCTTTGCACTGCATTTTGACAGTAAGGGAAGCAGTGAAACCGGATACCTGGGCCGTATCGTGCCGAATTACCTGATCCGGAAAGCAGCCTATGAAGTGGCCAAAGATCAACCCAACCTGACGCTGCTATGTGACAGCGAAGTTGTTGACGTGAAAACCGACATGACGCAGGGCGGGGTTACGCTGGCAGACGGAACGGTGCTTGAGGCAGCGTTGGTTGTAGCGGCAGACAGCCGGTTTTCGCAAACCCGGCGAAAAATGGGTATCGCGGCCTCCAGCCTCGATTTTGGCCGGGTGGTCATCGTTTGCGAAATGACCCATGACCTGCCGCACCATGATACCGCATTCGAGTGTTTTCACTACGATCAGACGCTGGCGATCCTGCCGATGGTTGGCAATACATCATCGGTGGTTGTCACATTGCCGACGCAGCGGGCTGAGGCTGTCATGAACCTGTCCGGTGACGAATTTGCTGCTGACATCGCCCTGCGGTTTGAAAATCGTTTGGGGCCGATGAAGCTGGTCACCAAACGCCATCCCTATCCACTGGTCGGGGTGCTGGCCAAACAGTTTGTCGGCACCCGCTTTGCCCTTGTCGGTGACGCCGCGGTGGGAATGCATCCGGTGACAGCGCATGGGTACAATCTGGGGCTAAGCGGTGCACATGTGCTGGCGCGTGAAATTCTGGCTGCGGTTCACAACGGATCTGATATCGGTGCCACGAACGGGCTGAAACGCTATGAGGCGGCGCATCGCAAAGTGGTTCTGCCGCTCTATCATGGCACCAACATGCTGGTGCGTCTGTTCACCGATACCTCACCCCCAGCACGGCTGTTGCGCGGCGCTGCGCTGCGGTTGGGCCATTTGTTACCCCCGGTGAAAAAGCAGATCGTGCACAAACTGACCCGGATTGAGGGGCACCTGCGGTAACACTGCAGTCATGTCGCGATTACTAGGGTCTGTGGAGTATCAAAAGTTATGGCCAAACCGGGCAATATCTGCTGCAAACACTTCCCCAACGAGCGTAGCGTCGGCATCTGAGTAGTAAGCATGGTAGTCGCCGCGCCCGGATCGGTTTTCATGTGTCAGGGTCGGCAGCCTGACACCAATGCCAGCCTCAAGCTGTGGCAGATCCTCGGCCAGATGCTCCAGCCGCAGAAACAGGTTGCAGCGCTCGGTTCTCGCCTGGTCTCTCACGTAGGAACCGGCGGCATCACGGGCCAGAGCTACGCGGGTTGCCCGGTGGTTGAGAAAAGCGCTGAAATCCAGCGTCTGGGCCAGCGCCACCGCTGGATGATCAAAACTCTGTTGGCTGAGCCAGTGGTAATAGCTCACCATTCGATCCCACGGATTCCGCACCAGCGTGAAAACGAAATAGCGCTCGATTTGTGCCTGGTCGACCAGACCATACACATCTGTGAGCCTCGAATGTTTCCACAACCGGCCTGATGTTTTCACATCCTTCAATCTCCTGTGCCGTTTTTTGGCCTTGGGTGTATCGCCAATCAGGATGTCATCCTTCATCGCCTTGGCTTCCAGCGCAACAGCCAGCGAGGTTCCCCCGGTCTTGGGGATATGCACAAAGATAAACTGCCGCCCGTGGGAAATAATCATGTCTGCAGGCTACGCATCACGGGTGCGCAGGGCAATCACTGAGCCGGACACAACAATTGCACCGATGCCCAAAAACGCCCAAACGTCCAGCGTATCGCCCCAGATCACCCAGGCCCAGAAACCGGCGAAGATCAGGAAGGAATATTCAAACGGCGCGACATATGAGGTTTCGCCGATCTGATAGGCACGCGTCAGACAGCCGATGGCAATCACCGAGCCAGTGGCCTGTACGCCGACCCAGAACCAGAACCGCGGCGTGGGCGTCACCCAGCCGCGGGCAAAGAATGCGGCTTCCTCCTGCCAATTGGCTGGCGCGCCCTGAACCGAGATGTACAAAAGCCCAACCGCTCCGATAAACCCAAGCGCGCCGAAAAACCCGAACAACAGCGTTGCGGTGGTTTCTTCGGCACAGAGTTGCCGGGTTGTCAGGGCGGCAAGGGCCCAGCTAAGGCCGGCAGCCACCGGTAACAGGGAGACGGCGCTCAGCGCCTGTGGGTCCGGCCTCAGAACCAGCACAGCACCGGCAAAACCGACAAGTGCCGCAAGCACCCGCCACAGGCCAATCCGCTGGCCAAAAAACAGAACCGAAAACAGCAAAACAAAGATCGGTGCAGTGAACAGACCGGCCCCGGCCTGGGCAATCGACAACAGCGAAAGAGACCCGAAATAAATCGCCATGGCCACGCCGCCACAGGCCGAACGCACCACCACGCGCCACCAGCTTTTCGGCCTAAGCCGCCAGCCAAATATCCGACTCAGCACCGCCAGAAAACTGCAGACCATCACCGCGCGGACCAGATGAAACTGCCACAGGCCTGCCTCCTCGGCGATGATCACTACAAAATTGTCGATCAACCCGACAATCGCCATACACAACAAGGCCAACCCTGCCGCCTGTGCCGTTTCTGACTGCATTGTCGCGCGCTCCGCATTAAAATTTCTGTCGACAGTCCTTGTCCGGCAGAACTAAAGTCGCCTGGCAGACACGACTGTTGCGGGAGGACAGACATGACATCAATGGCCGATGAAACCGGGTTGATCAAGAGACCGGCTAATTTTGTACCTTTGACACCGCTGTCGCATCTGTTGCGCGCGCGCGACGTGTTCCCGGACCACCCGGCGCTGATCTATGGTGACACCCGCCATACCTGGGCCGAGGTTCATGAACGCTGCACGCGGCTTGGTTCGGGCCTGCGCAGCCTGGGCGTTGCACCGGGGGATGTGGTATCCACCCTCTGCCCCAACATTCCGGCAATCGTCGAGGCGCATTTTGGCGTGCCGCTGAGCGGTGCCGTGCTGAACACCATCAATACCCGGCTCGATGTAGATACAGTTGGCTATATCTTTGACCATTCCGAGGCCAAGGTGGCGTTGGTTGACACTCAATTTCTGCCGCTCGCTGAGGCCGCCAAAGAAAAGGCCGAGGGTAAAGGGCCCCAGATCGTTGAAGTGCCGGATGCACCTGCAGGGTATCCGGCCACCGGTCGCCACCCCACCTATGAAGACCTGATTGCCAAAGGCGATGCGAGTATGCCCTGGCACATGCCCCAGGACGAATGGGATTCGATTGCTCTCAATTACACTTCCGGCACCACTGGCCGCCCAAAAGGTGTGGTTTGCCATCACCGGGGCGCCTATCTGATCACCATGGGAACGGCGGTGAGCTGGGAGTTTGATCTGCGCCCGGTCTATCTGACCATCGTGCCGCTGTTTCACTGCAACGGCTGGTGTCACACCTGGATGATGCCTGCCCTCGGCGGAACCATTGTCTGCTGCCGGGATATCACCGCCAAGGCGATCTTTGATGCCATCGACATCCACAAAATCACCCATTTCGGTGGAGCGCCGATCGTGCTCAACACCCTGATCAACGCCAAGCCCGAGGAGAAGAAAGCGTTTGACCACAAACTACGGGTCATAACCGCTGGGGCGCCGCCCTCCCCCGCCACCATCGAAGGTGCGGAGGCGCTGGGGTTTACCGTAATGCAAGTCTACGGTCTGACGGAAACCTATGGCCATGTCACCGAGTGCATTGAACTGGTGTGGACCGACATGCGGCCTTTGTCGTGGAAAGATCTGCCCGCCGCCGGGCGCTTTGAAAAAATGGCCCGCATCGGCGTGCGCTATCCGATGATGGAAGATATCGACGTGGTGGATCAGGACACCCGTGAACCTGTGCCGCGTGACGGCAAAACCATCGGCGAGATCGCCATTCGCGGCAACGCGGTGATGAAAGGCTATTACAAGAACCCTGAAGCGACAGAAGAGGCTTTTGCAGGCGGTGCCTTCCGCACCGGCGATATCGCGGTGCGCGAACCGGACGGCTATATCCGCATTACGGACCGGATGAAGGACATCATCATTTCCGGCGGCGAGAATATCTCGTCGGTCGAGGTGGAGAACACGCTGATGTCCCACCCGGCGGTTCTGCTCTGCGCCGTTGTCGCGCGACCGGACGAAAAATGGGGCGAAACGCCCTGTGCCTTTATCGAGTTGAAGGACGGAGCGAAGGCGGATGAGGCTGAGATCATCGCCTTCTGCCGCGAACGACTGGCCGGGTTCAAATGCCCGAAAACCGCTCTGTTTCAGGAACTTCCCAAAACCAGCACCGGGAAAATTCAGAAGTTTGAGTTAAGGAAGGTAGCAAAGGCACTTTAAGCATGGCGAACATCACTGGCGCACTCCGGCGGACTGGTCATCTTCAGGACAAGTTGTTTCCCGGCAGCACGCCTTGATCATCATGATTTCTTGCCATGGTGATGCTGATCGTGTCCGTCAGCCTCCTTTTTTTAGCTGGATGCTGTTCCGCAAAGTGAGCAACCCGGCGGATATGAAGGAAGGTACAGTTGAATTGGGCAAGGCCGGAATAGAGATCACCTCACCGGTGCTGGGAGTGATCATCCCGGCGCTGGCGTTTTTCTATCTGTACCTGATCCATGTCTATCCGGTTTCTGATATCTTTTAAGGGGAGAGGGAATGTCTGTTATGCGGAAAACTCGTGCCAATAACCAAACTTCCGAAAAGGTACACACAGAATGATTGCCTACGTCACCGTTGGAGCTGACGACATTGCTCGCGCGGAACGTTTTTACTCTGCGTTCCTGCCAGCTCTTGGTTACGGGCTAGAGGAGTATCATGGGGACCTGAGTTATTTATTGCCCAAGCAACCTGGTCAGTCTGCCGCTCTGCCAGATTTCTACGTTAAATCACCCTTCGATGGACGACCGGCCTCGGCTGGGAACGGTACTATGATTGCGTTCGAGGCGCGCAGTCAAATGCAGGTTCGTGCGCTTCACTCCGCCGCGCTTGCCGCAGGTGGTTTTGACGAGGGCCAGCCGGGCTTCCGCGCTTCGTATGGACCTCATTTTTATGTTGGTTACCTTCGCGACCCTCAAGGTAACAAGATCGCATTGTTCTCCAGCGATCCAGACGAACCCGGACGAGACGGATAGCTGGGTTTCGCGGGCGACAAAAGCGCCCGGTTCGCATGCCAGACTTGGAGCCCGCGAGCTATGGCTCCTTTGCGGAGCGTGGCGGAACTATCTTGTTTCGCGCCGCCACAATCCTTGTCCAAAACCAAAGCAGTTTTCGAAGGTTTTTCCTCTTCCGTCATAGCAGCCATTCGCAGTATTGCAGAAGGTCAGTTAAATGGGCTCAATGCGGCCTCTGCCAGACATTCGTCATCCTCAAATTCTCCCCCTACCCACCTCGCGCGTCCCGGTATATACTGCGCGCCAATAACAAGGCCACTTCAAGGTCAGCTACAGGCAATGACAGCACTCAGGGAATACGAACGGCTCGAGTCTCTCGGGCTCTGGCGCGAGTCTGATGCGGCTCAGCGCCGCGAGGTTGTTGTGTCTTTCGGGGCGGCGTCGCTGGTGCTCTCCGACAAGAACGACATGCCCATCGCCCATTGGTCGCTGGCCGCCGTGCGCACGCTCAACAAGGGTGAGGTTCCCACGCTTTATGCACCGGACAAAAATGCCCAGGAAACGCTGGAAATCGACGATCCGCACATGATCGAGGCGATTGACAAGGTGCGGGATTCGATCCGCGTCACCCGCACACATCCCGGGCGACTGCGTTGGGTGCTGACCGGTGCGATCACGCTTCTGGTCGGGTTGTTTGCGGTGCTCTGGCTGCCCTTGATCGCGGCGGATTACACCGCGCGGGTTGTGCCGGTGGCCAAGCAGAAGCAGATCGGCGGGGACATCCTGCGCCACACCAACCGCCTGACCGGACGCCCCTGCAACGCTCCGCTTGCCCAAAACGCG
This sequence comes from Paracoccaceae bacterium, assembly GCA_024227475.1. Taxonomy (GTDB): domain Bacteria; phylum Pseudomonadota; class Alphaproteobacteria; order Rhodobacterales; family Rhodobacteraceae; genus Amylibacter. Next base: position 17,106 of record JAAEUI010000445.1, on the reverse strand, counting down.
CTAAGCGAACTCAGCGACTGGCTGCTGCCAGAGGGCTCGCAACTTCATATCGTTGATATGGGGGCCAAATTCTCCACCCATCTGCCCGGCGGCCATATCCTGATCAACCGCACATTGGTTGAGGAGCACGCCGGGCCCGAGATCGCTGCCGGGTTTGTGCTGATGGAGCTGGCGCTGGCGAAAGAAACGCCACCCATGAAACGGCTGTTTGATCATCTTGGTCTGCGTGCAACGCTGACCTTTCTTGCCAATGGCAACCTTGGGGATGATGCGCTCGCCAACTTTGCCAAATCTCATCTGACCGGCCCGCTGGCACGGCCCCAGACAAGAACCCTGCTGCCACTGTTTGCCAGGGTGGAACTGACATCGAGCCCCTTTGCCCACGCGCTTGACAATCAGCTCAAAACCACCCGAGATCTCGCGGATGGCGATCCCGTCAAAGGTTCCTACAGGCCGAAGATGTCAGACGGCGACTGGATCGCCCTGCAGGCGATTTGCGGCGACGAATAGGGCACTTTTCGCTTAGTTTGAATTGGGTTAAACTGCCCAGCCTCAGACGGCCACCAGTTTTCCGGCCTCAAGTCGCACAACCCGGTCCATCCTCTTTGCAAGTTCCAGATTGTGGGTGGCAATGAGCGCAGACAGTCCGGTGGTGCGCACCAGATCCATCAGGACATCAAACACAGTGTCGGATGTGGAGGGATCAAGGTTACCGGTAGGTTCATCAGCCAGCAGGATACGCGGCTGATTGGCCAATGCCCGGCAAAAGGCCACCCGCTGCTGCTCGCCACCAGAAAGTTCTGCCGGGCGGTGGCCTGCCCGGTTTGACAAGCCAACGGTGCCAAGCAGGTCCTGTGTCCGTGCCTCTGCCTGTGCTGATCCGACCCCGTTGGCCAGCTGCGGCAGGACGATGTTTTCGGCTGCCGAAAATTCCTGCAGCAGGTGGTGGAACTGGTAAACAAAACCCACATCCTGGCGCCGGGTGCGGGTTCGTCTGCGGTCCGACTTACCGGTCAGATCCTGGCCGCCGATGGCAACATTTCCACTGTCCGGAGTGTCGAGTAATCCGGCGATGTGCAACAGTGTCGACTTACCCGCTCCAGAGGGTGCGACCAGGCCAACAACCTCTCCGGTGTTCAGTGTGAAATCGACCCCCGAGAGCACCGAAACTTCGTTCGGCTCACCTTTCTTGTAAGTCTTGGTGATGCCACCGAGTTGCAGAACACTACTCATAACGCAGTGCCTCCACCGGGTTCATCCGGGCGGCGCGGCGGGCCGGGAAAATGGTGACAATGAAGGACAGGCTGAGGGAAAGCGCGACGGCTTTCAGCACGTCACCCAGCTCCAGTTTGGCGGGTAAATGCGACAATAACCTCGAAGACGGGTCCCAAACGCCGCCGCCTGCCAAACCGTTCACCACCTCAAAAATCGGGTCGATATAGATCGCAAACAGGCACCCAAGAACCACGCCGACCAGGGTGCCTACAACGCCAATCGAAGCACCGCAAATGAAGAACACCCGCAGGATCGAACCCTCGGTCAGCCCCATGGTGCGCAGGATGCCGACATCGCGGCCCTTGTTCTTCACCAGCATGATCAGGCCGGACACGATGTTCATCGAGGCGATCAGGACAAGGATCGACAGGATGATGAACATGATGTTGTCTTCCATCTGCAGCGCGCGCAGGAAACTGCCACTGGAATTTTTCCAGGTCCAGACCAGCGCGTTGGGCCCGACCGCGAGATTGAGTGGGTCAATCATGGCATCCACATTGTCCGGGTCGTCAATCATCACCTCGAATTCATCCACTTCGCCTTCGCGGTTGAAGAATACCTGCGCTTCTTCCAGCGGCATGTAGACCCGCGTCCGGTCAATGTCATAGCGCCCCACGCCGAAAATATAGACCACTTCATAGGCACTGACCCGCGGGCTGGTGCCAAAGGCGGTTTTCACCCCCTCCGGAGATATCAGGGTGATTTTGTCACCAAGGGTCAGGCCCAGCTCGCGGGCAACCCCGGTGCCGATGGCCACGCCGTTATTGAAATTTTCGATCGCGCCGATCTTGGTTTCCGGATCGACGATCAGGGGCACGTCCAGCAAATCCTCGTATTTTTCGCCAAAAACTTCCACCCCGCCATTGCGCCCGTTGGCCGAAACCATCACCTGCCCTTTGACGATAGGAGCCGCGCGCACGACACCGGGCACTGCAGCAAGAGACTCAGCAAGTTTTTCGTAGCCGGTGAAGGTCTGGACCGTGAAACCGTCTTCATCCAGATGCGGCGAGACATAAACAGTAGCATGGGCATTGGCGCCCAATATCGTGTTGGTGAATTCCACCCGGAACCCGGTGCGCACCGCCAGTGTTGCGATCAGGGCAAATACTGCCAGCATGATCCCGACGAGCGATATCCAGGTCATGACGGACACGCCGCCCTCGCGCCGCTTTGCGCGCAGATAGCGCCAGGCGATCATCCATTCAAACCCCGCGAAGGGGGCTGTTGTCCGGCCTGAACTGCTCATCTCGGCCTCCTGTAGCTGCGCCGTCGGTTGCTCAGACGTCCGCGTAAATTGCCTCGCAGCGGGCCACGGCTTCTTCAGGTGTCACCTCAACACTCTCGCCTGTCTTGCGAGAGGTCAGCTCCACCACGCCGTTTTTCAGCCCGCGTGGGCCGACTGTAATACGCCAGGGGATACCGATCAAATCCATTGTGGCAAATTTGGCGCCGGCCCGCTCATTGCGGTCGTCGTAAATCGGTTCGAGGCCTTTGGCATTCAGTTCTTTGTAAAGCGCTTCACAAGCCCCGTCGGCTTCCTCAGATCCTTGTTTCAGATTGACGATACCAACCTTGAACGGGGCCACGGACTCGGGCCAGATGATGCCGTTATCGTCGTGGCTGGCCTCGATGATCGCGCCGACCAGACGCGACACGCCGATCCCGTGGCTGCCCATGTGGACGGGAACATGCGCGCCCTCCTCATTCACCACTTTGGCATTCATCGCGTCCGAATATTTGGTGCCGAAATAGAATATCTGGCCAACTTCGATGCCTCGCGAGGATTTGCGGTGCGCTTCCGGCACTTCGGCGAACCTTGCTTCATTGTGGGTTTCGTCGGTGCGGGCGTAGGGTGTTGTCCACTCATCCTTGATTGCGGAACACTGATCCCAGTTGTCATAATCAACATCCCGGTCGCCGAGCTTCAAATCCAGAATAGCGCTGTCATAGAACACTTCGCTTTCGCCGGTATCCGCCAGCACCAGAAACTCATGCGTGTCATCCCCGCCAATCGGCCCGCTGTCCGCCCGCATCGGGATGGCTTTCAGCCCCATGCGCTCATAGGTGCGCAGGTAGCTGACCATGTGACGGTTGTAGGCATGCAGCGCGGCCTCTTTTGAGACGTCGAAATTATAACCGTCCTTCATGAAGAACTCGCGCCCGCGCATCACCCCGAACCGGGGCCGCCGTTCGTCGCGGAATTTCCACTGGATGTGATAGAGCGTCAGCGGCAAGTCCTTGTAGGACTGCACATGGCCGCGGAATATGTCGGTGATCAGTTCTTCGTTGGTCGGGCCATAAAGCATGTCGCGGCCATGCCGGTCGGTGATCCGCAACATCTCCTCGCCATAATCCTCGTAACGCCCGCTTTCGCGCCACAAATCAGCCGATTGCAGGGTCGGCATCAGCATTGGATTATGCCCGGCGCGGATTTGTTCCTCATGCACGATGTCTTCCAAGCGCCGCAGCACCTTGAACCCCAGCGGCAGCCAGCTGTAAATCCCGGCGCTCGCCTGTTTTATCATGCCCGCACGCAGCATCAGGCGGTGGCTGACGATCTGTGCCTCGGCAGGGGTTTCCTTGAGGATCGGCAGGAAATAACGCGACATACGCATGGGGAGAGACTCCATCAACTTTATTGCCCAATGCTCTAGGACATGCGGCGATGGGATGGAAGCCTTGAAAATCAGGTTTTGCGGCGGTTTCGTGGAATAGGTTGCTCGATTCCTCTGGTCGTTTTTGCAGCAGAAAGAGTCGCATTGCTCCCAACTTCGCGATTGCTTATGAGGTCTCACAAGAATAAAACAGGCGCCCCAGTTTCCATGACAATGCTCGACACTTTCCTCAAACCGATGCACCCGGAAGGGTATAAATTTGTTCCGGTTTTTGCGGCGGCGACCTTGATTCTGTTCTGGCTCTGGGCACCTCTGGGATGGATCGGAGCTGGTTTAACCATTTGGTGTTATTACTTTTTCCGAGATCCAAAGCGCACAACACCGGCCCGCGAGGGGCTGATCGTCAGCCCCGCCGACGGGGTGGTTTCCCTGATCGAGCCAGCGGTACCGCCTGCTGAACTGGGGATGCCGGAAGCACCCATGACCCGCGTCAGCGTTTTCATGAGCGTGTTTAATTGCCACGTGAACCGGGCACCGATTGCCGGAATCGTCAGGCAAGTCGCCTACCGGCCCGGAAAATTCCTCAATGCCTCGCTCGATAAGGCGAGCAGCGATAATGAGCGCAACGGCATATGCCTGGAAATGACAGACGGGCGGTTGCTGGCAGTGGTGCAGATCGCCGGACTGGTGGCGCGGCGGATCGTTTGTTTTGTGGATAAAGGCGTGGCGATGGAAACCGGAGAACGCTTTGGCCTGATCCGTTTTGGTTCCCGGCTTGACGTCTATCTGCCGGAAGGCGTGCATCCGCTGGTATCTGTTGGTCAGACCATGATCGCTGGTGAGACGGTGCTGGCGGATTTGCAGGCGTTGGAAGAGCCCCGCACAGGGCGCAGGGGCTGAATGATGACAGAGGAATCCGGCAAGCCCAAATTTGAACTCCCGCTGGTGCAACTGCTGCCCAATCTGATGACCGTGGCAGCGATCTGTGCCGGACTGACGGCGATCCGCTTTGGTATGCAGGAGAACTTTGAACTGGCAGTTCAACTGATCCTGGCCGCAATCGTACTGGATGGTCTTGATGGTCGTGTTGCGCGGATCATGAACAGCGCAAGTGACCTTGGCGCTGAGTTGGACTCGCTGGCAGATTTCCTCAATTTTGGTGTTGCTCCGGTCTTCCTCCTTTATATCTGGGCGTTGCAGGACATGCGCAGTGCAGGCTGGATATCGGTGCTGGTGTTTGCGGTTTGTTGCGTGCTGCGTCTGGCCCGGTTCAACGTCGGCAACAAATCCGAAGAGGACGAAGCCGACCCCCGGTTTTTCACCGGTGTCCCCGCCCCGGCCGGTGCATTGCTGGTATTGCTGCCGATGGTGTTTTCCTTTGCCTGGTTCGAGGTCCCGCAACTGAACGGCGGGTTGGTCTGCCTGCATATCGTTTTGGTCGGGCTGTTGATGATCAGCCGCATACCGACCTGGTCGTTCAAATCGGTGTCGGTCTATCGGGACAACGTGAAATTTCTGCTGGTCGGATTTGCCTTCGGGGTTGCCGCGATGATGACCTACCTCTGGGCCACGCTTGTTGTGCTGGATGTTGCCTACCTGGTCAGCATCATCTGGTCCTGGCGGACCGCAAAAACCTCTCTCAACAAGGACAACTGAATTGGATATCCAGTCGGTTCAAACTTCATACGCCCGCTGGGCCCCGGTCTATGACCGGACCTTTGGCGCTGCCACAAATGTCGGGCGAAAAAGGGCTGTTGAGTATATCAACACGCGCTCCGGATCGGTGCTGGAAGTTGGCATCGGCACCGGGCTGTCGCTGCCCCATTACAAACCCGATCTGACGGTTTCCGGCATTGATTTCAGCGCAGAAATGCTGGCCAAGGCGCAGGCCAAAGTGTCGGATATGGGGCTCGCTCACGTCCGCGAGCTACGCCAGATGGATGCCCGCACTCTGGATTATCCGGACAATCATTTTGATACCGTTGCCGCAATGCACATTGTCTCGGTCGTGCCGGAGCCGGAACGGGTGATGGCTGAGATCGCCCGGGTCTGTAAACCAGGTGGCAAGGTGGTGATCACCAACCATTTTGCCCGTGATACTGGCGTTCTTTCATTTTTGGAAAGACTGACTGCGCCTTTTGCAAACCTGATCGGGTGGCATTCAGATTTTGATATCAAGCGTGTTCTGGGCGAAGAAACCCTGCAGATTGAGGCGCAGAAAACCTTGCCGCCAATGGGCATGATGACATTTCTTCTGCTTGAAAAGCGGAGTGCCTAGAGCGCCTTGCGTTTAAGCTGAAGCAGTTTAGACGCATTAACGCTGCACGGGTTCCCGGTCGAGCACCTCCGTCAGAGCATGGAACCGCTGCGTTACAACTTCGCCGTTAAGTGCGCTGTGGTCGGGGTGGATTTCCAGTTCAAGGGTTGCATCTTTCAGAACCAGCCGGGTTGCCTGCAACACCTCAATTGAGCCGCTGGCCAGCACTGCCCCAAGGCGAATTGTCCGCCCAACGATCACCGCCACGCGGCTTTGCTCTTCGCTCAACACCGAGGCGAGCCGGTTGTAACGATCTGATTTTCCATTATTTTTGTAGCGGTGCAGCAATACCAGACCTAGAAAAATCCGCTCCTCATGATCCAGCCCCCCGAGGTTACCGCGGGCTGCCGTATCAAAACAGACTTCCGCGCGAAAGCTGGGATCGGCACGCCAGTTGACGTCATGCAGCAGACAGGCGGCCCGCACCAAACGGCAGAGCTTAGCATCCGCGAGGGGCATAACCTGCAACACCCAGTCTGCCAACGGACCCCCGAGCCCGGGAAAGCGGGCGGATGTCCGTTCGTGCCATTTGCATGCCTCAAGCAACGGATCACGTTTACGCAGATCTTCAGGCATCCGCTCATACAGCATCCCTTCGCGCAAGCCGTAGCTCGACACAGCGATGACCGGCGGCGCGAAGACAGACACAAGTTCCTTCAGGACCCGCGCCGCTACCGGCACCAACTTCATTCTTTCGATTGATGTGGAGGTCAACCCGTTCAGCGTGTCAAAAGGAGTCGCAACAATCCAGTCTAGTGTTTGCTGCAAATCGTCCGGGTCCATTTTGTACTCATGCAGGACGTCCAGCGGGTATTTTTTCCGCGTCATGTGGACTTTGGCAATGGCCCGGTAAGAGCCGCCGACGAGATACAAGTGCCCGTAGGTCCCGTCGATTTTACGGCGCAACGTTTGGATTTCCGCGCTGATCTTTGCTTGTAATTTTGCTTCGTCGCTGCGCAGATCGGCCAGTTTCAATGGCCCGAGCGGCGAGGTTTCGCGACGCCCGACAAGGCCGTCTGAAACCTCGGCCAATTCCATGGACGCGCCTCCGATATCGCAGACCAGACCCTGGGCCGTCGGCCAGCCGAGCAATACACCCTGTGCCGACAGGCGGGCCTCTTCCAGCCCGCTGGCAACTGAAACATCTATGCCGGTCAGCACCTTCACCTCGTTGCAAAAAGCGGGGCCATCACTGGCTTCCCGAACCGCAGCAGTGGCAACAACTGTCAGGGACTGCACCTGTATATGATCAACAACCGCCTTGAAGCGCTCCAGTGCCCGAATTGCCCGGTCCCATCCTTTGGGGTTCAGAACGCCGGTTTCGGAAATCCCCTTACCCAGCCCGCACAACACTTTTTCGTTGTAAAAATAGGCCGGTGAGCGGGCCGCGCCGTCAAAAACCACCAACCGGACCGAGTTCGAACCGATGTCGATCACACCCACGCGGTGCAGTTCAGCTGACAGTTCGGTGTGTTCCATGCGCGGTTCGGTCAATCGTCAAAACTGTGCGTCAGTTTGGGCACATCCTTGGCCCCCACAGAGCCGCGCCCGGACAGCGACGGGTTTTCCATGAAGAATTTGTGGCAATTAAACAGGCGCTCACCCTCCTTGGCCTCATGTCGGGCGTATTGCCCATCGGGCTGCAGCACCCAGCTGTTTGCCTTGTCGGCCAGGTTTGCGGCCATGATCTGGCTGACGATCTGGGCGTGAACGGTTTTGTTGGTGATCTGAACCAGAGACTCCACACGCCGGTTCAGGTTGCGCCCCATCCAATCAGCTGATGAAATGAAAACTTTAGCCTTTTTCGACGGCAACTCATAACCGTTGCCAAAACAAACAATCCGCGAATGCTCCAGAAAACGACCGACGATGGACTTGACCCGGATGTTGTCTGAAAACCCTTTGATCCCCGGACGCAGGCCGCAAATTCCCCGTATTATCAGGTCAATTTTGACACCGGCCTGAGATGCCGCGTAAAGCGCGTCAATAATGTCGCCCTCGATCAGCGAATTCATTTTGGCCCAAATCGCGCCCGGTTTCCCGGCATTGACGTTATCAATTTCGCCTTTGATCAGGGCCAAAAGGTCCTTTTTCATGTACATCGGCGACACCGAAAGCTGTTCCAGCCCTTCAGGCTGTACGTACCCAGATATGAAATTGAACACTTTGGTCACATCCATACCCAGGGGTTTGTCACAGGTGAAAAACGACAGATCAGTATATATCTTGGCAGTTATAGGGTGATAGTTGCCTGTGCCAAAATGCGTGTAAGTGACCAGCTTTTCACCCTCCCGGCGCACGACAGTGGACAGTTTCGCATGCGTTTTCAGGTCCAGAAACCCATAAACCACATGCGCCCCGGCGCGTTCCAGACGGCGCGACTGGCGAATGTTGGCGGCCTCATCAAAGCGGGCTTTCAATTCGACCAAAGCGGTAACTGATTTGCCGTCTTCAGCCGCCTCGCACAATGCCTCGACGATTGGTGAGTTTTTTGAGGTCCGGTAGAGCGTTTGCTTGATTGCCAGAACGTCCGGATCGCGAGCGGCCTGAAGCAGAAAATTCACTACTGTGTCAAACGTCTCGTAAGGGTGATGCAGCAGCATATCCTTTTGCCGGATTGCAGCAAAGATATCACCCTCAAAATCCTGCACCCGCTCTGGAATCCGCGGCTGGAACTCGGGCCATTGAAGATCTTTGCGGCTGTCTAGAATGAGAGCACTGAGGTCCGATACGCCGAGCAAGTCATCAACCTCGACAACCTCGGAAGCGCCGACATTCAGCGCTCCAAAAATCACTGACTTCAATTTTTCCGGTGCGTTCTGGGAAATTGTCATGCGGATCACCCCGCCCCGGCGACGACGTTTCAGCGCGGTTTCAAATTCGCGCACCAGATCTTCTGCCTCTTCCTCAAGCTCAGATCGCTGTCGCGCAACAGCCGAAACGCACAATGGCCACTAACCTCATACCCCGGAAACAGCTGCTCGATAAATTCCAGCAGAACCATTTCGAGTTTTATCAACCGCTGGGCACCGGATCGCAATTCCGGCAGCGAAATGAAGCGTTGCACCTGGTGCGGTATAGGCAGCAAAGATTGCAACTCACGGCGGTTCTTTTTATGGCGCAACTGCAACGCCAAGGTCAGCCCGGTGCTGGGAATAAAGGGAAATGGATGCGCCGGATCAATGGCCAGAGGTGTGAGAATCGGGAAAATCTGTTCGACAAACACCTGCCGCAAAAACCCTCTGTCGTCATCGGTCAGCCGATCCCGTTTAAGAATATCGATGCCAACCGTGTCCATCTCCCGGCACAGTTCTACCCAGCAATCCTGCTGCATTTGCATTAGCTGGCGGGCTCGCCGGTCAATGGCCGCCAGTTGCTGCGAGGGCGTCATCCCATCCAGCGCCGGGGTGGTAATGCCGTTCTTCACCAATTCACGCAACCCGGCCACGCGGACCGTATAAAACTCATCCAGATTGTTGCCCGAAATCGACAGCATCCGTACCCGCTCCAGCAACGGCAGGCGCGGGTTGTGGGCCTGTTCCATGACCCGTGAATTGAATTCCAGCCAGCTAAGCTCGCGATTAAAGAACCGCTCTGGTTTCTGCGGATCAAATCCGGCAACAGAAATCGACGCGCATTGGGGCGCGTTCAGAAAATCCGAATTCAGTAGCGGGTCCTGTTCCGGGCTGGTTTCCGTTGGCGTTCCGTCCATCAGACTGTCTCCTTTTGAAGCGCCAGCAGCGTCTTTCCTGCCATCCTAACACCAATCCGCCGTTTATTCTGCAACGCTTCCTGGTCAAGCTTCGCAACCAGTTTATGGACCTCCGCAAAGGACCTGTCCATACGAGGCAAGAGGTAGGTTACCAATCCCGGTTCAATCCGCAACTGCCTGTCAGAAAAAAGTTTTATCAAAAGTGCAGACAACAGAGGATCATCCGGGGACCGTAATTCCACGATATTGCTTCCCTGCAACCTGCTGGCCAGATCGGGTAGAACAATACCCCAAAGGGCTGTCGATCCGCTGCCGGTCATCAGAAGTGGAGTACCGTTTTCCTGCATCAGATTATGCAGGTGAAACAACGCTTCTTCGGCCTGTGAATTGCCCGCGATCAGATGAACATCGTCCAGGCAAAGCGGCGTTTTTGCCAAGCCTTCGTTTCCTGAATCAGCCAACTCAACCGCCGACATAACCCCACCACCGGCCAATCCTGCCCAAATATGCGCAAGATGGGTTTTTCCGGCGCCCGGCGGCCCCAGCAGAATCGTTTTGCCAAGTGGCCAGTTCTGCCAGTTCTCAACCGCCTTGACGGCTAACTCATTGGCCGCGGACACAAAGAAATCGTTGCACCCAAAGGCTGTTTCTATCGGCAGTTCAAAGGTAAGTTGCTCAGGCATCTTCACCGGTGTCTCGGTTTGTAAAACCCTTGTACAGCCTGCCTGCCCTGTACTGGCGGATACCAAACCGGAAGAAGACCCCAAGACAGGCCGCGACCGGCACCGCGATAAGCATACCGGTAAACCCCATAAGCGTGCCAAAGGCAGACAGCGCGAACATAAGCCAAACCGGATGCAGCCCAACCGAGCCGCCAACCAATTTCGGGGTCAGGAAATTCCCTTCCACGGTCTGGCCGATCACAAAAATTACCGCCACAGCCCCGATCATTAGGGGCGTGTCCCAGAACTGAAACAACGCCAGACCGATGGACAAAGCGCCACCGATAAGAGACCCGACATAAGGAATAAAAGTCAGCAACCCTGCAATCAGCCCGACGACCAGGCCAAACTGCAGGCCGACGATCATCAACGCTGCGGCGTAAAACGCGCCGAGGATTGCGCAAACCGTCATTTGCCCGCGCACGAATCCGGCCAACACCGCGTCAATCTCGCGGGCAAGTTCGCGAATCTGCTCAAGATGATCGCGCGGCAGCCAACTGTCGATCACGGCGATCATCCGGTCCCAGTCCAAAAGCATGTAAAAGGCAACAACCGGCGCAACGACGACGAAAACTACAACGTCCACTATGGTAAAGGCGTAAGCAAGCAAGGCATTGGCCAGTTCGCCGCCCCGGCTGCGGATGCTTTCAGTCAGCGATGCCAGGCTCTGACCGATGGCTGAATCCTCATCCATGATCGACGGAAATTTTTCGATCAACACCGCCTGCAACTGCTCAAAATACCCCGGCGCAGCAGTAATTAGGGCCACCAGCTGTTTGATCAGCAAAGGAACAAGAACGATCAGCAGAACAACAAACACCAACAGCGCTGAAAAGGTGATCACCGATGTTGCCGCTGTTCGTGAGAATTTCATCGCCTCCAGCCGGTCCGCAATGGGATCCAGAAAGTAGGCAATCGCCATGCCTGCAACAAAAGGCAGCAGCACGTCGCCCATCACCCAAAGGGCCAGCAGCAGCACTACGGCAGCAATACCCCAGTACCTGACCTGTTCTCCAACACTAAGAGCCATATTAGACCTCGCTGAAACGTATCGTCTCTTTTTCTAGCACCCGCTATCTGATTGCAAGCGAACCAATGGCCGGTTGTGCCTAACCATCACATTTGCAACACAGGCCGAAATACCGTTGATGATCCAATCGAAACCACAACTGTTGTGGCAATGGTTGGGATCAAGGCCAGTTCGAAGCCAGCCCGGCAGACAGGAAACTTTCCGCCGGGTTTAAAGCAGGGAGAATTGTCACTCCCGGTTTGGCCACTGCGCAACCCATTGGTGCAGGCTAGCGGGCACCACAACTGGATATTCACGATCCGACATTGAACTCAGAGCGTAGTGCAACGAAGTCCGGTTACAACCCGAACCAGCAATCGCTTGAGTTGCCTCGTCAATTCCCCTGCGTGGCTCTGAGTTTTGGTCTGCGGACTCCGAGGCCGCGGCCAGTGAGAAACCAAGAATTACTGACACCACCAGAATGGCAACGGCGGTTGTATACGGCCACCAGTCAACCGGGCGTGATACGCGCGCAAACTCTGCGTGATAGTGCGGGTATTCGGTGCCCATCCAGCGATCCCACCACGTGAAATACAGGCCCATGTTGTAACCGGCATGTGAATGGTGCAGGTCGTGGTGCGTTACCGTCGTCACCCAATCAAAAAGCGGCATTCGCTGCCGGTTTGCCGGAAATATCTCGTACCCGCAATGCCCAATGGCGTTGCGCAGCATCATGTGGATGACAAAGATCAGCAGTGCCAGCGGATGTACCGGCAGCAGCAGCAATGTCAGCGGCAGATAGATCGCGTTGGCAACCGCTTCTCCAGCGCCAAAACTATATGAGGTGAAGGGGGTTGGGTTGTAAGAGAGGTGATGCAGGCGGTGAAACAGGCGGAACAGCGGTGGGTAATGCAGCAGGCGGTGCGCCCAGTAAAACCAGGAGTCGTGCAGAACGATCAGCACCAGCGTCGAGAAAGCCAGATACCACCAGCCAAAGGCAGCAGCATCGGTGTAAATGGTGAAAACACCGAAACCTGCACCATAGACGATCAGTGTCCCGTTCAGGGCAAAGATCAGAACCGTGCGAAAACTTGCCTGAATTTCGCGCCGGATTTGTTTAAGGGGTGGCGATTGCTCTCTGATTTTGCGACCCGCCAGGTGTCTCGACAGTAACAGGTTAACGATCAGATATACCCCACCTGCGCCAATCACGTAGCGAAGGAAATCAGTGGTGAAGACTGTTGGATAGATAGCGCCCAGATCGCTAAGGATGGAAAGTACAGACATCGTAAGCTCCGTGTCAGGTTGAAACTGACTAAAGGATTCGCAGACGTCGCCGCCCGCATCGCGCCGGGTTTGAAAAAGGACCGGAAAAGTTCAGAAACGGCTGGTATTTTTCAAAATCAACCGGTGGAAACCGTGTTTCGCTTACGAAAATCCGTCGGGTTTTCGCCTGTCATTTCACGAAACGCCCGGTTGAAAGGTCCCAGAGAAGCAAAACCGACCTCATGGGCGATGGTCAGAATCGGCGTGTCAGACTTCTGCACGTCGGAAAGGACCGCCTTGGCCGCCTCAATGCGGCGCCCATTGATAAAGGCAGCGAAGTTACGGTAGCCCATCGACTGATTTATCACCTTACGGAGCCGGTGATCAGAGGTTTCCAATTTCCTGGCGAACTGTCCGACGGTCAGTCCCTCTTCGCGCCAGATACCTTCCTTCATTGCGTCGTTCAACCGCTCCAGAATGGCAGTTTCAGCAGGTGTCATTGGCGGCTGTCTCACAGGACTGTCGTCTGCCTGGAACTTCCAGATATCATCCCTGACCTGAAGGGCCCAAAAAATAAACGTGGTTGTAAGAACTAAAAAAGCCGCCGCATGCAGCGGAAACACAGCTTCCGGCAAATTGGCATCTAGAGCATTTCCGGTTTAAGTTGAACCAGATTGAACCTGAAACTCCGATCTAAGTATCTGGCGTCGTTGCGCTTCTGGTTTCGTTTGTGATCCAAACAAAACCAGAAATGCCCTAGGTTGAACAGTTCGACGATACCAATAGCGCCGCCCAGCAGGGCCATGGCCACCAAAAACCAGCCGCGAAACCTTCTGCGTCCTTCAACCAGATCATCAGATGAAGTGCTTATGACAATGTACACCAGATGACCGTAGATAAGGACGACCAGAATGCCGCGAAGTGGCGCTACACCGGGTAGGATAGGAAATAACCATGCGCCAAGCGTGACCAGAAGTGCGACCAACCAGTGCCACCAGCGAAGTTCTGGCCGATCTACAAACAACTCGATGCCAGCCCAGTATGCAAAAACCGGCACAACCCCGGCCAGCGGAACAAGCACGGCTGACGGCCAGCCATCGGAAAGTTTTAAAAATGGGGAAGACACCAGCAAATAGGCGGCGACACTCACAGACAAAGTAGCGACGGAGAGCGACTTTCTGGACGACATGCTTTTGTAGGCGAAGGCAACCGCGACGAACAACAGAGCCAAGGTAGCGCAGCCGCGTAGGAAAATGTCAAAAACGGCGATACTGCTCAAAGGAACCGGACCTCATAATAAAGGGGCGGAGGTATTCGTTCACGCCCGATTTTGCAGTTCAATTATTCCACTGGCTACCAAAGTATTTACACACGGGCGAACAAGCGGGTCAGGATGTTACCCTGGCCCTCAAACAAACTGCTCCCGGATCAGCCGTTCCTCCAGCCCGTGGCCCGGGTCAAACAATATCCGGTGGGCAATATCCGGGGCGCTTTCGATTTCCACCCAGCAAACCTCGCGCGCCTCCTGCCCGTCTGCAACGGCCGCCACCGGGCGTTTGTCGGGTTGCATAACCTCAAACCGCACCCTGGCGCTCATCGGCAACAGCGCCCCGCGCCACCTCCGCGGACGGAAGGCAGCCACGGCGGTCAGCGCCAGAATCTCAGCCCCAATCGGCAGGATCGGACCGTGGGCGGAGTAGTTATAGGCGGTGGAGCCAGCAGGTGTTGCCACCAGCGCCCCGTCACACACCAGCTCAGCCATGCGTTCCCGGCCGTCCACCAGTATCCGCAGTTTCGCTGCCTGGGGTCCTTGCCGGAGCAACGAGACTTCGTTGATGGCAAGAGCAACCAATTCTGTATCGTCAACGCAATGGGCCCGCATCCTCAGGGGATGGATCTCCGCTTCTTCCACAGCGACCAGCCGTTCCATGAGGTCGTTTGGGCCGTAGGCGTTCATCAGAAAGCCAACCGTGCCCCTGTTCATACCATAAACCGGGACACCCAGGTGCTGGGTTTCGTGCAAGGTAGCCAGCATGAAACCATCGCCACCCAAGGCGACAATCAGGTCTGCCTCCTGCGCCGGGACATTGCCGTACCGCTTGATCAGTTCGCGGCAGGCTCGCTTGGCCACAGGCACCGAACTGGCCACAAAGCAAAAAGATTTGTAAGTCATTGGCGACAGTTCCTAAATCCACGGTACAAACTCAATGCAGTTTCCCTTCCCGCCCTCACCAAGGCAAGCGGTTTTTACCTTTCCCGCAATGGTACAGATGCCTATCGTGCAGGGAATGCCAGCCAACACCCAACGTCATAATAACAGCATTTTGTCGCACGACTGGCGAATCCGAAAAAAATGACTATGCAATTGCACGTGAATAGGGGTAGGAAGCGGAAAAGTTTCCTATCGGAAACACAGCCAACGCCTGAACAGACCAGAGCGTTAGGCGTTTTGTTGGACTAGACAGCGAAGCGCATGACGCAGCAACATCTAAGTAATAAGCCAACGCCATACGTTTAATCTGTTTTAGATCAAACACATAGCGCTACAGCAGGAGACAGACAATGACAAGCACCGTACGCGATGCCGGCTTTTTCACAGAAAGCCTTGCCACCCGTGATCCCGAACTTAACGCCTCGATCACCGGCGAGTTGGGCCGCCAGCGCGACGAGATCGAACTGATCGCTTCGGAAAACATCGTCTCCAAGGCGGTAATGGAAGCGCAAGGCTCGGTGATGACCAACAAATACGCCGAAGGTTATCCCGGTCGGCGTTACTACGGTGGCTGCCAGTATGTTGATGTGGCCGAAAACCTCGCCATCGACCGGGCCAAACAGCTGTTTGGCTGTGAGTACGCCAATGTTCAGCCGCATTCCGGAAGCCAGGCCAACCAGGGCGTGATGCAGGCGCTGATCCAACCGGGCGATACAATCATGGGCCAAAACCTGGCTTCGGGCGGACACCTGACCCACGGCGCCGCTCCAAACCAGTCGGGCAAATGGTTCAACGCCATCCAATACGGCGTGCGCCAGCAGGACAACCTGATCGACTATGGCCAGATCGAGGAACTGGCCAAGGAGCACAACCCCAAGATCATCATCGCCGGCGGTTCTGCCATCCCGCGCCAAATCGACTTTGCCCGGATGCGCGGGATTGCCGATATGGTTGGCGCTTACCTGCACGTTGACATGGCCCACTTCGCCGGTCTGGTTGCCGCAGGCGTGCACCCGAGCCCGTTCCCCCATGCCCATGTGGCCACCACAACCACCCACAAAACCCTGCGCGGCCCGCGTGGCGGCATGATCCTGACCAATGACGAAACCATCGCCAAAAAAGTCAACTCGGCGATTTTCCCTGGCATTCAGGGTGGCCCGCTGATGCATGTGATCGCCGGTAAGGCCGCAGCCTTCGGCGAGGCACTGCGCCCGGAGTTCAAAGCCTATCAGACCCAGGTTGTCGCCAACGCCAAAGCGTTGGCTGATCAGCTGATCAAGGGTGGTCTGGATATCGTCACAGGTGGCACCGACACCCACGTCATGCTGGTTGACCTGCGCCCCAAAGGTGTAACCGGTAATATCACGGACAAGGCTCTGGGCCGCGCCCAAATCACCACCAACAAGAACGGCATACCGTTTGACCCCGAAAAGCCGACCGTGACCTCGGGCATCCGCCTTGGCACCCCGGCAGGCACCACGCGTGGGTTCGGCGAATCGGAATTCCGCGAGATCGCCGATCTGATTGTTGAAGTCGTCGACGGTCTGGCCGCCAACGGCGAAGACGGCAACGGCGAGGTTGAAGCAGCAGTGCGTGGTAAGGTAGCGGACCTCTGTGCCCGTTTCCCGCTTTACGAGGGAATGTAGGTTTTACTTAGGGTCAGGACCCATTAATCCTGCACCGTCAGCGCGAGATCGGTTTTTGGCTCAGAGCGTTCAAAAAATGGATGTGTAACGGGGTTACACAGGAAATTTTTTGTGCGTTCTGAGGTAAAAACCGGCCGCGCCCTTCGAGTTAGCTCTGAAAGCCTCCCCCGCTGCTTCATTCAAACTCGGTGTAGATCACTACACTTTCGTTTGAATTCATGGCGTTGAAGGCTTTCAGAGTTAGCTGATGGTGCAGGATTAATGGGTCCTGACCCTAAGTAAAACCTACATTCCCTCGTAAAGCGGGAAACGGGCACAGAGGTCCGCTACCT
>JAAEUI010000444.1 GCA_024227475.1 Paracoccaceae bacterium | reverse complement strand
GGTTGAAACCCTTGAAGACATTAGAAAACCTTTGGACGTCGCTCGTAAGCTATTGCCGCCCCATGTCAAAGGCATGAACCATCTGCCCTACCTGGGCCCCTTGCTGGATGCGGGTATGTCCACCTTATTCTGTTTTGAGATTCGAGAGGCATTGCGCTATCTTAACCAGCCGGACTTTTATCTGCATTCCGAGGAGCCCGATTTGGCGGCCGGGAAAATCTGGCTGGGGGCCGCGGACGATACCGTTTTTCGTAAAAGGGGCGTTGAGTTTGTGGACGGCACCGCACCCGGTTTTGCCGCCATCGTCGGCGCCGCGCCGAATAAAGAAATCGCCAAAGATATCGTCGAAGATTACCAGAAACGAAGCCTCTATATCTTTTTGGCGGCCAACCAGAACAACACCTCCGTTACCCAACAATTGATTGACGCCGACGTCCAGATCGGTTGGAATACCCGCATCGTGCCGTTCGGACCGGACATTTCTTCAGCTATTTTCGCCCTGGGTTTTGCCAACCGAGCGGCCATGGCCTTTGGAAACGTTCAGCCCGGCGACTACAAAAAAATGCTTCTTTACAACAAAAACCGCATCTTTGCCTTTGTCAATGCGCTGGGCGATGTGGGCACCGATTGGGCCGGCGCTGCCGCAGGCTGTGTAAACTGGGGTTTTCCGACCCTGGCCGATACCGACATCCCCGAAGTACTGCCCACCGGAATTTGCACCTACGAACATGTGGTCGCCAATGTGCCCCATGATGAACTCGTTCAGAAATCCGTCGAGGTCAGAGGGCTTAAAGTAACCGTATCCACAATCGACATTCCTCTGTCTTTCGGGCCGGCCTACGAAGGTGAGCGCGTCAGGGGCGCCGATCTCTATGCTCAGACGGGCGGCGGCAAGACCCAATGTACC
>JAAEUI010000443.1 GCA_024227475.1 Paracoccaceae bacterium | reverse complement strand
TTCAACATTTCCTGCAACAACTGCCGCTGGATAACTCGGCTTCAGCATGCAGCCATCAGGCACAATAATCCGGATCGGACGCAGGCAACCCGCATTCATCGGAATACCGCCCTGAACCATCAGGCGAAAAGCGTAAAGGACCGCCGCCCTTGTTACTGGCTCTGGCGCGTTAAAATTGGTTGGCTGCTGATCAGACGTCCCGGTGAAATCAACGGTTGCTTCCCGCCGGGTCTTATCCACCGTGATCCTGACCCGGATCGTTGCCCCCTGGTCGGTTTGAGTCTCGTATTCGGAATCATGAAGAGCGTCGAGCACGCGACGCACACTTTCCTCTGCATTGTCCTGCACGTGGCCCATATAGGCGTGGACGACATCCAGTCCGAAGTGTTCTACCATCTTGCGCATTTCGGCGACGCCCATTTCGTTGGCGGCGATTTGGGCCTTCAGGTCGGCGATGTTCTGGTGCGGGTTGCGGCAGGGGTATCTGTGGTTGGTCAACAACTCCAGCAGGGCTGCTTCCTGGAACTCGCCCTGTTTGACCAGATGGAAATTGTCAAACAACACGCCCTCTTCATCCACGGTTGTTGCCAGCGGTGTCATCGAACCGGGCGCGGTGCCGCCCACATCGGCGTGGTGCCCGCGCGAGGCGGTGTAAAACAGGATGTCTTTACCGGCATCGTCAAACACCGGCGTGACAACCGTAATGTCGGGCAAATGGGTGCCGCCGTTGTAGGGCGCATTCAGCGCAAAAACGTCACCGGGGCGCATGTTCCCCTTATTCTGCGCGATAATGCTTTCAACC
>JAAEUI010000442.1 GCA_024227475.1 Paracoccaceae bacterium | reverse complement strand
TGCTCGCGATCCGTATGGAGAACGTCTTCTCCTGGGGTGAATTCGCCAAGGTCGATCGCGGTACGGATGCGGACGACGACCTGAAACAGGCCCGGGATGCGGCAGAAGATATGGATCGGATGGCGGTTACCCGGGGTGGCAAGGCCTCCGCTGGACGCCTTCGTTTCGATCTTGATCTGCCGCCGGAGGAAAACGACGATCTGATTCTGGGCCAAGGCATGCGTTTGCCGGAGTGGGATTACAAGAAACAACGCATGCAACCGGATCACTGCCGTCTGATCCCCATGCTGGCAGCGGACGCACCACCCTGCGTGCTGCCGTCAACCCTCAGGCGTACCGCCGGCAAGCTGCGCGCCCAGTTTCAACAGCTCGCCGCAGAACGAACCTGGCATCGGGGCCAGCCGGAGGGGAGTGAGATCGACATCGACGCCTACCTGCGGTATGCCAGCGACCGTGCCGCCGGGAACCTGGCCGGCACAGATGGACTTTATCGAGATCTACGCGCCGGCACCCGCGATCTGGCCTGTCTGTTGCTGGCCGACCTCTCGCTATCGACCGATACCTATATCAGTAATAGCCAACGAGTGGTCGATGTCATCCGCGACAGCCTGTTTCTGTTTGCCGAAACGCTCTCCGCCACGGGTGATCGATTCTCGATCTACGGTTTCTCTTCACGCCGGCGCGACCCGATACGAGTGCATCAGATTAAAACTTTTGATCAGCGCTACGATGCCGGTGTGCGTGGCCGCATCGCCGCCATCAAACCCGGTTATTACACCCGCATGGGGGCGGCCGTGCGTTACGCAACCAGTCTCCTGCAGCAACAGCCGGCCGGACGCCGCCTGCTGTTATTACTGACAGACGGCAAACCCAATGATCTGGACCAGTATGAAGGGCGTTACGGCATCGAAGATACCCGCCACGCAATCCAGGAAGCGCGCCGCCTGGGCCTGCAACCCTTCTGTGTTACCGTCGACCTGAAAGGTAACGACTATCTACCGCACCTGTTCGGCAGCGGCGGTTATGTGGTAATCCGCCGACCCAAGGAACTACCGCGGCGACTGCCGTTGCTTTATGCTAGATTGACACACTAGCTTTAACATTGACTACGATATGACTATTTTTAACAAATTGTTCAATTATGAATGGCTAGGGATGTAACTGGTTCCCACGGTCCTCCGTGGGAATCCATATCGAGGGTACTTTTGGCTCCGGAATGTATTACCCCGCTGGAGCATGGTAACGAGAGTAAAGTGGAATTCAAGAGATTTGTGTTAACAAATCAATCCGCGTCTTTCCGTGTTGATCCGCGGCTAAATGTATATAAAAGATAAATGCCTATGAACCGTTACTGTTATATAAAATCTCTCGTCTGTAGAACAGACCATGAACATGTGATTTTGTTACGCCATCCATACCGGTCAGATGCACTTTACAACCAGTACAACTGCAGCTATTAACCCAGGTATTGAAAAAATGAATGATGTAGGTCTGGCTTTAGCCCGACATGTCGGCCTGAAAGCCGACCTACGAAATGATTATAAAACTCACCTCTGGTGAAGTTTAGCAACACCTTGAAACAGCAGTTTTATCAGCAAAACAAGGTTAAAAACACCTTTTCGGTCGAATTTTATGCAACTGGCAGGTTAACTATATGTTCAGAATCACACAATTCATGCAAGAGCTGCTCGACCCCAAGCCCCTGCGCGCAAAACGCAACCCGCCAGGCCCGGTGGTGATCTGGAACCTCATTCGGCGCTGTAATCTCACCTGCAAACACTGTTACGCCATCTCAGCCGATACCGACTTTCCCAATGAGCTGGATAAAGAACAGGTTTTCGAGGTAATGGATGATCTTAAAAAATTCAAGGTACCGGTCCTGATATTGTCAGGTGGTGAACCACTGCTGCATCCTGATATCTTCCGGATTGCCCAACGGGCAAATGTGATGGGATTTTACACCGCCCTTTCAACCAACGGCACACTGATAGACACAAAGAACATCGATACAATAGACGGGATTGGTTTCGACTATCTCGGGATCAGTATCGACGGCATCGCCGCTACCCACGACCGCTTCCGCCGCAAAACCGGGGCCTTTGACAGCTCCATGCAAGCGCTGCGCCTCTGCCGTAAAAAGGGGATCAAGGTGGGTCTGCGCTTCACCATGACCAAGGAAAATGCAGATGAGCTACCCCAGCTGCTGGATCTGATGCAAACTGAGAAGATCGACAAATTTTATTTCTCGCATCTCAACTATGCCGGCCGGGGCAACAAAAACCGCGCAGACGACGTCTTTCTCAATACCACCCGCTGGGCAATGGATCTGCTGTTCGAGCGCGCGCTGGAAGATGCCAGGCAGGAAACTGGCCGAGAGTATGTCACCGGTAATAACGATGCCGACGGTGTCTATCTGCTGCACTGGGTGCGTAGACATTTTCCACAACATACCGATCATATCCAAGCCAAACTCACCCAGTGGGGCGGAAACAGCTCCGGCGTAAACGTGGCTAATATCGATAATCTGGGCAATGTGCATCCGGACACCATGTGGTGGAGTTACAACCTGGGCAATGTCAAGGACCGCCCTTTCTCCGAGATCTGGATGGATACATCGGACCCCATCATGGCCGGCCTAAAACAGAATCCGCGCCAGGTAGGTGGCCGTTGTGGCCGTTGCGCCTATTTTTCCATCTGTAATGGCAATACGCG
The DNA here is from genome assembly GCA_024227475.1 of Paracoccaceae bacterium. GTDB lineage: Bacteria > Pseudomonadota > Alphaproteobacteria > Rhodobacterales > Rhodobacteraceae > Amylibacter. The sequence continues at coordinate 621 of JAAEUI010000442.1, read as the reverse complement.
GGTGCGCGCCCTGCAACTCACAGGGGATGCCTGGGCTGAAGACCCCGCCTGTTATCTTACCGATGATGAAATAGCCGGTGGATAACGCCACATTGATCAACAATATCTATCGCTGGTGCCAACTATCCATCATGGCAGCAGCCGTCTGCATATTTTCAGAAAATGCGCTGTGCGATACGGGGAAAATCGACCCAGCAGCGCTGTATAAACAACACTGCGCCGAGTGCCACGGCCAGGATCGCCTCGGCGCAATAGGGCCGGCCCTGCTGCCGCAAAATTTGAAAAGGCTGCGTAAAAAGGCGGCATTTCAGGTGATCCAGGATGCCCGCCCCGCCACGCAAATGCCACCGTACAGAGAGAAACTGAGCGCAGGCGAAATTCAGGCTTTGGTTGACTTGATCTACACCCCACTCGATCAAATTCCCACCTGGGGTATAAAAGAGATTCGGGCCAGCCGATTGGTTCATCACAGCATGGGTACACTACCGGATAGACCCTTGTTCAAGGCGGATATCGACAACCTTTTCATGGTGGTCGAACTGGGTGATCACCATGCCACCCTGCTTGATTGCGATACCTTTGAACCCATCCACCGCCTGCCCACCCGTTTCGCCCTGCATG
>JAAEUI010000441.1 GCA_024227475.1 Paracoccaceae bacterium | reverse complement strand
TGCTCATACAGCCGTTGAAAGCGATGGCGGATGTCTGAAGATAGTGGTTTGGGCATGAAGCAATCCTCCTATAAAGGATGAATCACAAAATGCCCGAAAAGGGAATCCCCTTTGACTCTACGTTCGCTGGAAACGCTTTAACAGGTGCAAACACCCAAGCTTTGGGTCGTTGTTGTCAATTGTGGTTTAAAGCGTTTCGCCAATAACTTGAGGCAAGTTGATGGTGAAATCGCCGGGCCGAGGTACTGATAACGTGGCAGTTTCGAGTTTTCCCTGGGATTCAGGTTAAACTGGAAACTTTCTAGTAGCGATTAGTAGGGGGAATTTGAATGAATTGGGATAGCGCCGGCTTAGTCTTTGACCTGCCACCAATCACGATACCAACAACCGTAACCCAAGAAGCCATTCCGTGGATTGCGGCCGCGACGCTGCTGGTGCTGATAATTCTTCTGCGCTACAAACCGTGGCGCAACTTTCGCCGCCGCTTCAACCTGTTTCGCCGCACCGAAAAACCCCTGCTCAAAATGATCGGCTGGGTGTCGGTTCTGATCTCTCCGCTGTGGCTGGCTCTCATCGCGCTGGTGTTTTTCAGCCTGTGGAAACTCACCACAAGCTTTGGCGATGCCATCGGTGTCGAAAGCATGCGCTGGCACGTGCTGGCCATCGTTGGCATGATCGCGGCCCTTGGCGGGCTGCTGGCGACACCCTTGATGATCATGAACGCCTTTCACGCGGAGCGCCGCACCCGGGCAGGCGAAGAAAGCTACCTGACCGACCGGATTGCCCAAGCGGTGGAAAAGCTTGGCTCTGAACGTGTCGTCTGGCGCGAGGGCAAACAGAATTCCGAACCAAACATCGAGGTACGTATGGGCGCGCTCTACCTACTTGAGAGGATCGCCAAAGACAGCCCCCGAGATCACATTCCGATCACCGAAACCATCTGTGCCTATATCCGCGAAAATGCCGCCCAACCGAATATTGATTATGACGCGACACACGAAAAGGAACTGGCCATCGCCAAGCGTCAGAAAATCAAGTTCAGCGAACTGGATGCGAATGACCGGGATGCCTGTCTGACCTACGCCGTCCCCCGCGCTGACGTTCAGGCCGCGATGACCGTGCTTGGGCGGCGCCCTGCCGACGCGATAGATTACGAAGTCAATAACAAATACGTGTTGGACCTGCGCGGCGCACACCTGGACCGCGCCGATCTGACCGGCGGCAATTTCGCCAATGCGGTTATGGATCAGGTGTCGCTTCGCGGAGCCGCCCTGTGCCTTGCCGACTTTAAGGGCGCCCGCCTGAAAGAGGCGGATCTGCACGGCGCTGACCTGTTCAAGGCAAACCTGCAGGAGGCCTGGCTGTCTGGCGCTAAATTTGCCAATGCCTGGCTCGACTGGGCCAACCTGCACGGCTCGCAGCTTTCCCTGGCCAAATTCCAGGGCGCGAATTTCTCGGCCACGGAAACCAGTTTTGCTGCGGTCAAAAATGCAGATTTCACCGACGCCAAACATCTGGACGAAGGCCAGCTCGCGGCCATGGTTGGCGATGGCTCCACCATTCTGCCAATGAATGCCCGCGCCCCTCGCTCCGAAACCTGGACCGACAGGGTGCTGCCATCCGAGACTTTCTTCAGCCTGTGGCGGACCGCAAAACGGCAGGCCGGGGTCATCTGATTCTGCCGCCTATTTTACTGTCAGAACCGCACAGGGCGCATCATGGGCAATTTTCTGCGACGTGCTGCCCAAAACCAGGGCTGCAATATTTCCAAGCCCGCGCCGCCCGGTGACGATCAGATCGGCGTTCTTTTTCTTGGTTGCTGACAAAACCTCCTGGGCCGGAGTGCCATTTCCCATGATCGCGGATTTCGCCGGGTGGCCAGCGATATCCGCCTGTTTTTGCGCATTATCCATGACCCTTTTCCCGGCTTCTTCGATTTGTTTGTCGGTTGGTTCAAAAGAAACGGCGCTTACGCCTAGCGCGCCAACAGCGGTATCCAGTTCCGGAGTGTGCACAAGGTGGATGTCCGAATGATAGTTTTTCGCCAGATCACAAGCGATTGAAATTGCGCGATTGGAGGGGTCAGACCCATCCACCGCAACGACGATGTTTTTAAACATGGCGTTTCCTTTTTCGGTGGTTCCCAAGGTAACTTAGGAAAACCTGCCGCACGCAGCGTTGACATAAATCAAACCCAATTCCTGCAAGTTCAGAGGCACTTGATCCTGACGCTGATCAACCCGGGATCCCCACTGAATGAATGCGGCCGAATAGTGCAGCCCGTAACGAATTCAATGGCCTCTCTGGCGTCTGACACCACCTGCGCACCGTCTTTTAATCTGATCCGGTTGGTGCGGACCGCCTGCGCCTTGGTCTTATTGAAATAGACGATGAAGGTGTTTTTCCCGATGGTCTGTGTTTGCTGGCCGGAGTAGCGAAACCCCACCTTAGGCGTGTTGCAGGATGCAAGCAGGCAAGCCAGACAAATGAAGAAGACCTCTGCATAATACAGGATTCCTTTTAGGAGATTGATTTTGTATCCTGGATCAAGGTTTTCAGGATGAACGC
>JAAEUI010000440.1 GCA_024227475.1 Paracoccaceae bacterium | reverse complement strand
CATATTCGAGGTTTTGCCCTGGTCTGTTGCCATGCCGAGGGTTGTGTCGCGTTTCAGATGTTCCACCGATGAGAACCCTTCGCGGTGGGCCAGGCGCACATCCTCCGCTGTTACATCGTGTTGAAAGTCGACAAAGCTCTTGCCATGCTTTTTCTGCCGACGGACTTCGAATACCGGTGCGGGGTAGACCGAAATTTCTTCATCATCGACCTTGGACACCTTGTATTTCCTTGATGTGATGCCCGCATCCTTCAACGCCGCGGTGGCAGCACTTGCACCTGTCTTGAACGCATTTGCCAGCCCGAATTGACCGGCCATGGCGCCTGCGCCATGCCATGCCTGTTGCGGGTCCCCCGGCAGGAATGCCTGTAACCCTTCGTCCCATTGGGGCTTGTCACCAAACTGACTGGTCAGATGAATGGCTGGGGACCAACCGCCAGATACAAGCAGGCAATCCACTTCAAAACGCTGGGACTTGTTTGACAACCTGTTGGTTACAGGGTTGAACGCTCCAATATGCAGGGCAGAAATTCCCAACCTGCCGGATGTCCGTTTGATGGCAGACCCTGTGTGCACTTCAGCATCAACGGAGGCAGCAAGCGCCCTGACATCACCTGAAACCTCGGCCCGCACATCTATGATCATTCGGATATTGGCCCCGGCTTCTGCCATGTCACGCGCTGCATAGTAGGCTGTATCGTTATTTGTGAAGAGTGCAGTTTTTTTACCCGGTGCAACACCAAATTCAACAGTATAGCGCTGCCCCGCATCGGCCAGCATGATTCCCGGCCGGTCGTTGCCGGAAAATACCAGCGGCCGCTCATAGGCCCCGGTCGCCATGACGATTGATTTTGCCCTGATATTCCAGGCTCGCTGGCGCGGTTCATGGTCGTCCGGCTTCGGCTTGTGATCAGCAACCCGTTCAATGGCCAGTATGGTATTGTCATCGAAATAACCCTGAACAGTGGTTCTGGTCAGGATTCGCAAATTGTCCTTTTCCGCCAGCGAAACATAGCGGGCTTTCACCCAGTCGCAGGCAGCGGCACTGTCAATTGTCGCATTGTTACCTATCAGCGAACCGCCGGGTACTGGCTGTTGTTCGCACAGGATAACATTCGCTCCGGCTGCAATCGAAGCTTCCACAGCTGCCAGTCCGGCAGGGCCGGATCCGACAACCAGCACGTCGCACCAGGCGTTCATTCGCTCATAGCAGTCCGGATCTGCCTCAATTGAGGCCTTTCCCAATCCGGCGGCACGGCGAATGAATTTTTCAAACTGCCACCATAGCTCGGTGGTCTTATTGAAAGCCGCTCTCGGCCCCATGAAGGTCTTGTAATAGAACCCGGCTGCAAAGGCATTGCCTGCCAGCTGGTTGACGGCCATCAGGTCAAATTTCGGCGAAGGCCAGCAGTTCTGGCTGGTCGCTACCAGCCCGTCATATAGTTCGATTTCGGTGGCCCGGACATTGGGCTCACTGCGGTTGCCTTTGCGCAGGGTGACAAGCGCATTGGGTTCCTCGGGTCCGGCGGAAAAAACGCCGCGCGGGCGATGATATTTGAAAGAGCGTGCGACCACCTTCACCTGATTGGCAAGCAGCGCTGAGGCCAGTGTGTCACCCTTGAAACCGGAATATGAGCGACCATCGAAGGTAAAGCTCAGGTGATGACTTCGGTCGATCCGGCAGCCTGAATTTTCAAGTCGAAAGCTACTCATCTTGCACCCTTTCCGAAAGCCATCCGGCCCACGGGCCAACAGCCTCGCAATCGATCATCTTGTGGGTGAGGGT
>JAAEUI010000439.1 GCA_024227475.1 Paracoccaceae bacterium | reverse complement strand
TTGTTGCAAAAAAAGAATGATGTAGGTCGGGCTTTAGCCCGACATGTCGGCCTGAAGGCCGACCTACGGAAGACCTACAGAAGTGGAACTAAAACTCACCTCTGGTGAAGTTTAGCAACACCTTGAAACAGCAGTTTTAAACCGCAAAACAAGGTTAAAAACACCTTTTCGGTCAAATTTTATGCAACTGGCAGGTTATGACGGGAACCCACTTGGCATGTCAGCACTAAGATGGATCAGCCTGTTACTATTATTCTTGATTATCGGCAGGGTATCTGCACAGGTAATGTCACCGGGTGGAATGATTACCGACCGGCCCAGCGCGGAGCGTCTGCCTATACCCGACTACGCACCCGATACACGACCGCCGGGTTTCACCCTGCCCCCCGCGCCATCTTCAAGACCCAGAGCGGCAGCAGAGGGGGAGCCCCAACTCGTAGTCAAGGATTTTCGCTTCAGCGGCAATACGGTGTTCACCGACCAGGAATTGCAGGCCATTGCAGCGCCTTTTCTGGGGCGCGCCATTGGCGCTTCAGATCTCGAGCAATTGCGGCACCGTTTGACCCAGCATTATATAAGCCAGGGTTACATCAACTCCGGCGCTATACTGCCCAGGCAGGTTTTTAAAGATGGCATTATCCGCTTTCAGGTTATCGAAGGTGAACTCTCGGAGATTCGGGTCACGGGCACCGGGCGGTTACGGCCTGCCTATGTGCGGGACCGGCTGGCATTAGGCGCGGGACCACCGCTTAATGACCAGGTTTTACAGGATCGCTACCAATTATTGTTAACCGACCCACTGATCGAGCGTATGGATGGGCGCTTGATGCCCGGTTTAGCGCCGGGGCAGAGCATACTCGATGTCAACGTGACGCGCGCAAAACCCTATACTTTGTCGCTCAGTGTGGATAACTATCGCCCACCCGGTACCGGCGCAGAGGAGGTGCGTATGGATGGGCGGATAAGAAATATGACCGGTTTTGGGGATTTGTTGAGCCTCTCTCTCGCTTATGGTAAAGAACGGTTGGATATCGACACCGGCATTACTTTGCCGATCACTCGTTACGACACCCTTCTGGGCTTCCAATATGCCAACCGGCGCTCTTCCATCCTGGAAGAACCCCTGGACGATCTGGACATTGATAATAAGTTTCGCAGTTTTGATATCACGCTGTCTCATCCGGTTTACCACACGCTGAAACAGCGGTTTATCCTCGGTGCACGTCTGGCGCTGCGAAATAATGAATCTACCCTTTTGAACCGCCGGTTTTCATTTTCCAGCGGCGAGGAAAACGGCCAGAGCAAGGTTACCGCGCTGCGCCTTTCACAAGAATTCGTCGACAGCCGGGCCAACCGGGTTTTTTCGTTTCGCTCGACTTTCAGTGTAGGACTGAATCTGTTTGACGCGACCTGGCATAGTGACGACCGGCCGGATGGAGATTTTTTGGCCTGGCTTGGGCAGCTGCAATACGCGCGGCAAGTTATGGATAACAGCGCACAGATCCGTTTGCGCGGTGATATTCAGGTTGCCAATGACGAACTTCTGCCGTTGGAACAGTATGCCATCGGCGGCGTTTACAGCGTGCGCGGATACCGGAAAAACGAAGTGGTACGAGATCAGGGCTATAATCTTTCTGTCGAGTTTCATTACCCCCTGAACAGCGGTGGTATCGCCGAAACGATTCCCGGCGCCCTCGTTGCAATTCCGTTCATGGACTATGGCGCCGCATGGGAAAAGGGAAACAGGGATAACACTCAATACCTGCATGGTGTCGGTATCGGATTAGCCTGGAGCC
>JAAEUI010000438.1 GCA_024227475.1 Paracoccaceae bacterium | reverse complement strand
GCGGGGTGAACCCCGCCCTACATGTTCCGCCTGCCAATCGCACAAAGCCGGGCCAGCGCCGGCCCGTGGGTGGCGTTTGAAACATGTGTGAGTGGCAATTTATCCCGCAAAGAACCCCTAGGTTGCTTTGTAACGCCAACGTAGCAGAAGCGCCGCCCAGAGGGGCGTGTCGGCGCTGGCCCGGCGGCGCAAAGAGCCTTGATTCCGGGCTGGGTGGTTATTCTTCTTCCCGCGGCATCACAGTTGGCAAAGGATCTTCCCGCTTCCCCTTACTATCCCTGCGACGGAAGTGGCTTTGGTACTCCCTCCGCTGCTTCGTCACTTCGTAAAGCACAATGCCCGAGCTGGTGCCAAGGTTGAGGCTTTCAATCATCCCGAACATCGGCACCGCAACGCACATATCGCAACGCTCAATGGCCTCCGCGCTGATGCCCCGCCTTTCATTCCCAAACCAAACCGCAAGTTTCGCGTGTTCAGTAAAATCAACTTCATGCAGATAGGCATTGGTTTTGCCTTTCACATGCGGCGAGGTGACCACGGAGACAAAGTTGTTCTTCTCTAAATGGTCGAGACAGGCCGAGGTACTGTCAAACCGCTTCACAAAGGTCCATTTGACCGCAGACACGGAGGTTTTCGCAAGTGATCTGCGCTCGCGCATGTCCTGCCAGTCGTCAGGGAGGCTCCCACTCGGATCAACGACGTAGACTTTTTCAACGCCCGAAGCGTTTACGTTGCGAATGACCGTGCCGACGTTCTTGATGTCAACGGGGGCTTCGATGACTGCAATCAGGTGCTTGCAGCGGAAATCCTTAATCGCGTTCGCGCGTTCGCGGACTGAAGCACGTCGTTTCTGTTTTTCAGGTTGTTCCATGCGTTTAGTTTAGCGAGAAACTGCAGGGTATTAAAGCTAACTTACTCTAGCACCAGAAAAACCCCGACCCTTCGCATAGCCGGACCAGCGCCTGCCCGGCGGGGTGGCGTATGCGGGTGGTGAGGGCCACTTTATCCCAGCCGCCCCGTATGACCTGCCTGCGAAGCACCAAGCCCCGCGAAAGCGCCAGCCCGGTGGGTCGGTCAGGCGCTGGCCCGGCGGCCTGTGGCCTTGATTCCGGGCTTGTGGTGTCTAACACCTATACCTGCAGCGCGGACAAAGCTGCTCTTCACCGAAGTTGATTATTTTGAACGAACCAGATAGTGGTGACACACATTCAACAGATGCGGCAGTTTCAGTGCCGTTTTAAAATGTCTCCCGAAAAAATGATCGAGCTTGTCATGTCTGGCAAAGATTCAGACTTTTGTCAGGAATTGTGTTCTGCCTTCTGGAATGGTTTTCCGATGGAGAACCTGAGGCCCTTGCTTGTGTCTACTGACCCCGAAATATTGAGTCTTGGTTCGTACATCATTTACGAGCTTGGTGCGAAGGCAAGATGTCTTCTAGATGACATAGTCCCTCACCTGGATAACGAGGATGCGGAGATACGTGCTAATGCAATCATAGCACTTGGAGAATGCGCAACGAAATTTGATAAATCTGCAATTGGTAAGATCATAGAAATGCTAGACGATCCTGATTCATTTGTTCAGCGAATAGCGATGCGGTTCGTCCAATCCTGCGATCGTGGCATGCTGAATGTTGGTATTTTTCAAGCCGCTAAGATGAATCCGGGCACTGTTTTCGAAGAATTGCCTGGCTACCTTGGGGAAACTTTCTTCCACATTTATCAACCCGTGCCTATTTCCGCTGAAATTCTCGAAAACCTACTGTCGCATGAAAGCCCGGTAGCTAAAAGATTTGGCGTAGGATTAGCGACGCGTCCCAGACTGATTGTTGATGAGAGTTTTATAGACCTAGCGGCCCAGATTGAAGAAGAGGAGTGCTGCAACATTGTGGCGTGGGCTCGAGAACGTCCTTGCCTTATCTATGCCGAAACTATGAAACTGCAATTTTAGTTCTGTTAGGACAATAGTGGGCTCAAACCTGTCATTCACTACAACCCACAAAGCTCCCCCTTCAACAAAAAACCCCGGCCACTACAGCCGGGGTCTCAATCTTCAAACAATCGTGCGAGCCAGCCTTACAGCCCAGTGCTCACATCAATCGTGTTACCCTCTTCCAGCGTCACATAGGCCTTCTTCACGTCCTTGCGAACGCCAAGTTTCCCGCGGAAGCGTTTGACCTTGCCTTTGGTGATGGTGGTGTTCACCGCCTTCACCTTGACATTAAACAGGCCTTCAACAGCCTCTTTGATCTGGGGTTTGTTGGCACCGATGGCCACTTCGAACACAACCGCGTTGGCTTCAGACGCCATGGTTGCCTTCTCGGTGATGACCGGCTTGCGGATCACGTCGTAGAGTTCAGCTTTCGTGCTCATTTCAGTCGAGCCTCCAGTGCTTCGGCGCCCGCTTTGGTCAGGACCAGAGTGTCGCTTTTGAGAATGTCGTAAACATTCGCACCCACGGACGGCAACACGTTGACAGCATCGATGTTGCGGGCCGCCAGGGCGAAGTTTTCATTCACTTCAACCCCGTCAATCACCAGAGCGCGTTTCCAGCCGAGGTTCTTAACCGCTTTGGCGAGATCCTTGGTTTTGGCGTTTTTCAGCTCGGCTGCGTCCAGCACCACCAACTCGCCTGCGGCAACTTTTGCCGACAGGGCGTGTTTGAGGCCAAGTTTACGGAACTTCTTGGTCAGGTCGTGGCCGTGGCTGCGCACCTTCGGGCCCTTGTAAACACCACCACCGCGGAAGATCGGAGCCGAGCGCGCACCGTGGCGTGCGCCGCCGGTGCCTTTCTGGCGATAAATCTTCTTGGTCGAATAGTTCACTTCGGACCGGGTTTTCACCTTATGCGTCCCCGCCTGACGTTTCGCCAGTTGGTAACGCACCATCCGGTGCAGAATGTCGGCGCGCGGCTCAAGGCCAAAGATGGCCTCGTCGAGGTCCACCGAACCCGCCTTCTTGGCGTCCAGTTTGATCACGTCGAGTTTCATTCTTCACCTTCCTTCTTCTCAGCAGGTGCATCGGCCTTGTCCGCAGAATCTGCAGCATCGGCAGCTTCCTGCGCCGCTTCCTGAGCAGCCGCAGCCGCTTCAGCCGCAACCTTTGCAGCCGCTTCTTCCTCAGCAGCAGCGGCAGCAGCGGCTTCTTCAGCAGCAGCGGCAGCGACAGCAGCGGCAGAGCGCAGCGCGGCAGGCAGAATGGCATTCTCAGGGAACGGCTTTTTCACCGCATCCTTGATTGTCACCCAACCACCCTTGGACCCCGGGACAGCGCCCTTGATCATGATCAGGCCACGGTCGGTGTCGGTTCTCACAACCTGCAGGTTTTGCGTGGTCACACGGGCAGCACCCATGTGTCCGGCCATTTTCTTACCTTTGAAAACCTTGCCCGGTTCCTGACACTGACCCGTCGAACCATGCGACCGGTGAGAGATGGAAACACCATGCGAAGCCCGCAGACCTTTGAAGTTCCAGCGTTTCATCGCACCGGCAAAACCTTTACCGATCGAGGTGCCGGACACATCAACGAACTGACCTTCGAAATAGTGATCGGCGATGATTTCTTCGCCCACTTCGATCAGGTTTTCAGGGGATACCCGAAATTCCGCGATTTTCCGTTTTGGTTCAACCTTGGCGGTTGCAAAATGGCCGCGCATGGCGGCTGTTGTGCGTTTTGCCTTGGCCGCACCGGCACCGTGCTGAACAGCGGTGTAGCCATCATTCTCGCCGGTGCGCTGTGCCACAACCTGCAGGTTCTCCATTTGCAGAACGGT
>JAAEUI010000437.1 GCA_024227475.1 Paracoccaceae bacterium | reverse complement strand
TCTGAGTGCATTGTTTGCCGCCACCTACCCGGAGCGCGCATCCGCCCTGATCCTGATGGGTTGCTCTGCGCGCGGCTCCTGGGCCGAGGATTATCCCTACAAAGCCACGGCCGCTGAGTTGAGCACCTGGCTGAGCATGGTCGAAGAGAACTGGGGAGATCCGATTGATCTGAGCGTCGCCGCGCCGGACGCCGCGGACCAGGAATGGGCTGCCGAGTGGCAAGGCAGCCTGTTGCGCTACAGCGCCAGCCCGCGTACCGCTGTCGAGCTGGCGCGCTACGGGTTCGATGTGGATGTGCGCGATATCCTGCCCACCATCCGCGTGCCGACTCTGGTAATTCAGAGATCGGGAGATCGCTGGTCTCCGATTGGTAACGGGAAATATCTTGCCACACACATTCCCGGCGCGGTCTACGCCGAGCATGACGACAGAAACCACCTGATCTGGGCCGGGGACAGTGAGGCGATTGTTGCCGAAACCAGACGTTTCCTCACCGGGCTTGACACCGCCTTGCCCGTCGAGCGGGTTCTGATGACGTTAATGATGACTGATATCGCAGACTCCACGGCAAAACTGACCGAGCTGGGTGATCAGAAATGGGTGCAGGTTCTTGGGCAGCACAATGCTATCGTCCGGGACCTGCTGAAACGGCATGGCGGAACCGAGGTCGACAATGCCGGCGACGGATTTCTGATGAGCTTTGACGGCCCCTCGCATGCGCTTGCCTGCGCGCAGCAGGTCCACAGCAAAATGCAGGCACTGGATCTGAAGGTCAGGATTGGCATCCATATGGGCGAGTGCGAGCGCACCGATCACGGGCTGAAAGGGGCTGCTGTGCATCTGACGGCGCGCATTCTGGGCGAGGCCACGCCAGGCACAACGCTGGTGACAAACACGCTGCGGGACCTCGTGGTAGGCTCGCGGTTTGACTTTGCCGACGCAGGGGAAAAGGCCCTGAAAGGCATCCCAAGCAAGCGGGCGCTTTTCAGGGTTTCGGAACCTTTTCAGTAGGACAAGCCGGGCGACTGGCGCAGATAGGCGTTTCCCGTCAGCTGTTTGACCAGAAAGTCCGCAACATCCTCGCGGGAAATTTTAAGTTTGAACGCCCGGGTTTCGTCTGCAACTCCGTGCTGATAATCCCCGGTCAGCCCGCCTTTGACAAAATTGCCGGGCCGCACGATGGTCCAGTCCAGCCCGGACGCCCTGATACATGCCTCCTGCGCCGCATGATCGGCAAACACCCGGCGAAAAAACAGTGGCACAAATATCAGGCGATAGATTAAAGGCAGCAGACGCCAGCTGTCACCAACCCCAAAGGCAGACAGGCAGATAAGCCGTTTGACCCCAGCTCCCTCCATTATATCGACGATATTTTTGGTTCCCTTCGCCCGCAGCCCATCCGCGTTCATCAGCGGCATCCCCAGCGCACAAACCGCCGCGTCGCGGCCCTGCAGCGCCTTCCTGACAGCAACGGGGTCCAAAACACTCCCCTGAATAATTTCAATGTTTTCATGCAGATCGGAAATCTTCTCCGGGCTGCGCACAAATGCGGTAACATCATGCCCCTGTGCAAGCGCCTGCTTCACCACCAGCATGCCAACACCTCCGGTTGCGCCAAAAACTGTAAGTTTCATGTCGACCTCCTTTTACTTGACACGGTGTCATTTGACACTTTGTCAAGTACTTGCTACTTGACACTATGTCAAGCGATACCTCAAACACCCGAAATCGAATACTGAAGTCGGTCCTGGAACAGCTTCAGGCCTCTCAGGAAAAAGGCGTGCGAATGGCTGATATCGCCAAACGCGCCGGCATCTCGCGTCAGGCGCTGTATCTTCATTTCTCCACCAGGGCCGAACTTCTGATTGAAACGACTTATTACGTTGATCGGCTGAAAGGCAGCGACAAGCGGCTTGCCCCCAGTCGGGCCGCTGAAACAGGCATCGAACGCCTGAACGCCTTTATCGAGGCCTGGGGCAATTACATCCCTGACATCTATCACGTCGCAAAGGCGCTACTTGCCATGGGCGATACCGACGATGCAGCCAACCAAGCCTGGTCCAAGCGCATGTCTGACATGAAAGAGGGTTGCGCCGCTGCAATCAACGCGCTGGACGCCGACAAGGTGCTGTCGTCTGACTACGCACCGGACCAGGCCACCGATGTTCTGTGGACAATGCTGTCAGTGCGAAACTGGGAGCACCTCATAATCGAGTGTGGCTGGCCGCAGGAAGATTATGTTCAAATGCTAAAGACCATTGCTCACAAGATATTCGTAAAGAAACAAACAGCGTAACAGCCCTACGATTTGTTTTGTTAATGCAAACAACTGACGCGAAGGGTCACCCCCCCAAATGCGCAATCGAATTGGCGTAATACCCCAGCAATTGCATTTCGGTCTGATTGATTGCAAACCCGTCGCCATTATCCTTTAAAACCCGGCGAAGTTTCAGCTGATTGATGCCGATGTCGATGGCCTGGTAGTGGTTGCCCTTCGGAATATGAGTATACGCCCCGTCATTGATCAGGGTTTGC
>JAAEUI010000436.1 GCA_024227475.1 Paracoccaceae bacterium | reverse complement strand
GGGCGGCATCACCGAAGGAGACGGCAGGCAACCCATGTGTGCGTTGTGCGGCTGCGAATAACTGGCTAGAGTTGGTAGTGTCTACGGTTTCGCGCAAACCCTGCGGCCCCTTTGCAGCCTCAGCCGCAATACTGGCCATGGGATTGCCCCGAAACTCACTAACCATAAACAACCCGCTCGCCTGCGATTGTTCCAGAACATAGCGAAGCTCTTTGACCTGAAATGCCGGATTGGCCGTGACCAGCACCAACCCGGCAAGGGCAGATGCGAATTCCAGAAGAACCCATTCCGGGCAGTTTGGGGCCCAGACAGCGATTTTCTCACCCGGTTCAAAACGGGTCGCAAGGGCGTCAGCAAGTTTCTCACTATCCGCTAGCAGATCCGAATAACTCCATCGCCGATCAATCTGGCCATCCTGAGTCACTTCCACTAACGCTTCAGCATCACCTCTGTCTGCCGCCATCACTCGCAGAGATTCACCAATTGTCACATCCCGAATTTCCACATCAGCTTGTGGTGGGAAATGGGATTGTGTCAGGTTTACATCGTACATATCGTGCGTTTCCCCTGTTGCCATCGGCACTTTCCGCAGTCTGCAAACAGATGTCAAAACACAAGTGACGTTGATGGATGGGTTATTTCCGATGGGTAGGGCGAATGGGCTGAGTTGATACGAGTATGCTGTGCGTTAAATTGAAGCCATCGGCCGACTTAAGCATTTGATGATATTCCACTACGCCATTAAAAACCGGTTCTAACGAAGTGCAAAACGCTCTATTGGGAACAAAACCTCGCACCTGGCTCGGGCGGGGTTTCCGGCGGGCCGGCAAAACACTGGGCGTTAGTCATCCAGCTGTGCGAAACCGGGCCGGTCACCACCAATTCTGTGTCCGCAATATTTCGGGTCTGGGTAACAACCTGAGCAAATTCAACCGCCTCACCTTCTATCCGGTTGGCAGTGTTTTCTTCACCAAAAACCCACCTGTCACCCGACGGGGCGGCCAGATCCAGAAAAGGCATCTGTGCTGGAATTGGCCGACCATGCACCTTGAAACTCCAGGCAAATGTATTCACCCCAAGAAACACAACATTTCGAATCCGATCAGTTTCAACCCGGGTTTTTCCAAGCGCGTCAAAAACCCCCTGCCCATGCGCCCAGGTTTCCATCTGCCGGGCCGTTATTGCAGAACGAACCGACATATCAGGCCCGGCCCAGCTGAGTCTTTTCTTAGGGTCTACTGCGATCCAGTCGCGTCCGATTTGGCGGAACAGTGTTTTCCATTCATCGCGCAAACTTTCACCGCGTTGCTTTACCCCGTTGTTTTCGAACGCCCGCAGCCCTGTGCCCTCGAAGGAAGCAAAAACCTCTTTGATCAAGGTTTGAAATTCTTTTGGCTCAAACAGCGTCAACTGCGCTGCCTTGTTCCAGAAATGCAAGTGCACAAGCACGTCGCCGATGGTCCAGCCTTTGAAAAGTGTTGGTTGTTTGAAACCGTCATCGTTCAGGCCATCAACAGCTTTGGCAAGAGCTTCGCATTCTTCCTGGAAATCTTTAACCTGCTGCATCTTTACCTCCCGCTTCGGGTTCTTCGGGCCCGTCTCCTTCAAGTTTCGCAATCAAATCACCTGACCCCAACTGGTCCCCCTTTTTTACGGCGATCGTATCCACAACGCCATCAATTTCAGCCAAAATCCGGTGCTGCATCTTCATTGCTTCCAGTATTGCAATTGTATCACCACAAGCCACTGACTGCCCATTGGCAACCAGAACGTCAACCACCAAGCCCGGCATAGGTGCGACGACCCGTCCGCTGTTCGATGCCGCAGTTGAATGCTCAGTTTCGCTCCTGTGGAAACGGTGACTGAACCGCCCGAATGACACTTCAATGCTTCCGTCACGACCTTTGGCGTAATTGATCACCTGCCGCACCTCATTGACAGTCAGTTCAGCCTCAAATTCCTCCAGGCCAAGCACGCGAATTGAACGTTCCGCACCATTGAGACAAGCAAGAACAATTCCCAGGTTCACTGTTACATTGGCAGAGAATTCCACCCCGCCAGACACAATGTTCAACGGGACTGCCAATGTCGACGCACTTGACCAGCCCAGCAGTTTGTCACTTGAGTACCCCTGGGAACTCTGCGCCGTGCATTGGTCAGACAACACCATCAGCGCCGCTGCAATCATGATCTGCTCCGGGTCCGCTTTGGGGGCGCAGAACCCATCCGGATACGTCCGGCCAAGGAGATCGGTTTTTGTTTCACCAGCAATGAATTCCGGGGCACCCAGAACTTCAGCTAGAAAGGCTTTGTTACTTGGCAGGCCCAATAAAACTGTGTCCGACAATGCGGTTTTCAACCGGGTTCGGGCTTCTTCACGTGTATCCCCGCGGGCGATGACCTTGGCCAGCAGGGAATCATAAAATGGTGACACTACCGACCCCGTACTGATCCCTGCATCAAAGCGCAGATTCTCTCCCGCAGCTGGCTGCCACAAGGTAACGCGCCCGGTGGCTGGCAGGAAATTCCGGACCGGATCCTCTGCGCAGAGCCGTGCTTCAATGGCATGACCGTTCAGTTGGATATCGTCCTGCGCAAACGGAAGCTGTCCACCAGTAGCCACGGAAAGTTGCAACGCGACCAGATCAAGCCCGGTAACCATCTCGGTAACCGGGTGTTCGACCTGCAGCCGGGTGTTCATTTCAAGAAAAAAATAGTCTCCGGAATCGTCCAACAGAAACTCAACCGTCCCTGCTCCCAGATAATCAACGGCCTTCGCGGCTGTGATCGCCGCCGCTCCCAGCTCAGCTCGCAACATCGGTGACACGGCGGGGCTGGGGGATTCCTCTATCACCTTCTGGTGACGGCGCTGAAGCGAACAATCGCGCTCACCCAGGTGAACAAAATTTCCATGGCTGTCGGCAAAAACCTGAACTTCGACATGGCGGGCGCCAAGTATCGCCTTCTCAAGTATCAGTTGATCTGACCCAAAGGCTTGTTCCGCCTCGGCCCGGGCGGACCGGAGCGCCTCCTCAAGTTGCGCTTCTTCATGAACCAGACGCATTCCACGCCCGCCCCCGCCTGCCGCCGCCTTTACCATTACCGGAAACCCAATAGCGACCGCCTGTCTGCGCAACTCTTCGTCGCTCTGAACGGCACCATCGTAACCGGGAACGCAAAGAACACCGGCCGCCTTCATCAGCTGTTTGGCTTCTGCCTTGTTTCCCATTTTCCGGATTGCTTCCGGGGACGGACCAACAAACACAAGACCGGCTTTAATAACCGCACACGCAAATTCAGCGTCTTCCGAAAAAAACCCGTAACCCGGGTGCACTGCCTGCGCACCACTCTTTTTCGCAGCGGCGATAATCCTGCTACTGTTCAGGTAACTTTCCTGCACCGGGCCAGAACCGATGCAGATCGCCTCGTCCGCAGCCAGAACATGGGGCGCAAGGGAGTCCGGTTCGGAAAAGACAGCAACGCACCTTAGCC
>JAAEUI010000435.1 GCA_024227475.1 Paracoccaceae bacterium | reverse complement strand
TGTTGAAGAATTTTCCTGACCACTCCCCGCTATCATGTTTGGCGTTCGATTTTCGGTATTGGGCATTTGTAACTTCGGTCTTCGCCATCCAGAAACCATCCACACAGACCTCATGCCGGGGGAGTTCTCGTGCATACCAACTATCGTAGTCTTCCTGTCCGATCTCTTCAAGCAACGCCTTTTTTTCTGCCTCTGTCTGCCCCATCTGAAAACAGCCGCCCTCAATCCATACAAATTCCATGTCGGTCACCGGGTCTTGCCACTCTTCCGGCGGCACCCGCGCCAGACGCACCGGCGCGCCGCTGCCGCCGACCTGTTTTGCGCTCAATTGCAGGCTGAGCAACAGTTCGTCTTCCGTAATCAGCCGGGGTTCGCCGGGATTCAAGAGGGTTTGCAGATTGACGGCCCAGGCAAAGTCGTCACCCGCGCCAAGCAGGATGCGGCGGTCAAAGGCGGCCAGTTCTGATGTGAACGCGGACGTCGGCGGCACGTTCCCCGCGGCCCACCAGAGCGCCTGACTCTGGCTGAGATAGCCGCCGATTTCTGTGCGGATCTGCTGAAATGCCTCAGCAAGACGCCACGTTCCGTTTGCATCCGGCTGAATCCGGTAGAGCAGATCAATAGAACCGCTTTTCAGCAGGAGATTGCGCGCCCGGGCCAAGGCATCCTCCTGCGTCGCGCCTTGCAACTGAGTGGTTTGGATGCCGGAAAATTCCAGCCCGACGCTCAGCAGGCGGTTCTTTGGCATGTCCTCGCCCACAACTGAACGCCAGGTGGGAATCTGCACGATCTTATCGTCATCTTCATCCTTCACCGTATTCGCGCAGCGCTGTACGCTCAGGCCGATAGCAGGATATTCCTGATAACAACGACGTTCCCGGTCTGCCGCGCCGACGTTGACCTGAAGCGCCCTGTTGCGGACAGGTTTGAGTTCTGTGGTTGTGCTTACCGCGTCGCCGAGCAGGATCAGTTGGTAGGTACGTCCCGGCTCTAAGCGGGTTTTTGTGAGGACTGCGAGGGTATCCGTGGCTTGCGTTTTCCAGGCGCTGTCGCCTTCCTGTATCTGTAATGTCGCCGGAACACTGCGCGGCCCCATAACCTGCCATGTGCCCTGAAGGTCTCCGAGGCTTTGCAGGTAGTTCCAGTACCAGCCGCTACAGCCTAAGCAGAGCAGCGTTAGCAGTCCTAATACGAGCCAGTTTGCGAGGGCTACCGGGTAGGCTTTCAGGATGGGGAGATTCAGGTGGCCGGCGATCCGCGCCAGGCGTTGCAGGGCGTGTTTGTTATCAGGGACGCGGCGGAGGGGGAGCCCCCTTCGACTCCGCTCAGGGTGACGATCATGTTGGGGAACACGGTCATCCTGAGCGGAGTCGAAGGATTCAGGGGCAAGCACAAAATTTTCAAGGCGGGCTTCGATGGCATCGCCGAGGGGGGTTTTTGCCAGTTGAGCGAGGCGTTCGAGGTCGTTGTCCTGTTCTACTTCCAGGCGCACCCGTTCGCGTACGGCTTCCCAGGCTAAGTGCGCCAGGCTGTCTTCGTCTGCGGCGGGTTCGGCATTGGCGATTTCTTGCAGCAGGAAGCGCAGCGCCTGTTCCTGTTCCTTGTCGCTGCGGCGGATCAAAAATCCGGTGCGCAGCGTCCGCTGCACCTCCTCTGAAAAGCGCAGGCCGGAGACGGTTTTGACGGTTCCCGGCAGGGTATAGAGTCGTTCGATGCGTTCATAGGGCAGGTGCGGGTAAAATTTCTGCCGCAGCGTATCGGCCAGGCCCGCGCTCACCGGCTGCAATAGGGCGCAATCCTGCGCCCAGAGCAAGGCATCGCCCAGCAGAGCTTCGACATAGGCGTCAAATGAGGCTTCGGCCTGTAATGGGGAGCCGGCGCGTGTTTGCGCCGGCGCGGAGAAATCAGCTTCCCCGCCCTGTTCGGTCATGAACCGCCGGAACGCCTGTCGAACACCGTCCGGCGTGGCCGGATACAGTGGAATTCCGTGGCGGTCTGGCAGCGTTGCGGTGTTATCCCAGGCGCGCGGCTCCCGCAACTCCATCCAGGCCACCATGGGCCAGCGCGCTAATTGTTCCAGGACAAAGCTGCTTGCAGAGCGAACGAGGGATTTGCCGTCAGTAAAGATCAAGACCAGATAGCCGCTCCGCTGATCCTCGAAATCTTCTAAATAACACACCGAACCGTTTCCCGGCGAGGACACCGGGGATACTTTTGCAAACGGGGTCGCTTGCGGTACAATTCCCCCCTTGAGGGGGGGCGTAGGGTGTATTCCCCTCCTGGGAGGGGCTAGGGGTGGGTTCCGGAGCATAAATTGTGCGGGAGATCCTCGAAAGCCTCCGTACAACACCGGAACGCCGCGCCGTGACATGCCTTCGGCTAATTCTCCGGCCAGGGTATTCCACGCCAGGGGCTCAGCGAATTCGTCTTCCAGAATCAGCAGCGAACGGATCTGTTTGCGTTGATAAAATGCTAATTCAGGAATACCGCCGCGTTTCAAGGTGGCCTGGATCGAGGCCGGCACATTCAACCTTCGGCCGGGCTTTTGGCTGCGAAAGTAGCCCATCGAATCGGCTAAATGGTTCAGCAGGTCATCCTCAAAGCGCGGCCCGGGGCTTCCGCCAATCGTCCCAACTGAAAAATGGCGCAGTTTTTTCTCATCCCATTCCGGCGGTTGATCCTCAGGGATTTTGTGTGTTTGCCGGAGATACAGACCATAGCCCAGGATCGCCAACAAAACCCCCGCCGCGCCATAGATGGCATAAGAAGCCACATCTGGGGCTAACTCGCTCAATGGGATCGCTTCAACCTCTGCAATATGCGGCACATTGGGATAGCGACGCGTGAGTTTGGAAATTTCCGTGAGTATTTCTTCGCCGGGCGTTGGCGCCGGAGTTGGCGTCACTGTCGGCCCAGGGGTCGGCGTGGGTTCAATCTTTGGCGACAGCCCGACTTGCCAGATTCCTGCCAGCACAAGCACAAGCAGCAATCCCACCATCAAAACCTGCGCGGTTTTCGAAAACCGCGCAGGTTTGTCCGGTTCGCCTTGCTCTTCGAAAAGTTTCTTGCGCGGCTTACGCGGCGGCGCCGGTTTTTTCGGCAACGACTTTCCCTGAGCCAACTGCTTCAAATCCGCCAGCACGCGTTGGATGTCGAGATCGGCCAGGGACTGATCCGGATCAATTTCGCGTGTGAAGCATTGATCAAACCGTTGCAGCAGAATCTCCTGCTGTTCTACATTTTTCGCTAACAACGCTAACAGCGTATCCCGCAGGCGCGTCAGCGTCCACTCCCCTCCGGTTTGGAGCACTAAACTAATGCGCACGTAATCCCGGACGGTCAGACGAATGCCGTCAGTTTCTAATAATTTTAAAAACGGTTGCAAGGGAAGCTTAGTCATACACGCAATCCATCAGGACACAATTTTTTTCGACATCGAAGCATGACGGTCACTCTGAG
>JAAEUI010000434.1 GCA_024227475.1 Paracoccaceae bacterium | reverse complement strand
CTCCGGAATTCGCGGGGGTTTCTGCGCCAGATCGTACTCAGCAAGGACGATATCCCAGCGCTGTTCTTCGGTCAGGCTGAGCTTCCATTCCGGCATGGCGGAATCCCAGGGCGTCCCCTCCGCCGGCAGCCCCGGACCCCCGTTGGTGACCCGCCAGAGGGTGTAGCCTTCAACGATGGTTTCGATGGTGCCATTGTCGGTGAAATTGATCGGCCGGAGCTTGAAACCATCCGCCATCGGGCCGTCACCAGCCACGCTGTCACCATGACAGGCGCGACAATTCATCGCATAAAGAGCACGGCCCTCAAACAGGTTCTTCTCGCGCAACGCGGCTTTGGCGGTTTCATGGCTGACGTCACCCGCCTCCAACTCAGTCAACATTTTTTCCATCGGTTCGGCGGCAAAGAACTCCAGAACATGATCCGGATCCCATTCATCCACCCAGGCCTCAATATCGGGTTGAACCTGTTCGATGAACACAATGTCATTGGCTCGCGCCTGTTCGACAAACGCTTCAATTTCGGCGTCTGTGGGGTGCTCAAACGGGTTTTGCAGCGACTCAGAGCTGACCGGAAAATTTGAAGACGGGTGCTGAATACGCAAGGATGCAGGAACCTGCGCCCGGGGCACTGTCAGGTCATAAGCTTGCCAGCCGGCCAGCGCGGGAATCGCCAAAAGCACGATGGCACGGGCAATTTTGGTGTACCCGCCCCGCAGCAGTTTCTTGATTGGCCGCAGAAAGTCAGTCAGACCCTCCTCAGAAAATGTCACCATCAGAAACAGCGCGATGACCGTCAGTGTCATGTAAAAGAACATCAGCGTGCCGGGCACCGGCAGCGGAAACGGCAGGCTGGTTGCTTGCCGCGAGAATGCCGGAATGCCCCATTTGGTCAGCGCATAAACCGCAACCAGAACGATGACGACCATCGGGAATGTACCAATTCTTCGCATCCTCACTGCTCCTCAACCGGTTTCTGCAGCATCAGGTAAGACAGAATGTCCTGGTAATCCTTGACCGTCAGAATTTCGGAAATATCGTCCGGCATCAGGCTGACCGT
>JAAEUI010000433.1 GCA_024227475.1 Paracoccaceae bacterium | reverse complement strand
GCTGTTCGCGGCCCCCAATCTTGATCGAGTAGATATCGTCGCGGTTCTTGTAGTTCTGATCGAACACCTCTTCGACCAGGCCGGTCGATTTGTTCAACCGGCGCTTTGTGATCGGGCGGTCACGCATGTCCGGATCGTCGTGCTTTACGATTTCCCACACGTCCTTGTTGGGGTTTTGCTGCACCAGGCGCAAGAAGGTCTTGGCTACGCGGTTTTTCTCCGCGCGAATTTGCGCCTGCTGCATCTGAGCGATGACATAGGCAAGTGGGCTGTCGGCCTTGGTTTTGCGCCCCATGGCCATGCGCGCCTCTTGCCCACGGATATCGAACCTGCGGCCGATCATTGGCAAGCCGGGTTCTTCCTGGGCCTCGGCGTCGTTCTCCCATCCACGCAAGGGGACATAGTGATTGTAGGCGTTCGTCCATTCGTCAAACGTACCTTGCGTGATCAGACCGGCCTTGAGCAGGTCGCGGCGGGTTTCATAGATCATGGAATCGACGATCTCGGCCACCTGGCGGAGCGCTGGTATCTGGCCGGCTGCGTCGAACTCGGCCATCATCTGGTCTGCCTCGGCGTCGGTAATGCCCGAACCACCATCTGGCATCTTGGGATTGATGCGGGCGATTTCCGCGTTGCGCTCCTTGGCGTGGCGGGCATAGAGATATTCGTCCACGTTCACGAGAGACAGGTCCGCGCGGTTGATCACCTCGATAATCGGCTCAATGAAATCAAATCTCATATCATCGAGGCGCTTCCCGGCCCGGCCATAGAACAGGTTGGTTGCCATGTAGGCGTCCATACTCTCCTGGATAGCATCCGGATCCCCGTTGGCAATGGCGTCCTGGAAGCGCTGCAGGTCAATGATTCGGTCCTGCAACAGCCTGCGCGGCTCAACGATCGTCGTTTCGAGCGTCTTGCCAACACGGGCCAGGATAGGATCAGCGCTATGTCGGCGCCATGCGTCCACCGTCATCTCCGTTGGAGGCTGGAACGGCGGCGTGGTGCGCCTGAGAGACGCTACAGGCTGACGCCTTCCCGCCTTGAACCTGCGTGCTTCGCCCGAATAACGGTCCCGGCCGGCCACTTCACCAGAGCGGATGGACTCGAACACCGATCCGGTCGACATGAACCCTTCGCCCTTGAGATAGTTCCGCACGCGCTCAAACAAATCGGCCAGGCGCTCGAAGATGCGCGCGGCAATGCCAATGTGCGGGCTGTCCTTGTTGGCCATGTAATCGCTGAAGGCATCCGCGATGGCTTCCTCGACGAACAGATCATGCAGCTGCCCGGGCGAGAGGTCGAACACCTGGGCGTAGTCCCTCTCGTAGCGCTCCAGCGTCTGGTAGTGCTCCATCCAGTGTGCTTGTGCCGACGTTGCGAGGGTATTCCATTCGCGCTTGGTGATGACGCCAATGTCGCGCAGTGCGTGGATGGCCTCATGGTTGAAGGTCCGTTTTGGATCAGCAGCATCGAGGGCGACCTTGATCAGCTTGGCGGTCGGATAATACGACCCCTCGTGCCCGGGCTCCATGTTGTCCGTAAACTGGACAAAAAGGCCGTGCCCGAGGATCTTGTTGCTCATCGACAACAGATCGTTTTGAACCTTCTGGCGCTTGGCGAAGTCGGTGATCTGGGTTTCACGTGAAACAGTGCCCTGCCGGCGCTCGAACAACGGTACGCCGGTTGCCGCCACGGACTCGCGCATAGCCGGGGTGATGTCGAGGGACCAGACGGTCGGCCGGTTGGCAGCGACGTAGGCTGTGCTCCTGTTCTGTCCTTCATACTCCGTCCAGGGCATGTCAGTCAGCTTGATTGGCTCGGTCGACACCTTGCCGCCCCACTTCTTGACCAGCTTGTTGACCATGCGGGGCAGCATCTTGTCGTAGAAATGGCGCATACCCTCGCCGCCTATTTCTATGTTCATAGCGTCGAACGTCGTCCCATCAGGAGCGGCCATTACTTGTGTCGCCAACTCCCTGCCTATGACCTCACTAAGCGGCTTGCCTTGCATTTCTTCGAAGCCAGAAGGAGATGTTGTCACAATACCCTCATCATTGAAGCCGAGACGAACATGACCACCATTGACGATGTGCAAATCTACACTTCTGCTACGCAGTTTTATAAATTCACGATCTTGCTCGATCCATGCCTGCGCCGAATGAATAGACCGGCTTAAATTGTACCGCTCGGCCTGCTGCTCGCCGGTTGTCCAGCCTATCTTGTCGTAACCCTTTTCGACGGCCTCGCGCAGAATGTTCCGGAAGGTGAGGCCGGCCCATGCATCGGTCTGCTTCCAGGGGGCGTCGGGGACTGATCGAACACCCTGCAGTAGCGCAATTTCTGATCTGGCCAAACTGTGTTTGAGCATCGCATCCTTTGCAGACCAATACGCTTCTGGATTTAGGGGAGCGCCGGAACGTGCATCAACATATTCATTCCCAAGAGCGGATACGCCCAAAGCCTCCAGCTCACGCTTTGCCTCGGCAATGGTTTGTAAGTGCGGGGCCATTTCGGCACGCAAATCCGATTTATAGCGCTCATCCCTGCCGGTCTGGTGCCAATCTGACTGGATCTCCTCGACGAACAGAATGCGCTTGCCGTCACGGGCTTCCCGGTCCTTGAGGCGTGCATGCGCGACAATGTTCTCTTGGTCGTAGTGCGCAGAGTGGAATCGATCTGAAAACGGGATTTGTTCGTAAGGATCATCTGTCCTGGAGCGTTCAAACTGTTCAGCTGGCAGCGTCAACAGAACTTCCCGGTAATTTGACCCACCGTGAAGGGTCCAACCTTCAAATCTGGCCCCATCCTCATCCAGATCAATGTCCAGCGCGTCGGCATATTCCTGAGCCACCAAACGCTCGATCTGCGGATTGTCGAGCTTATCTCCGCTGTAGATTTGATCACTCTGGCCCGGCCAGTCTGCTGACCAGATTTCCATATACTCATCAAGGGAATCGTAATTGACTGTGAAGTCGAAGGAGTTTTCGCCTATCGTGACGGTTCCGTTCATGTATGAGCTGGTGGGTTCATACTCTTCTCGCGCCTTGTTTGTCGCATATTCCAGCGCCCAGCCCTCATCAACCTCGGACGGTTCAATCCCTTCGCGGTGCGCGATCTGCTCGCGGGCCGCTTCAAGATACATATCCTCGGCTTGTTCTTTAAAAAAGCCATCATCCGGTATGTCGTCCTGATACGAACTAAGGTTGACCTTTGTCTCGCTCGGAGCGCCAAGCTCCACTTCCTCGATGCGGACCTGGTTGGCCCTGATGAAGCTTTCGACCTCCTGCCGGGTGATTGACTCGGACCCTTTTTCCTGCAGCCAATCCTCGGTCCCTGTCCATAGGAGCTCGTCCGGTTTGACGCCCGGTGTTTTCTTTAGGACGGCGAGGAACTGGTCCGCACGGCCCTTCTCCTGCTTCAGGTTCTCAGCGGCCACCAGAAGCGGACTGAAGAAGCCTGGGACAGGAGGCGTTGCCGGTGTCTCGCTCAGCTGGGCCAGCGGGGCCTCTGTCGGCTTGCCGGTGATTTCGTCAACGAACGCCTGCCGGGTGGCTTCGCTCGGGAACTGGAAGCCGGGAATCGCATTGTTGCGACGGAAGGACGAATAATATCCGCCGTTCTTCTTGGCGACCTCCAGGATGCGATTGTACTCGTCTCGCTCCACGCGGTCGCGGATCGTGGCGACAAACAGATTCTTGCCGGTCTTCGCATGGACGGTCTCGGCCAGGTCGAAGGCGTGTTCGGCAGATTCCGCCGTGGATGGGGCTGCCGGCTCGGCGGGCGGTGACCGCAGGTCCGCAAGGAAGGCCATGCGCTGCTCTGCTGTGTCAAACTTGAAAGCCCTTGAGGTTTTGTCGTAAGCGCCGCCGTTCCGCTCTGCCAGGCGGGCTGAGGCCCTGAATGCCCCTCTATCAAGGAATTGCAGCGGCTTGACGCGGATCTGGCCGCTCGGGTCATCCTGAATATCCCATTTGACGCCATCAATCGTGACGGTGCTTTCGTCGCCAATGTCGAGGTCTTTGGTCTGGGGTTCCGTGCGTGGCGGGATCTCCAGGTGCTCGATGCGGTCGAAAAGCTCGTTGATCTTCTCGACGTTGGTGTAATCGCGCGTAACCTGCTGGGGTGGCATCGCCTGCTGACTGGCAACGTCATTCTGGCGCTCAAGGACCACAATGCGGGCGGCCACCTTCGTCCCGGCGCGCTCGAACGTGACGGCAGGCATCTTGATGTCTGCGACTTTGTAGACGTTTTCAACCTCCTCGTAGAAGGCATCGAACTTCTTGTCTGCAGCTGGGCCGGTAGGGATCAGGGCAACGATGCGGCCGCCGTTCCGCAGGTGGCGCGTGGCTTTCTCCAAATGGTCGATCGCCGTGCGTCCACCGCTCCCAAAAGGCGGGTTCATGACGATGCCGTCATACTTGTTGACGATGTTCAGATCTTCGAACCTCTCGACAATCGCCCGGGTGCCGGGTGTGTTCAGCTGTGCCTTGGTTGACAGGTCAAAAGACGGCTCAACGATTGTCCGGTCTGAGGTTTCGGGGAAGAACCGCGAGATTGCGCCATGCCCGGCGCTCGGCTCCAACATCTTCTCTGCTGGGCGCGGGTCGGCAAGCTCTACCATTTTCAAACCGACAGGCTCCGGAGTGGCGAAATAGTCGGCGCCTTCGCGCTGATCGCGGCGGCCTTTCTTCTTGGCTTGCGCGAAATAGTACGTCTTTGCCACGTCCCAATCGCTCAAGGCTTCGTTCAAGGCTCGGTCGGCTGCCTTGCCGCCTGTGCCTTCGCCCGGCTCTGGTGCGTATGTGTCGGCGTCCTGGTAGGCTTCCACGAACGCTTGGCGGATCGTTCTGGCAAGATTGCCCAACGCCAGGTTCTCGGCCGTGCCGGCGCGCTCTGCAATCTTGGAAGCGAACGTCGAGCGCTCCCACGCCGTCCCCGTGCTCATGTACCGGAACAGCGCGTCTGACATCTGGCCTTCACGGTAGATCCGGCCTTCCTGCTGCAGGGCAGACGTTGGCCGGGTCGGCATGCCAAGATTGAGCATGACGCGCTGGTGCACGTTTGAGATGTCGTGCATCGACAGGCCGAACTCGCCTGCCGCTGACTGGACAATCAGAAGATCGACGCCGCTGCCGTCAGTGTTGAAAGCATCGAGCGACTTCTTGCGCTCATTGTTGCTGACGGTGCCGTTGTAGATCCCGGCCTGACTGCCGAACGCTTGTGACAGCTCATCGATTGGCGCGAGGTAGTCGGAAAACTGGAGCTCCATGACCTCCGGGTTTTGCCTTACGAAATCAGCGTACAACTGCGCCACGTTCTCGGTTTTCGGCTTGCCGTCGATAATTTTGGTAATTTCTTCACTCGGATCGATGACCAATTCGAACGGATTGAAGCCGCCACCTTCGTTGTAATCGTGGAACACAACGGCCTTCCGGCCCAGCTCAAAGCTCTTCTTGAGGTATGGGATGGCCTCACGGGCCTTGATGGCCTCCAGGAGCCGCTGCCTCGACAGATAGTCGAACTTCTTCATGATTGCGTCGTGGAGTGGCCTGTAGCGCCCCTTTTCGGCCTGCATGAGAAAATCCAGCGCCTTATCGATCTGTGCGCCGATCTTGCTTTCGATCAGGACAAATTTGCGGTCGTAGTCCTTCTCAACATCCAGGGCCCGGCCCGCGAGGGCGCCTGCCTTTTTCAGCTTTTCATGGAACTGACGCTCCATGATCTCGCTGTTCACGTCGGCTTCCGGCTTGGTGAGCTTGTTGTAGCGCATCCTGTAGCCAAAGTTCTCCATAAAGAACTGGTCGCGACCGTCGCCGCTGTTGTAGCGGTCTCCCGATGCGCTGGGATAATCGAACAGGTAGCCTTCAGCGTAATCGAGCGAGAAGTGGTAGGCGAACGGCGTGGCCGACATGAATAATGCCTTTGGCCGCTCCTGCTGTTTGAATTTAGTAACCTTCGCCTTGACGGCTTCGTTCAGGGCCTCGGCGCTCTGTTGCGCCTTCTCGCTGAGATCGACCGCATTGGCATGCTTGCCCGCAACAGCAGCCGTTGCGCGGTCCACCAGGGCCCGGTGCTTGTCGACCTGGTCGCGGAGCTGGTGATAGGCCCGGGTATGCAGCCCGCGCGGGTGATTTGTGATAGCGCGGAAGGTTTCGAGCGCGGACGTGTTTTCGCCTTGCGCATTGGATGAAAGCTTGTGTGCCTCGTCTGCCAACACAAAATCGAAGTCCCGGTCTGCAAGGTGCCTGTTCTCGCCCAGATTGGCGTATGTGGTGGCAACAAGGCCGGTGCCGGCGTCCTGGGTCGATCCAAGGACGGAGATGTCCAGGCCCATCATTTTGCCCGAAGTCAGCCAATTCTGCAGAATCCCTTGAGACGGCGCGACCATCAACTGGTTGGTCTTACCCTGCTTTGCCATGCGCTTGACCACGCCAAGGCCGG
The DNA here is from genome assembly GCA_024227475.1 of Paracoccaceae bacterium. Taxonomy (GTDB): domain Bacteria; phylum Pseudomonadota; class Alphaproteobacteria; order Rhodobacterales; family Rhodobacteraceae; genus Amylibacter. The sequence goes on along the minus strand of JAAEUI010000433.1, from coordinate 53,302 downwards.
AGAAGGTCTTGCCGGTGCCGGTGCCGTTCGTGATCAGCATGCCGTGAGCATTGGGCTCCTGGAAACGCTTCTCAATCTTGTGCACGTCCTCCTGCTGCTTGGGAAACAGCATGGGAAGCGTCTGGCGGATATTGTCGAGATCGCCGTCAACAACACCTATGACCTCAGCGGCAGCTTGCGCGGCTTGGCGTTCTTTTACGTCGGCGGTGCTTGTAGAAGATTTCGCAGTTTCCTTTGCTGAAACGCGGCTATCGGGTAATCCTTCGACGCCAGCGCTATCGCCTCCTCGATCGTCTCCACGTTCGGCAGGCCCGGTTTCTGGCTCGGGTTCTTCGCGGTGAAGTTCGAGATAGCCCGGCTCTCCCAAAGAAGCGGCATCACCAGGAGATACGCCGCGGATAGTAACGGGTCGTTCAGCTCCTTGGTCAGGCGCGCTTCCTCCTTCTGCAGAGCCTCGTCCAGATCCGTCTCCGACAGTGGAAACACCTGTTTCGCCCAATCCGTCTGCAGCTGTTCCTGTTCCGAGATCTGATTCCACACTTGGCTGTTGACCTGGTGCATTGGGGTTCTCCTTGCCGTTGGCAACATCAACGATGTAGCGTTCGAGGTACGGGCTCATCGTTTCAACAGCTTCGCGAGCCATGCCGGCATCGGCAAAGGACTGTATCATGCGATTGAGTAATTCACCTATATCGTGCGCAGCGTCCTTGAAATGAGCTGCAGCCTTGCGGAAGTGTGGCAGGGCGCGCTGATAGGTTTCCTCATCGAATGACGGGCCGGTGCCGACCTTGTTTGGATCGATGAACAGGGCAGACAGACCCTCGGCAGCCTCGGCAATGCCCTTTGCGACATTGCGCGCAGCGCTCTTTACTACCTTCTTGCGAGGCCTGTATGCGCGGTCTATTGCGCTGGAAACATTGGGCGGGGCGAACGCCTTTACCAGACGGTCTAGGTGCTGGCCGGTGATCTTTGGCGGATCTTGCATAATCTCGTCCGATTTTGCATTTTCCGCGCCGGAATCCTTTTTTTCCGCCTGATCATCGCTAACTGCTTCCTGCGTTGCTTCCTGTTCCCGGTCACGTGGGGCTCGATGAACGTCGGCCCGACCCACCTCATCTTCTGCTCTTCCATCAACTTCTCCTAATACAACTTTGTGGAACCCCTGATTGATCAAATTGCCAGCGAACATGCGCGCGAACGCCTGATCAGCCTGTGCCGGGCGCTGGCCACGGACCATGCCGGCAGGAATAACGTCGTACAGTTCGAGCTTGCCGTCAACGGTGATGGTCCACGTCATCTCGCCATCGTTGATCAAATCGCCGTTCTGCTCGACATAGTGGGCAAGAGACAGCATCTGGCCGCCCTTGCCGTCATCATGCGGCAAGCGCTCTATCACCAGGTCCATGTAGGGCGGGTTTTCGATGCGCGCGTGGAAGTCTGAGCCTTCCATAATTGCCTCGGCCAAACCCAACTCGTGAAGCAGTTTTGCGACCTTCGATGCAGCCTGCCCTTTCTGCTTGGACTGTGGGGCAATGGGGGCACGGGCTTTAGGGGTTTTCGCCATATCAACCAGGTCAAGCTGGTCGCGCTCGGGACCGAACAGGCCACCGGGCTCCTGCTGCTGGGCAGTGCCGCGCATTGGCTTGTCTCCAAGCCTCTCTGCATGCTCTTTGTCTGGGATACGTTCGGCGCCGGGCAGGACCGTCTGTGGGCGACCGTCAGCGCCTACTTCTTCGCTTCCAGCCTGCGGGCCATCCTGGCCAGCGTCTGTGTCTGGTTGGCTACCTGCCTCAACGATCTCTGCTTGGCTGGGTTTTTCTCCGCCTTGGCGAGTGTCCTCAGCTGTTGGAGGGTGCCCAAATGCTGCTTCGATGTCATCCGCATTGAAGTCATCCTGATCGGAAGTGGCCTCTGTCACATCTTCATAGAGCGCGCGTTCGATCGCATTATCGATCAATTCGCCCTCGTTGACAAGCTCGGCGGCGCGCAGCAGCTGGTTGTGCGAATAATCATCAACACTGATGCCGGTTTCTGCTTCCAGCTCCATCGCCGCGGCTGCGAATTTATCTCCGTAGTCTGCAGCCATGTCTTCTTCGCGCGGGGAGCGCGATGGCCCGGCCGCCGCAACAGGTTTCAGCCCGACAGGATAGACCGGGTTGCCGCCCAGTTCCTCGTCCAGCAATTGCAGCAAATCATCGTATGTGACCTCTGACGCTCCACCTGTGATGTTGCCCTGGTCGATCAGATATCCCGCGTCAACAGCCTGCTGTGTTGCTTCTTCCAAGGTCATGCCGCTGGCGTTGTTCAACAGGCCCGGGCGCTGCCGCCTGATGTCCCTGGATGCCAGCTCGCCACCCTCCTCCTTGATTCCTCCAAGGCTTTTCAGGAAGGCCGTGAGCGTCTTCGGGCCGGAAGTTCGATTTACCCCCTGTTTTTGAACTTTCTTTTCTGCATCGGTCTTCGGGTCTTTTGGTGGAACGCGGGGCCCTGGCGCGGTAGCCCTTTCCATCTGTGCGCGCTTGCGCCCCTGGTTGATGATGGCGGCAACGGCTTCTGCGCTGTGTGTCGTGCGCCAGTCGTCGCGGATGCCCTTGATATCCCGCAGTGTGGCTTTGACCGCGTCCTTGTCGGCTGCTTGGCGCTGTTCATAGAGGTCACGGTTCAATCCCGTGAGGTCCGATATCGAACTTTCCAACGCCTCGATGGTGGATTCAACAACCTCTCTGCCGTCCTGATAGCTGTATTGCGCCTTGCCCGGCAGGGATGCCGGATAGGTGTCGTTGAAATCCCAAGGGCCGGTCTTCGTCAGGGATTGCGTGACAACCTCGTCGCTGTCTTCGGCCTGGCGCTCGACACTTTTTGCCGCCTCACTTGTGGGGGCAGAAGATGTCTCCTCATCTGAGAAAGTTAGAAAAGACCCCTTGTTTCTAGCTCCCTCCTGTGCCGCAGCGATTTGCTCCTTCGGGGCGGCGCCTGCCACAAAATCGATAAATGGTTTTTGGGCATGTAGATGCCCGCCACGATCATACTTCACCCACCCGCGGTCAATAGCCTCAATCATCCCGTATGCGGCCAGGTCATTTCGACCATCTCTTTCACTGTGAAAATTCAGGAATTGCCTTGGTTTTCCCTTCTCGTCCTTACCATCTATGATGCTGGTTTTGTGCAGATATGCATCAATTTCAGCCTTTGACAGCTCGGGCAGGCCGGCGCCGGCCAGAAGCTTGCGAGCGTTGGATGTGGACAATCGACCCTTGCGGTGGAGATTAACTGCCACGCCACGAGCAACCTTTTCAGGTGTTGTCAGTTCCATGGAATCCAACAGTTCCTGGAAACCACTGTCGGTCGCAAGATCGATGCCATGATAAAACTGACTCTGCTCGCGCTTCTGAGCTCTCTGCGTCACAGTCGCCTTGAGTCCTGTGATCTTCTCCACCTTCTTCACGAACGGCATGTCCAGCAACTGCGGGTCGAACACAGTCAACTCTGGACCGCCCTCCTTCTTCCTGCCCATGACCATCCGCCCTGAAGGTCCGTCGAGCGACATTGGGAAGCTCAAAGCTCTGGAGCTTGATTGCTCATCTGAGTTTTGCAGTGTGGGGTAAGATGGATCAACCGAAATGCCGTCTGCTTTTTTCAGCTTGTCGCGCAGAAGGTCGACGGCGGTCGGGACATATTCATCCTTTGGTTTTTCCGCAGCCGGTTCAGCCGTCTCCTGTGCCGCAACCAATTCAGCCGTTGACGGTTTTTCGTCAACCAGTTCAGCCGGACCCGGGCCGCGCTGCCACGAACCATCTCGCGCCTGGTGCGCCGTTCCCGCCTCGACCGCCTCGTCAATGAGCTGGCGGCCAACACGGGACGTTGTGTCCAGGTTGGCCGCGATGAGGGCCGGGTCCAGCCGGCGCTTGCCTCTCAGGTATCGAGCGAACCGTTTGCGTGTATCGTCGGGGATTGCGGCCGAAGCAGGTTTTCTTCCGCCAGCTTCAGTTCCTCCTCGTCTTGAACCAACGTCTGAAGTTTCTGCCTTAGCTCCGGTATCTTCTGGACTCTTCTGATCTCCATCAGCAATTTGGACACGGTCTCCAGGGCGGCCTCCAGAAGTTCCTCCGGTGCCTGGTCCTCCGGGTCCTCCGTCCAGGCGGCCTCCAGAAGTTCGTCCGGTGCCTGGTTCTCTGGGTTCTCCGTCCAGATCGCCTTTTCCACCTTCGTGTACACCTCTCCGAGGTCTATCTGCGCTTTCGCCGGCAAGTGCTTCTCCGCCAACTCCGCGAGAGTCAGAGTCAGACGCACCTGCCTGATCTCCTCCTGCAGAAGGACCATCTCCTGGCCGGCTTCGCCCATCGCCAAGTGAATCGGTATTGGTTGCCGCAGGGCCTTGAGGTGTTGCACTCCCGCTTTCCGGTGTGCGTGCATCTCCTGGTTCGATATCTCCCGGAACTCCTGGATCTGCTGCGGCTTCGGGGCCAGTAGCCGGGCGTTGTGCAGTGCCTTGCGCTCCGGTTTGCGCACCAGGCCGATCAGCCAATTCAGTGCCAGCCGGAACGTCTGTTTGAGCCTCTTCATTCGTAGCCTCCGTTGGTTTGGTCGTGTCTCCATTGCGCAGCCAGTCCTTGAACTCGCCCGCTGTCATCTGCCTCATGCCGCCGAACCGGCTCGGGCCAGAATTGTCAGAGAAGCCAGCATTGTACAGCTGTTGGGCCTCTTCAGCGCTGTTGACGCCAAGGATTGCCTTGTGCTCGTCAAACTTGTTGGTAGCCGGGTCGTTCTGGTCGACCACAAAAACGGCGTCACTATCAGGGCTCGGGCCCATGTAGATGTCGACCTGGTCGCCGTCGGCTCCCTCGGTCCGCTTCACGTAACCGTAATCTGCTGGCATTTGCACGGACCATGGCTTGCCGCTCGAATCCGTACCGCTCCGCTCAGAACCAACCGGATTCTCAATCGTGATATCCAGACCGTTCCACTTGATGTGGCCCTTCTTGTAGTTGCCAGCTTCCTTCTGGGCCTCTGTGGGCTCGGGCTCCACCTGCTCGCGGGCAGGCTCGATGTCCTCGGAAGTCTGGGCCGGGACCGGCTTTGCGCGTGTTCCTTCCGGCTGCGGTGCTGGCTTCGGCCTGATCGTAGACATTGTTACGCGACGGTTGAACTCAGCCTTGGTGATTGGCTCACTCATCGAAGCATCGAGGTCGCGCCGATCCCATCCGTCAGGATCAAGAATTTGCCAATCAAAGTCTGGGTCTTGCATCCATTCGTGTGAAGAACGCTTCTCACCATCGCCAGATGGAGGGGCAGCACCAGCCTCGACGGCCTCCTCGATCGCGCCCTGGCGCTCGAGCTCGTTCATGCCAGCAATCTGCTCGTGCGAGTACCCTTGTTCCTCCAGGGTCTCGAAGACCTCGAGGTCTATACCGGAATCTGCAAAATCATCGGTGGGAGCTGCAGGGGGAGGGATTTGTCGAGACGCCGGGGGCGGGATCCGCAAGGGCGGCTGCTGTGCAGCGTCATTGACTTCAACGGGGGAGGTTGGGCGGCCTGCCGGGGTGACAGTCGCCGGGGGCTGGCCGGATGGCATGTATGTGGCCAGATCTGTTTCGGGCCCGGGCTGATAGATCGTCTCAGGAGCGGCAAGAGCGTCCTGCTGACCGGGAACCTTGATTGTGGGCTCAACGCGCGTGGAGCGCGTCTCTTTCGTCCGCAAATCGCCTTTTAGCGCCCGATTTACCGTTTCGGCGCCCGATTTGGCGATTTCGCCGCCGCCACCAATGGCAGCACCACCCACAAAGCCAGCGGCAAATGAGTTGAGCGCCAAATCCACTACCTCATTCAGATCGACCTTGTTGCCGGACACATACTTGCCAAGGCTGTATTCCAGCGTTTCCTGCGCGGCTTCGGTCAAGCCTTCCTGCCCGGCTGACTTGACGACCTCTTTCATCAACCGGCGCGCGATGGTCTTTTCCAACTGGTCGCGCAGGGGGCCGGTCAATTTCGATGTGACGCGGGCAGGGAGGATGGAATCCAGACCGGCCATTGCCGCGCCGCCAGCCATGGCCCAACGTCCGCGCTGCTTGCGGTCCGTTACGCCCTCTTCGATCAGCGTTTGGCGCATGGACCCCACGTTCAGGAGCGCAGAGCCCATGAATGCGCCACCTGCAGCGCCGAGGGTTCGCCCAGCCTTCTTGGCACCAGCACCCTTAAACAGTTTGCCCCCGGCCGCGCCGCCGGCAATGCCACCGACAATACTTGTGAAGGATGAGCCGATAGCCTCGCCCGCGGCGTTCTGAGCCCAATCTGTAAGATCTCCAAGGCCTCCTTCCCAGGCATCTTGTATTTTGTCGAATTTGGCAGGCGCTATGCCTTCGCCCAGGGCATCGCCCCAGCCAATGATCTCGTCGATGTTCTTGTCGTACTCAGACCCTTCGTTCAAATCGGAGATGGCACCGAACGTGTGGCCGGCAAGCTTCACGTTTGTTGACGTGGCGGATCGGTAGAGTCCACCGAGGAAATCACCGTAGTCGGTCGCCTGCGTTGCTTGCGCTGGAGTTGTAGGTTGGGGAGATGGTGCGGGGGGCGGGTCGAGCGGCTGGCCGAACTCAGAGAAGTCCGGGGCTTCCGCCGCCATTGGCGCGGCGCTCGTAGGGGGATCCGGCTGCTCAATATCGAGCGGCTGACCATACTCTGAGAAATCAGGAAGCTGGGTGTCGTCCTGGCTCGGAATCAGGGGGGAGGCATACTTTTCGAGATCGTTCGCCATTATCAGTGCTTTCCATGCTCTGTGGAGGCGCTTCAAAAACGGTCGATCCGTTCCTGCAAGGGCCACCTTTGATGCGACATTCAAGCCGCTTTTGAATACTCGGCGCCGGTCCGTCGCCTGGGTCGCAGGCACAGACAGGAATCCGTACAAATGGAAAATTACAAATCATCATAAATGTATAAATAGCAGCGTCTCCCGGACCTGGCCAGCCCGGGAGACGCGCCAAACTCGTCACGCACAAGAGGCTCCGCTGATTGCGACGAGTGAGCTTAATTCTTGATCATGGGTTTGCCCGTTGCCGGGTTGATGAAAATGGAACCCGAGGGGAGCTTCGCGACATCTTCTCTGGTCATCGGCTTGGCCGGATTGGCCCGTGTGTGTTTTACCATCTTGGGAGAACCGTGCTTGATTTTGCTCTCGACCCCAAGTCGACGGCGAAGTTCCGTCCTGAAGACGCCAATGCTGCGGGCTATGTCTTGCTTCTCGACATCATCAAGAAGTTCTGGATTGCGGCCGTACATCATCTTGGCGCGCTGGTTCACCAGACGCTCGATCTTGATTTCCAAGTCCGCTTTGTTGCGAGGCTTACCCTCCATTTTCGTCTTGTGCGCTTCGGCCTGCCGGCGTGCGGCATCCTTGGCAAGCCCCAGCCTTTCGGCCTGCCGTTCGTCCTTTTTGCCCGCCCGCTCGTCTGCCTTCTTGGCAAGCCCCAGCCTTTCGGCCTGCCGTTCGTCCTTTTTGCCCGCCCGCTCGTCTGCCTTCTTACGCAAGGCATGCTTGTCTTCATGACGGCCCTGGATGCCGGTCTCCTTTTTGCCAGAGAGCTCGGTTCTCTTTGTGCGGTAATCGCCAAGGTTCTCCCAATTCTTGATCTTGGCGTCGGACTCGTTTCTGCGTATATCCAACATTCCTTCATCGTGTGATTTTCGGTTTCGCACCCGTGCGGCTGCCGCATCGGCGCGCTTGCCTGTTGCAGAGGTTTGCGCCTGAACGAGCTTCTTGCGCTCATCGTTCAGGGCTTTCTTGCTCTGATACCGCGCCAGGTCGCGCAACGCCTTGTTGTTGGCCGTTGGGTCCGTGCCCTTCACATATTCCTGACTGGCTGCCGGGACCGCTGCAGCGAGGCCCGTCATGAAATTTCCCGGAGTATTTGCAAGCCGCCCGCCCCCGACGGCCAACGCCTTCATGATCGCGGCCTTCTTCTGCTCAGCCGGATCGATCGCCTTCATCATCGCCGCCTGCCATGCCTGTTCTGGATTGAACGGCGCGGTCTGTTGCGGCGTGATCTGGAGAGGCTTTCCGCCCGACGACGGATTGAGGAAATTAAGTGGAAACATCGTGCATATCTCCTACAGGAAGAACGGGATCATCGAGGCTCCGGTCCCCAAGATTTGCGAGGCAAGGGACGGCTGTTCAACCATCTTCGTGTTTGTGGATGTTTTCCCATGGGGGGCCTGCGCGACCATACTCATGAGCCATTGTGCCTGCTGCTGATCCCAGCCCTGCTCCTCAGCCCATTGCGCAAAATCAACGTCCAGTTCGTGCTGCTCCTGGGTCTGCTGCTTGGCGCCGGACTTATCGAGCGCGCCGCCATACTGCAGGAGATCGTCGAGGACGCTTGATTGACCGGCAATCTGCCTGTTAAAAGCACCTTCCTCAGCGTTCACATTGGCGCCAAATGTGCTCAGCAAGCGATTGAGATCCTGGTTACGCATGCCCATCGCATCCTGGAAGGCGCTCTCCCAACCTGCAGCAGACGCATCGCCCATCTGTTCCAGCTCATTGTTCATCTGTTCGGCTTCCAGGACGCCGTGGCCGGTGTCGCCAAAAGCCCCGGCCATCGTCGCGGCTGACCGGATGTCATTGCGCTGCATCTTCCCACGCTTGCCGATATCGTCCAGTGTCTTCTGGATGACGTTCCCGGCGTATGGGTTCATGTAGTCCTGCAGGCCGCCCCCGGGACCGCCGATCTGGTCAATGAGGCGCGGCATGTCGAGGCTTTGACCAGGCGCCATGATAGCCTCATTCGCCGGACCACCAGCAACCTGGGGCATGAGGTTGCGCAGGAAGTCCTGCGAAGTCTGTTGATCACCGGAAAAGCCTGCAACGCGGTCGCCACCGTAGGCGGTGTAAGGCCGGTCCGCAGCGGTTTGCGCCTTGCCGAGCGTGCTTTGCGTGGCGTCGTCCAGCCACTTTGGCAACTCCACCTTTGACGTAGTGGTCTGCGGCTTTGATTTTGAGCCGAACAATGACTTGAAAAATCCCATTTCAATCTCCCATAGAGGGGTTTGCGCTTAAAGTCCGGTTTCGCCCCGGAGGCCACGCCGCTGCATCGACGTGACAATCGTTGCAATGAAGTTGGCAATATCGCCCGCCGTTGCCGTGCTGGCATCCAGGGTTGTGGTTTCCGTGTAGTTGCTCACCGTAAAATCATCAAACACGTCGAACGCATTACTTTCCTCGGCCAAGTTCCGAAGTTCTCGCATGGCCTCCTTCACCCAATCCTGGAACTCTTTTGGATCGTGTGGAGGTGTTCCAAAATTGAGAACTTTTGGCATTACCGTCTCGCCCCTGCCCTGTGGACCTCGGCCCGAACCCGTCCAAGCCGGAAATCACAGCCGACCGAATTGCCGGAAAGCTGGAAGGAAATCTGCCGGCCGGCCATCCAGATATCCTCCATCTCTTCGCCCTCGGCAAGCGTGAAGGTCTCGCTTTCCAGCGCCGCTGCGTCCTGCGGTTTGTCCCGCGTCTCGATGGTCAAGGTCACGTCGCCGGTCTGACGTTCGAAGTCAGGGACAAACCCGGAAATATCTGCCGCAACACCGCCGTCCGAGATATCCCTGGGGGCATATTCGAGATTGTACGACTTGGCAGAACCATCCGCATCCAGCCCGCTTTCATGCTCCATAATGTAACCGTCGCCATCGGCCATCGCCGGATTGTTAGGTTTGTTGTGCTGGATTGCCCATGCGGTCCTGGCTGGAATGGACCCTTTGATCCAGACAAACGTGTTGATGTTCACCGCGACATACGTGTCCGGCTCCGTGATGCCTGTTGATGGAAAGATCCACCAAATCTCCTTGTACCGCGGATTGTAACCGCAGAATGTCTTGGCCTGCTGCACCGTGTTGATGTTTCGCAGTATCCAGTCGATCACCTGGTCCTCGCCCGGGACCGCCCGCACAAAGCCGTCATAGAGATGGAAGCCGTGCTTGGACATCCAGAACGCTTTCTTGTCGACTATGGCGAAAGCCTTCGGACCGATCAATCCGCAGTTCTCACCTGCTACCTTGGTCTCATAGACGAACGATGACCGTGTGTAGGTCATGCGGTAAACAACCTTGTCGGTCCAGACCAGTGCAATCAGATCGTCAAGCGCGGTGCCGCCCATGATCAGGTTGCCGCGTTGCAACGTCCTGGTGCGCGCGGTGTTGGTGGCCGTTGCCGTCCAATCGGTGATATCGGACTGGTCCGGCCATTGCAGGTTCATCGCTTCTCCGCCAGCGCCCAGGATCACGGGGAAGCGCTCATTCGTCATGAAGAACCCGAAATTTGCTGTTGGCGCGCCGGAGACAATCACAGCCCGGGTGCTCGGCGTCGTCGGATCCCATTGCCAGAGCTTACCGTTCAACTGGTGCGCAAGGAGGTTCGATCCGTAACTCTCCAGAAACCAGAAGTGAGGGAGGTTTGTGAAATCCTCATCGCTCCGCTCAGCGGACCAAGCGCCCGTACCCCATCCACCAATCCCCCAGCCGGCGCCCTCGGCAGCATCTTCTGGACCGCAATTCACCTCATATTGGTAATCCACCGAACCGCCGCCGCCCGATACGGTCGATGTGGCAGCGGATGAATGTGTGATCGTGTAGGAATCGGCATCGATGACAGCGTTGACGACATACTCGCCGTCGATTGTGATGCCGCCAACCGCCGAGGCTCCGTCGAAATCGACAGTCGTTCCGACAGTGAGAGCATGCGCGGTGTCGTTCACCGTGACGGTTGTGCTGGTGTCCGTCGTGTCGAATGGGTTTGTTAAAGTTCCTGAGTTATCATAGGGCGTGATGTCCTTGATCGTGTCGTCGGCATCGATATAGGACAGCTTGCAGTTCGTGCCGATCGCCATGTAACGGTTTGTGCCGGCGCCCGCCCATGTGAACAGAGCGCGGGCCTTCCCGACAAAGGTCGTGCTTATGAATTTTGCCCAACCGCCGATTTTTTGGGGCCGGTCCGCAACGAACCTGCACCAATCAACATCGACAAACCGCCCTTTGGCGCCATACTTGCTGGTTGTCAGCAGAACGCCCGGGGGCGTTTCGAGAGGAGTGAAATTCGCCATTTCCCAAACCGTCCTCCGGGGTTGCCGCGGTCAAGGGTGACACCCTGTCACCCTTGGTTTTTGAGTTTAAATATGCCGCTTAACCCTCTTTATCTACATCACCTTTAAGCGGCGACGACAGCATCGGCTCCAGGAGCATTCCTCGATCTTTATACGCCTGGTCGCGCAAGATTGAGCCGTACCGCATGCCGAATGTCAGGGCCTCGCTATGTGTGTCGAGGCCGTTGCCGGCAAGCTCCAGGACAACCTCGGTCATTGCGTCTACGTTTTCACCCTCTGCTGCCTCGCCGGAAGCAATTACCCTGGCGACACCGCGCACCTCTTCGGCATCGATGAGGGTGGTTTCTGTCTTTCGGAAATCGCCAAGCTCAGCTTTCACTTGCGCGACAACACCTTCATCCTGGTCCTTGCCGTCCTTCTGAGCGACAGCGCCGACGCCGAGGGCGGCGACGAGCGAGGAGATGATTGCCTTCCAGTCGAGCTGGGCAAGGTCACCAATAGGTGCTGCATCGCCTTGGCCAAAGCCCTGGAACAGCATAGCGATCAGGCCGCCGAGGCCACCGCCCGCCAACAGTTTGCCGGATGTCAGGCCGGAAAAGATTTGTTTCAAGAACTTCATAATCAGAACCTCCAATTGCGAGGCATCGCCTCGGGTTTCGTTGAATGTCAGCGCTGGCGCCTCTTTCAGCAAGAGATATATTTTGCGCTGGGTAGCGGGATCGTATCGATCCGTCTGCGGCAGGTTGTGGTCTGCCTGGAACCTGCGATAGGCATACTTCTCGATCTTGTACCCCAACAACATAAGGCCAAAGCGGCCTCTAAGGTGCACTCTGTCGCTCCAACCGTTCGTGCCGCCGTTGATCCTCTTCGTCTGGTTCAGATAGTCGTTCCGGTCAGAGTGGGCGTTCAGATTCTTCCAGCTCCAGTAGAAGATGGCCGTGAGAAAAGCCACCGGCATGTTGCCAACTTTGTCACGGTGCGCCGCCGTTGAATAGTCTGGCGACTTCTCCTTGGTCTGCGGGTCTATCACCTTCCAGAGCCAGCGGACAAACGCCTGGTAGTTCCGCAGCCAGGTCAATTGTATCACCCCACGGCCGAACCATGGAGCGTAGCGTTGTGAGCTGCCGCCAATCTCCCTGGTATAGGCAAAATGCGCACTTTCGTGCCCACATTGAGCGAGCCAGTCACACAGCCGATGGGGTTTTGTGATCCCGATCAGGGGCCCGTAGAGCGGCATGTATTTGACGACAGCGGCGATGATTTCAGACTGTTGCTTAACGCGACCGCGGCGGCGCCCGACGACGGCGAGAATGTTTCCTTCTGTCAGGGTATTCTGCGGATTTGCCATGGTTGAGCCTCCTTGGAAGTGTCATTCGATGAAACGAAAATCGGTCCGGATCCAACCCGGCCCCCAGTTTGGGAAAAGCATTTGGACCAGATTGCATTTTGCGCCAATCCTGACTTCGTCATATGCCGGTCCCGGCGGCGGGGCTTCGTGTTCTCCTATGAGGTTTAGAAGCCGGTTGACTGTGAATTTGTTCTCTCCAAGCTTTGCCGGTTGACTGAGCGACAGTGATGTATCTGCCACCTTGAGAGGGTCGCGACCTTCCCGCACCACCCAGACACGATTCTCCAGCTGATAGGGGCAGACCTTCGTCCTGAAGAGCTTCACGTTAGCCTGCGGGTTTTCGTGGACGGGCGTGTCTTCAATCTCGATCAGCATTGGAGCTATCGTCTTGCGGTCCGACATCAAAAAGGGCCTATACGGCCATGCCTCCAGGTACATCTCTGTTACTGAGTAGCCTCCTGAAAAAACACCATAGCCCACAAAAATCAAAAGGATATAGGGGCTCTTTAGGTGATGTATCACTGTTTCTGCCGCCTTAAGATGTATTCCAATCGCTTCGTCAAAGAGATCACATCCTTCTGCAGTTCATTCTTCTCGAACTGCAGTTGAAGGATATTTTCGGCGTTTTTTCGAACGAGCTCTTCGGTTGAGGCGCTGTGAGCTGCCGACTTGTTCAGGTTTCGGGTGAGCTCGCCATTCTGAGCCAAAAGCGTGGCCCATGCGCCGCCCGCAGCGAGCAGGCCAGCAGCGAGCGTCCATAACGGTATGTTCGAGACGAGTCCAACCACCGTCTTGTTGTCGTCACTGGTCATGCTTTCCCCCTTTTAGTCACGGCTCATCTGATAAATAGAAAGAACGTCTTCGCGTTCAGGATCACGCCTGCTGTGACGCCCCAAGCAACGCCAACACGCCAATCATAGACGAGCCAAGTCAGTATTGAGCCCAGCAGCAATGCGATGACGAACAGCTTTAAGATTGTGACCAATGTCATACCAGCCCTCATGAGCCCCCGGCGTGTGGTTGTTATGCGCGTCCTTCGATGATCATCCGGCTTCCAGATCTCCAATCGGTCGTCCCTGTGTCCCAGATCAGCCTGGCATGTGTCAGCCGGGCTGTGGTCTCGATCACGCCGCCAAAATCCTGAATACCGAGCTGCGCTTGCGCGCCATCGATCTTGCAGTCGCAATATGGCACTGACACCATTCGCCGTCTGCTCGTGCTGTTGAAATTGTTGATCAGAATCTGGCCCTGGATGCCTGGATCGGACGTAGAGGAAGCAACATCATAACCTGCTCCGACCAGTTCAATCCCGTCGCCCACGGTAATCGTATTCGAGACCCCGGGCGAGCCTCCCGCGCTGCCGGTGTTGAAGTTGTAGTAATGCCAATTACCGTAGTAACCATACTTGTTAGATAGCCATGCAGGGCCTGTTGTCGCGACGTTCAGCTGCAGACGGTCGGCCGCATCTGGTACTCCTTCAAAGGTAATACGGATCCACTCGTAGGCCGCATCGATCGCCGCAGAGGTCATAGCCTGGTCAGAGCCCCCGGCGACAATCTCCTCGATGAAATGCCATGCAGGCCGGAACCAGGATCCCCCGGCGCCGAGGAATTTCAGCTTGCCTTCGTCGGCGTCGTTCGCAGCAGGCGCCGGGACCAGCCCCTTGGTGCCGCCGCTGCCGCTGTCCCCGACGAACGCATTGAGCAGGGCCGTTGCCTGAGTGCCGGTCAGCGCTTCGGGAACACCTGTGCCTGCGGTGGTGCGGCCTATGAACCGGGCTGTGGCTATGTTCGCCAACTTTGCAAGCGTGACAGCGGAATTGACAATCTTCGCCGTCGTGACCGCATCGTTGACAATCTTCGCCGTGGTGACGGCGTCATCAATGATCTTGGCCGTGGACACGCTGTCGTTAGCGATGACGCCACCCGAAATGATCCAGTTCGTTCCATCGAAGGTGAAGGTCCGGACTGTGTTGATCAGGAGCTCGCCAATTGCCGGTGCCGCCCCGTCACGCCGGAGCACGGTTGCGGCGCCGATGCCGTTGAGATTGAACGTGACCGATGTTGCAGTATTGGTCGCCGCCAGCGTGCAGGAAACTGACATCCCCTCCACGTTCGACGATCCAAGATACATCGCGAGGGTAGCCGTGATGGCATCCGCCGTGCCCCCGGCGCTTCCTGCATAGCGGTAAAGGTTTTCAACGATATGGTCTCGGTCGAAGACCGGAACCTCGACGACGTTCGTCCCGTCGTTGCGGACAATCATCGTTTCGCCGCGCGGCACCACCACGCCGGAACCGGCCGCGGTCTTCACCGTGACCGTGTAGCTGCCCCCGGTCGTGGTGTTGCTGACAATGATGCTCTTGACCAGAGACATGACCAGCTCTGAATTGCTCGCAAGCGTGCCGGAAACGACGATGTGTTGCCCGCGCTCGTCATCATCCGACAGCGTGTCCGTGCCGCCCGTCGCGGCAACCAAAACGGTCGTTGCGATGGCCTTTTCGAGCTTGGCGAAGTTGGCGTCCGCGATATCGCCCCAGGTGTTCGTGTTGCCGCCCGTCTCCTGGTCGACGATGCCAAGAACCGTGCTTGTTGTGTCAGCCATCGCTACTAATCTCCATCCCAATGAACTTGATGTTCGATATTGCGTCGTTCACGATCGACCTCAACTTGAGCCTGCCCGATCAGCCCCATGGCAATATTGGACCATCTCTCAGCCTCGGCCTCGTCTTTCCGAAACATATTGGCCCAATACAGGCATGCGGCCTGCAGCAGGGCGGGGTAGCGTGTTGTCAGGAAGTTGGTTTCATTCGAACCTGACAGGGCCGTTGGGGTCGCATAGTGCCACCAAGCGTATGTGTATGCCTCGGCGGCCTTGGTGTTCAGATACGCAAGCGTCCCGTCCGTGGTGAAGTATGTTGGCGTGCCGGCGACGAGATTTACCGTGGCGCCGTCATAGGCCAGGTTGAGCTCGAAAAGCTCTTCATCGAGCATGGTGATTTTGCACTGGTGCGATCCGGTCAGCATCAACTGGATGTGTTCGACATAGCCGGTTGGCAGAGTGATGGTCGTATCGTCGGCGGCGATTGTGCCGGTCTTCCGGACCCTCATTTCGCGAACGCGGAGGAACTGGTAGATCCAGCTCTCCGCGTTACGCAGGATTGCAGCTGATGGCGCTTTGCCCCAGTTGAGCCAATACTTGATTGAATCCTCTGTGCTCTTGGTGCCGGTGAGGATCGTGTAGGTAATAGCTGCCATCAGGTGTCACCGTTGTTGTGAGGTCAGATTGACCTATTAGGGTGCGACAGTTGCCGGTTGCCTATCCAGGACGAACTGGACAAGGGGCTCTTTCCGCGTCGGGATATCCTGTCCAGGGTACGCCTCGGCGGCCATCTTCTTGACGGTTGTCCAGGCAAGACCAGTCTTCTCGCCATCGCTTTCAGACTTCGCCCAATCTGCGATGGACATCGGCCCGCCTGTTTCCGGCTCCTTCTCCGGCTCCGGCTTCTTCTTTTTCTTCTTCTTCTTGACCAGATTCGGATCATCCATCTCTGGGACATGCTTGTGATCGTTCGTGAAGTAACGGCCGTTCTGGTAAAACGCCGCCGAAGAGCCTTCGCCGTGGCATGTGCCGTGCGGCTGATTAGGATCAAATTTCTCTTTGCTCATTGGAACCTTTTCCTTGAATTGTGGTGGTGGTCTGGGAGGGCCGCATAGGGTTGTGGATCAGCCGTTCTGCTTGGCTTTGCCAGAGCTCAGAGAGTGGCTGACGTTGGTCACAGAGCCGCCCATGGACTGGCCGCGCTCGTGTTCTGCAGATCCGTGCGGGCCGGGCGAGTCCTTGCCATACGGCGTCTGGATGGTCTGGCCGCGCGAACTGCTTTCCTTGACGGTGCCGTGGTTGGCTCCGCTTTTTCCCTTCTTCATGGTTGTGATCCTTTCGAAAGAGGGGGTTGAGCTGCTCAGTAGTAGTCGTCCGGATATTCACGCGGACCGGAAAGCCCGCGCCGCTCTCTGCCAGGCTTGGCCTGATCGAGAGTTTGATACCCGTCTGCAGGAGCAGCCTTCGAGCGGCCATCATCATGAATGGCCGTCGCCTTGTTGCCACCAGGAGGACCAAACGGGTCGTAAGACTCCGGGTCGCGGTCTTGGCGGGTGATCTGGTTTTCCTTATTGGAGCGGAATGGCATGATCTTGTCCTTGAATGTGGGGGATGGTCTGGGAGGAATGAGGGCGGGCCGAAGCCCGCCCCCCGCGCTTTGCAAGACTTAGAACAATTCGACCAGGATGTTGACGTGCCCCTTACCGGCAGGTGTGCCGCCTGTCGGCGCCACCCAGGAGACCTTGATGTCTCCCGAACCGTTATAGGCAGAGGCGCGGTCCGTTCCCTTGAACTCGGTGTTGCCCGATTCATTGAAACTGGAAACGCCTTCCCCGATAGCCGTTGCTGCCATGCTTTTTTCAAAGTAGGCGTCGGCGTCGGCGTCAGTGCCCAGCCTGAGATAGCCGGGCGTCGTGACCTGGTTGAAGGTTTCGGTGACCATCACCTGAGCGGCGAGGATGTTCCACCTTTTCGAGCCGACAGGGATTTTCACATCCCCTGCGGCATCTGCGAAGTCCAGTTCTCCAAGATTGATGGAAAGCTGGTACTTGTTGTTCCCGTAGGACATTGGGGTTTTCTCCTTGAAGAGTTTGCGATAAGCCGGCCGCGATTGATGCCGCGGCCGGCGTCAGCGTTGAGAAAAGCGGGGTGTCAGCTCTTACGCTGCGCTATCCCACTTGATGACACGCCCGTTCAGAGCATCCGTGTGGATGATGGCAAAGCCGCCGAGATAATACCAAGCCACACCACGGTCGCGGCCATAGTCGCCTGCGATCTTGGCGCGGATTTCTTCCGGGATGACCACGGCCTCGGTTGCCGCGTCGGCCCCAAAGAAGAAGCCCCAGGAAGACTTGGCATTGTTCCACGCATCAGCGGTCTTGGAGACCGGATTGAACGTCGTGGAATCGGCGGCGCCGCCCTTCGGAATCTGGTTCTGCTGGCAGAACCGCGTGGATTCGTAGCGGCCGACTTCGCCCCGAAAAATCATCTGGATGCCGATCTCTGTATATTGATGGATCGTTTCCAAAGAATTTTTCATCGTGCGCAGCGTCGATGGGTGCGAGATCGAGAAATAGTCGTCACCCTTATAGGGCGGGATATTCCGCTCGATCATTGCATCCGACAGCGCCTTGATGTGGCCGGTGCCCAGCGCGACATCGTTGGTGATCGTCGATGCGCCGCCCGTCTCGATTGTGACGGCGGTGGTCGATGTGCCACTGGTCGCGCCCACGCGGAGGTCACAAGCGTCGAACGCTTCATAGCATTCGATGTCGAAACACTTCCGGGCGTCGTTGCGCAAGGTCTTGTCGATGACACGCACAACGTCGTGCTTGCCAAGAGATTCGACCTTGGCGGTGAACGGAACGGAGTTGCCGTATTCAGTCACCGTCAGCGAGCGCTGCAGGATCGTGAAGTTGGATTCCGGCATCTTCTCGGTTTCCTGCAGAGCGGTGCCCTGCGTCGAAATGTCGAGATAGACGTTCCAATTGAAAGTTTCGCCGCGGTGTTTGCCGCTGTCCACGGCGTCTTCAACGTCGCAAAACTGACGGAACTTCGTGAGAGGCTGAACCTGCAACCGAAGGTGATTGCTAAGCTCAGCTGAGTAAAGATACCCGCCAGAGGCTGGCACGCTCCAGAGTTGTCCACTCATGGTTTCTTTCCTTGTTTGGTTTGAGAGTTAGAGGCTTACGCCGACGCTGATTGCCCCCTCGATTTGCGAAGTTGCGCGACGGCGTTACGCCTCGCCTGCTGCTCCGATACGGGAGCTGTCTGCGAGGCTTTTTGCTGGGCGCGAGTGCGTCCAGCAGGTGCAGGTGCAAGCCGACCTTTGCGCTCAGACCTTGGAACCGCGCCAGGATTGGCGGGGTTAGGTGGGTCTTGACGTTTTTGCCGAGGAGCGCCCGTGATACCGGCAAGCCAGTCAAGGGTTGCTTCTCCTGTCGCCAGGATGACATCCTTTCGCGAACGCATATTTGCCCGGTTCGGATGGCTCATCTTCAAGTTGTCGTACAAGTCGCTCAGAGCGTTCCCGTCAGAAGCCAGTTTATCAATGACTTCGTCGGTGTAATTGGGATCGAGGGCACGAATGTCCGCTCGCATCTCATCATAAATCTGAGCAGATGCCCGGTCTTGGAGATGTTTGTCCTTCGTGATTTCCGGGTATTCTTCGGCAAAGGCGGTCAGCCCTTCCTGGATGTCCTGTCGTTCTGCCTCTTGGAAGGCCGCAACACGACTGGCTTCCACAATGGACTCCTGGGAGACGGCCGATTGGCCTCCACCCAGCTGTGTAAGCACTTTGTCGAGGGCACCGGCAATCTCTTCTGCCGTACCAACCTGCAGATTTTCGGCCACCTCCATCAACAAGGTCTGTCTATCCTCGTCGGTAGGAGCGTCACCGTCTGCGGGGGCGTCTTCCTCTCCGGGGGTAGGTGCGTGAGGCGTATTGGCATTCTGCACCATCCCAAGCTGCTGTTGAAGGTTGGCGACCAGCTCGGTTGCTTGCTGCAAGCGCTGGTCTGCCGCCCCTACCTTCTGGCTGACGGTGTTGAGATCCGCCAGCGGTACAATTCGTTCCTCTCCATCGATCACCTGCCGGACGTAGGTTTTGTCCGTAGGCTCGACGATGATCCGGTCGTCCTGGTTTGCAGGAGCCTCTGCCTGTTGTTGGGTTTCTCCTTCTGCGTTCTCGAACGTCGCCGCCGTCGCTTTCGGGCCGTAGCGCTTCACGGTGTCGTCGAAATCAAAGATCTCGTCAGCGGCATTTTCCGTTTCGCGTTTGTTCGATTTTGCATAGATTGCGGCACGGGCGGCGTCTGCCGGCAAGACTTCCAGTTCCTTCTTGGGTTCGGCAGGATCAGCCTCGATCAATTCATCATCACCCTCATCCAGGTCGGCCTCTTCGCCTGGGATGGGATTGTCTGCGGGGATCTCGCCATCGTCAACAGCGGCGTTTGCGTTCATTTGTGCCGCAATGTCTTCAAGCTCTTGCTGGTGCTGCTCGCCGTTGATGGGCTCCTCGCCCTGCACTGCCTTCAATTCTTGTTCCGACAACTTCTCGTCGTTTTTGATGTATGCGCCGAGGGGGCGTGTGGCCATGGTACTCTCTCCTGATGTTAATCACTCATTGGTGGGTTGTCTTCGATGTCGAAGATCGATGCTCTGTTCTCCAGCAGTTGCTCTTCAGCCAATCCTGCATCGATCAAAACGCGGTTGATGTAGTTGAGGGTTTCGAAATGCCGCTTCACATCGCCCTGCAGCTTGATAATTGCTACAGGGTCACCGGCATCTGCATTGACGAGATCGAGCAGTGCCTTTTGCGCCCGGTCGGCAATGACGTTCAGATATTGGTTGAAGGCACTATCCTTAACCTTCAGTACATCCTTGAGTTTATCGCCTTGAATTGTACGTGAGACAAGCGCTTCAAAATATTGCTTTTGCTCGTCATTCACCTCTTGCTCGTTGCTGTCTTCCATTCTGAGCCTCCTTCACAAACGCTGACAGCGGAATTTGCTGCATACTGTTCTGATGCCGCAGTTTTTCGACGGCCAGCCTGTTCTGATTTTCCATTTCCTGCTCACGGAGATCGCCGGAGATATTCAGCTGGGCCATCTGTGACTCGTGCTGGCGGTCTGCCTGCTTGTCTTCCAGGGCGGCCTGCAGCTGCTGAACCATCTGCATGGCCTCCTGAAGTTTGGCGTCGGTGTTCTCCACCTCTTCTTCTTCGGGCAGGTTGTAGAAGCGCGCGCCATCCCGGTATCCGAGGAGCCCGAAGACCTCCTCGACCACGGCACGCGGCTTGATGGCCTGTGCGGCACCTTCCGGTGATAGGGCAGCAGCGATTGTCTCGGTGCCAAGGCGGAACTTCTCCAGCTTTTTCATAGGATCCGCAGACCCCATACCGACATCGACGCGAAGGGTGCACTTGCAGTCGAGCAGCTCATCTGTGATTTCATCGATGCCATACATCTGTTGGATCTTCGCCTTCTGGCCGGCAACGGCGAGGATCTTGGCATCCGTCTCGTAATACTCGATCAGCGTGGTGATATCGCGCAGAACCGGCTCCACCCAGGTTTCCGCGAACACGCGCAAGTCAAACTCCCCGATGGCGTTGGCAGCGCCGCTCAGCAGGTTCATGCCACCGACCGTTTCCGATAGATTGCGGTTGTTGTTGACCGATGACGGCGCAAACCGGCCCGACAGATCATCAAACTCCGCCGACAATCGGTCGTCCTGTGCAAACCCCATGGCGCTTACCTCGCCCGGGCGCTCGAATTGCAGATCGTCCATATTGTTGACGTTGATGTGTGCGTCTGGGCCACGGTTCTGCAGCTGTTTCGGGCTGATATCTGAACCGTTCTTGATGATGGCAATCGCATTGATCGTCTGCTTGATTCCATCGAGCATGAGGTTGGTGATGTCGTTCGCCTGCACCTGGAGGGGCTGCACCGCGTTGACGTGGCTCATGGGCGAAATCTTGTGAGGCTCAATCGTGCCCACGCCAATGACGACAGGCCGGAACCCCTTCTTGTGCGGGTAGGCCAGCTCAACCGGGATAGGCTTTGACAGGAGGACGGTTTCCGTCAGCGTCCAGAAGTGCCAGTCCCTCCCCTCCCAGCGGATGAACCACTCGGTCGGCCAGATAATATCGAACTCGCGGTCGCCGCCCTTGTTGTCGTTGTACCGATCGTTGTTGTTCTGCTCGCGCGCCAGCCTGGTTGCTTGCGCATTCTCGTCCCGCCCGACAGCCGACCGCAGCTGCGCATCTGTGATGTCGAAAAACTCGACGGACGAAAACTCCGGACGCGCCTCGATCATCTGCCGCAAATCTGTGATGTGCATTGGGTGCCGCAGGCCCAGATAGGCGCTACCATTGACCTGGTCGGTCCAGAGTGCGGACGGATCCCGGATTACATCTTCCGGAGCGTAGAGCGTGCAGTTGGGGCGGTCGTAGCGCACGCGCTCCTCATCGATGTCCTCCCAATCAAACAGCGGCTCGTCGGTATCCATGTCCCTCATTTGGATGTCGAGCTCCTCGTCGACGACGGGAACCTTTCGCACTGTGGCGAACAGGGTCTTTTCGTGCTGCCAAAACTGCTTGGAGCACACCCAGCCTATCAATTTGGAGATCTGGTTGGCGCCGACCGCGGTCATAAACCACGGAAAGGCGTTGTGCTCAGAAGATCCGTCCAGCCGGTAGTTCACGAGCTCGTGCTTGAGCTTTGCGGCGGCTAATTGCTTGGGATCGGAATCATCCTCCGCCGTGATCTGCACTACGTCTGTGGTCGAGAACAGCGCCGCTGCGGTCTGTGCGTCGTGCCCACGGATCATGGAGCGCGTCTTCGGGCGAAAGAGCCTGCTGCGGCCTCTATATTGAGCTGTGGTGTACTTTGATCCGACGTAGTGTTCGTTGTGGTAGGCCCGGTAGGCATTGATCCAGGCGTCGTTCTCATGGCCATCGATATACTGGCGGCCTTGCGATGCTGCGTTGCGGGCGAGGGACAACATGCGTGTACCGATATCATCCAGATCCTGATCATCGCCGGCCAGATCCTGGCCCTTGGTTTCCATGCCAGCTTCTGCACTGCGGTTTGACGCGATATCGAACGTGTCGTCGGTCCGTGCTGCCATCAGTTGAACCCTTTCGAGAATCCGCCTGGAATTGTGTTTTTGCGGTAGCCGAGCGGATCTGCCCGGCATGCAGCGTAATATTCGTCCATACTGAAACCGCCACGGCGCAAGCTGAATCGCTCCAGCATGTGTCCTCCCGCCCGAACAACCAGGGACGGCTCCAGACCCAGGAGCGGCAACGATGCCGGCACGTTGGAGAACGGCAGTCGAATGGCAACGTATTTGCCCTCAACCGACACCTCGATATCCCAGAGATGCCCCGGATAGTGCGCCTGCAGGCAGCCAGAGACGGCGTGGCAAGCGCGTGTTTCGTAATCGATGATGGTCTGATCCTTCTGTTCAGGATCAGCGCCTTCCTCCAGCCGGTCGTTAGTGACAACGGTTTCAGTAAATCCGTGATGGGCATCGCCGCGTTTTGCGATGTTGAACGCCATTTTGAACCTCAGATTTTAATGAATGATCGAGGATCTCTGATTTCAGAGTTCCGGTGTCAGTGGTCTGATGATTTCCGATTGCTGGCCATGATCCACCACACAAGAATGTTTCCTGGTGTTCGTGTGGACGGCGGTCCATGTCCCGGCTTTAGAGGCAAAGATCGTCAACATGCCGGTTTGCCCAATAGCTTGGAAAATCGGGTGCTCATTGAACCTCTTCGACAGCACTTCGACCGTCGCCTTGTACGGGCCGCACGTCGCGGCATTTGCCGGCGCCACGCTCCCGACGAGCGCAATCAAAAAGAGATACAGAACTTTCATTGTCATCCCCCTTCAAATTGTGCTTGCTAAAACCTCAATCATCGTCGCTATAGGCTCCGCGGGCGCCGACTTTGCCCTTGAACTCCCGGCCGTTGGACATCCTGTATTCAACGTGGTTCGCGTCCTTCGAATTGTGCAGAGGGTCGGCCTTCACAACCTCTGTTCTCAACGTCGTCGTTGCCGTTTTTGGCTTGTTTCTCTCGGCCATCTAATGATCCCATGCTTTTCTGGTTTCGTAGGATTCTTGCACATGCAGCGTGGCCGCTCGGGGCTCCATGTCGTAGAGACGCGAAACCGCATCGCACAGGTCATCCTTGGGCGCGAAGGGGAAGAACAGGAGTTCTTGCCACAACTCCATTGTCAGATCGTAGATGTTGCCTTCCTCGTCGCGCCGCATGATAGGCTCGATGACGCGGTATCCTTCGCCAAGCTGGCGGGCCCGGGTGAACTGCTTCACATCCTTGCCGTCCGGAAGTGCACGGCAAATGATCTGTGAGCCATCCTCTGCCGGCTCCCACAAACAGCGTGGCGAAATATTGTTGTTGTAGACCAGCGGCGGGAAAAAGAAGTCGAAGTTGTCGATATCGGGCTGCAGGCGCTCAACGCGGTCCTTCTTTGACTGATTGCCTTCCTTCACCCAATTGAGCTCGACAATATCGAAATAGCGATATTTCTTCTTCTTCATCTGCCTGGTGAAGTATTCTGTGTCGCGCGTCAGACCGTACTGCTCCCAGCCGACCTTGATGTAATTGACCCCTGGTGCATCTGCCCACTTTTTGTAGAGGATGTGCAAATTCTCCCAGGACTGCTCCTGGTTCATGCGGTGCCGGAACCCGTCCAGCAGATACTTGTTCTCGTTGACATCGATGCCGACAACAGCAATTGCCGTCCGGTCCGACGAAGCGTTGCGTCCTTTCGATGGGTCGCCCATGATGTAGACGTTCATGTATGTGGGCCGCAGCATGTAGCGGCGGAAATTCCGCAGGTCGAACGTCGCCTCGTTGTCGGCGGCCGGGTTCTGCAGCATCTGGGCCGACAGGACGCTCTTCTGAGCAACCTTGACCTCTTCCCAGCGCTTTTGTGTCAGAAATACCGGCTTGCCGTCCCGCTTGCCGTTGTGCGTTGCAGCATAGATCCGCGGCTTGACGGCCTCCCGTTCGATGATTTGGCCGTATGTGTCGGCCAGGTGATACCGCGTCCCGATGTGCCACTTTCTGAATCCGGTCTCGGTCCCCAGGTTGTCGGCCAGCTCCCAGCGCGTGGTGATCTTCTGGATGATCTCCGGGTTTGTCACCTCGTCTTCGGTGATCATGTCGTCGAAGATGATCAGCGGAAAGTGCGAGCCCGTTGGCAGGGCTTTGACCAGGCCATGCGCTGAAACCGTCGCCTCCTTCGGATTGCTCTTCCGTTTGACAACGATGCCGGTCTTCATGGACCACCGGGAGGCCTCGTTTTCCGGTGTCCAGTACAAAACGTCGGGGAACGCGAGCTTCAAACTCTCGTTGCCTTCGAACTCCTCCTTGATCTGCGATAGGAAGCCGTCAGCGACAGCCTTGGTTGCAGAGAAAATGGCAATCCGGATCTCCGGGTCGCGCATGATCTCCTGGATTGCGCCGGCAAACGTGATCAGTGAGCTTTTGTAGTGAAACCGTGCCCATAGGTCGAGATAACCGTCTGGGTCAAGCTCCACCTCCCTGCAGCGGTCAAACAGCCACGGGTGGAAGCCGTCACGCCGCCCAAGCATGATCGTGAACAGGAAGTACCTGTCATTGCATGCAAGAAGCGCGTAGTCCTCCGGCTTTGGATCGGCCGCCAGGAAGATGCGGTAGAACTCGATGGTCTCATAATAGTCCCATGTGACCAGATCGCGTTGAATGATCTCCTGAAGCTGCTGAGAACCGGCCCGCGCATAGCGTGCCCCATGCAGGGGTTGCATCAATTAGTCGATCGGCCCACGTCCGGCCCAAGCCTCATGCGAAGGACGTTGTCCTCCTCTTCGGGCTTGTTGGTTACATCGGCGCTGAACTTGTAGCCGGTGAGCTTGTGGATCTCAGCGTCGAGGTCGCGCATAACCGTCACCATCCGCTCGAAATCTTCCGGTGTGGCCATCACCAGAAGCTGGACCTGCTTTGCCATGTGTTCGGCAATTGTTGCCTGCAAACCTGAGAGCACGTCCGGCCCAAACTCCTTTGCGCGGATCCGCAGCGCTTCCATGTAGGCCTGGAAGTCCTTGGCGCCTATCGAGGCTGTGCAGTTTTCAGCAGCCAGCAAGGCATCCCATTTGTGTTGCTTGCGCCACTTGTAGAGCGTTGCGTCACTGACCTTGTGCCCGGCCTCTCGCAGGATCCTGCCTGTCTGCTTGACGCTTGGCGGATTGAGTTTCTTGTAGATGTCCCATGCTGTCTCAGGGCGAAGCTCCAACGGTGGATCTGCCGCGCCTAGATTCTTGGTGTCAGGCGCGCTCTTCTTCTTGGCCATATTTGAGCACTCCAAAAAAAGAGCCCGCCAACGGGGCGGGCTAATAACTTTATGCCGCCGCTGTGGTGTTAGCGGCGGCGCCGGCAAGCCTCAAAAGCACTTGCCGGCGCCCCAGTCTCTTTGCTGGGTGTAATGAAAGGTTTTAAAGCACGGGAGAAAAACGAAGAACCTGGTGCGATGGGCATTGATTGAGGTCAACTCCGACAAGCTCCGCAATTCTTCTTCCCGTGCAATGACGCATTACTGGTCTGTCAAACAACGGCCCTCCCAGGCCGGGAAGCTCATTCAGGGACAAAAGCCCCATTCAAAGCGTGCTGACGGGTATGCCGCAGAAACCTTAGATTTGTCAATACGGGAAAATACAGATCAGACCGACTCGGGTTGCGGTGAGCTAGCGGGCGCAGAATCCGGGTGTTTTTGGTACTCTGCGTCAAGCCACATTCGAAAAGCCTCTTCGGCTGCACGGGTCTTCGATGGTGCCCGTGGCGCCAGTTTTTGCAAATACCCTTCAAGCTCTTCAACCATCGCGGTCGGAAGCCTGAACTGCTGCGGGGTGCGATTTGGTTTCGCCATTTTTTTCAAACTCCGGCAATTACATGCATTGCAATACGAGTATTTATAGCGCTATACGATAGAATGCAAGTCGAAATCATGTATGCCATCTTCAACGGGTTCATCGTCGGATCGGTCTTGATACTGATCGGCATGGCTATCTATCTGGGTTGCCTGATTGTCGTGCTGGGCGAAGCGCACGGGATGGACGAGGACGACGCGCAGAAGAGCGATTGAACCAAGAAAGACTAGACCATGAAACTCACATCCACAAAAAATGGCGTCCACTGGTGTCAGATGAGCAGGCTTTACGAGGTCTGGGTTAAGGGTACGCTGCTTGACGAAGTCAGCTCACAGAGCCAAGCCAATCACATATACAACACCGCCACTTCCGGCTACGCGTTCCCAAACTTTTTACCGAAGCTGACCGAAGATACAATTTGCGACGAGGCGCCCGTTGACCCCGAAGTGATCGACCTCGATCCTTACACCAAGGACAAAACCAAACTCACGGCGGCTGAACGGGATGCGGAGAACAAGCGCCGGTCGATAATGGATCAGCAAACGGCGGCTTTTGAAAACCTGTCACAGACCGAACAGGCCGAGGCTACTGCGGCCGCCTGGGACAACCTGATTGACCAGATCAATGCGGCACCGGGCAGTGTGGACGCCGCCGACGCATGCCGACGGTGCAGGAAGCCTATCCTGCTTTCACCTCAACGAGGGGGCTGCAGCTGCTGAAGATGGCGACAGAGCGCAAATTACAATTCATGGATGATGACGGCAACGTCATTACTGAACTCTACATCGAGAAGGCCGTGATGATGCGCACGCCAGCGCCTCGGCTCTACATCGAGCCCTTGGTCGACGACGGCAACACTGTGAGGTTGCTATGGAGCGAGGGAATCTGCGAAGATTTCAGCAAAGTAGACCACATCAAGATTTGCAGGAAGGATCCATAAATGAAAACATCACAACCCATCGTCATTGGCGACAGCCTGGCCGGCCAGATCGGCGGCCACTATTATAAATTCAGCCAAGGTGGCTCTGGGCACACAAACGACACCACGAACGGTCACACCATCGTTGGAGCTGGGCCCGCGCGGGTTTACAGGATTGCAGAAAGTGCAGTAGCGCGCAGCACCATGCTTGAGAGAATGAGAACGCGCGGCGTTGTTCTGTCCACGGGCCTGGCGAACAATCCGACAGCCATAGTCAGCGCGCGCACAACAATCCATCTCTTTGAGGCGAAGGGTATTCACTGTTGGGTGCTTGGCGTTGCCTGGGGTGTCCTGGGCTTTAAGAAAATCAACAGGGAGCTGGAGGAGCTGGTAGGGAGCCGGTTTGTGCCGCTGGTCGGCATCAATCGCGACAGGATCCACATGAGTGCAACGGGTGTGAAGTATGCTGTGAAGCAGATCGAGACGCCGATAGAAGAGCCCGCGCCCGCAAAGGAAACATGGTGGGAATTGCTGGTGAAGATCCTGCGGATCGTGTTCCGGACCAAATAACCAAGCGCTAGAAGGGCAGCCTTTTTTCGTCAGGATTTGTCGATTACAGCGATGTCTTCACCGGGACGTAGAATCACCCAGATTGGAAGGTCCGTCGAAAGGAGTTCGATCGAGACATCAGAATCAGTCGCCGTGACGGTGCTGGACTGTTCCACAGCAAAATAGATATCGCTGTCACAATCGCACAAATATGCAGCGTCATCACTTGCGGTCGCCGGGTTTGTGATATCAAGTGTTTGGCTGGCTCCGCTGGTTGTTTTGCGCCAGGTTCTCGCCGTATTGCCAACAATTGCGGGCATCGAACCTTGGCGAGAGTCTGATTTTCCTCCGGCCAATCCGCCCCTTGCGCGAAAAGTTCCCATGTCAAATATCTCCAATGTTGGGGTTTGCCACTTGCTTTGTGTGTCAAAAATGTAGCTTATTGTCAATCAGGCTCCGCTTGGGAATCAAAACGTGGTGAGGTTGTTGTGACCGGATTTGACCTGAATTTGGAGCTGGGCCTTGGAGTATCGTCGGGGGCCGCCGCGGTCGCCGCCCCGCTCGCAGGCGCATCCACAACCGCCATCGCCGACAGCCTGCAGGTTGAAACGGATGTTCTGGTCGCCCACTTCAAGCAGGGCAACTCCGGGGTGGCTTTGGTTAGGGATAGCGGCACACCTGCGAATGATCTGGACATTGTTGAGCTAACCCAGCAAGACACCGACATCCTTGACTACACCGCACCGCACATCAAAAACGTAACCGGGCCAGCAGGGTTGCAGAGGTATGCTGCGCATAACAAATTTCGAACAGCAACCACTTGGGAAAACGCTGGTGCAGGTGCTGGCGACTCTAATGTAACTATCTCCGGTAACGATGTGACATTCAATGCCGCGTCGGCTTATACATTTAGAGCTAGTGGCGGCACTGTTGGTGGTGGGCTTATAGTCGGGAGGTACAAGCTCACCAGTGATACGACGGTTTCTAATGTAAGATGCCGTCTATATGGGTCTACTGATGCCGTCTATCTTGATACTACTCTGGAAAGTCTAACGGCAGGCGTTGCCAGTGTAATTGAACTTTCAGGTGACGGTGTAGCCAGCGCTCAGCAGTGCCAAATGGTGATTGATCAAAGATCAGGTGGTGATGATCTGTCGGGTGTCACCATCACGATTGAGGAAGTCCAAGTTTACAACGGCCCTGCCGATAGCACTTACCTCGCCAATACCGGCACAGACCGCTTTGCCATCCCTCAGTTCCATGTTGCCAGCACTTTGGACAGCTCCACTACAGCGTTGACCATCGGCCTTGGCTCGAAGACGATCACCACGGCTTCAAACGACAACAGGTTTGAGCGTCTGCCGGTTGTGAATGGTGGCTTTGACGCCGATACAGACTGGACGAAAGGCACCAACACCACGATCACGGGCGGCGTTCTCTCCGTAAATTCGACCGGGGCCACGGCGACAACGCAAGAGCTTGCGATGATTCGCAAGAACGAGAACTGCACGATCACTGTTACCGTGGCCGCAACAGGCGGAACCGTCCAAATCAACCTCGGCGGCAGTCTTTCGTCGGCCCTGGGCACCGGCAGTCATTCATTCAAGCTGGCCAAGGGTGTCTCTCACGATGACGTGCGGGTTGTCCCCTCTGCCGGGTTCACCGGAACGGTTGATGATCTTGTCGTGGATCGCGGCGTTATCGATGTTCGCTTGTCCGACACTGCCAATGTAGACACCAATTGGATGACAGCCACGGCCACGTCGCACGACGGCACAGCGCTGGTTGTCAATGTTGACCACATCTCAGGGTCTGGCTCTATTTCAAGCTGGCACATCATTGAGATCGAGAAAGCACTAATTGAGCTTGCGGCGACGAACCAGATTGTTGAGAGCGAGGATTTTAGTACTTGGTGGCTTGGTTTAAGTGAGGTAGTGACATCAGCCTCAACACCGTCCCCAAACGGGGAGACCACAGCGAGTACATTGGCTGACGATAATAGTTCAGGCAGTAAGTCTGTCGGCATATATAAAGCAATAACAGTTTCGACTAGTACTACGTACACTCTTTCTGTATTTGCTAAGGAAAAACAAGTTGAACATCTTTGTTTACGCGCGCATTTATTTACAACGCCCGCATCTTCAAATTGTTTTTTCAATTTAAACACAGGTGCTAAGGGTACACAGGACGCTGGCTGGGACGATGCAAATATAGAATATTACGGAGACGGATGGTATAGGTGTTCAGTAACATTCACCACTGACGCCGCCGACACTACCGGGAATATTTATATCCTCGTGTGTGATACAGATAATAATATTCTAACGGATGCGGACGGCACGTCTGATATTTACCTGTTCGGCGCTCAACTTGAAGAAGGCTCCGTCCCCACCTCTTACATCCCCACAGCAGGCTCCACAGTGGCCCGTGCTGCTGATGATCTGAGCATGGCAGCGAGTGAGTTGCCGATTGGGACGACTGAGCATTTCATACTGGATCATGCGAGTGTTAGAGATGCATCTACTGGCGGATATATGTCAGAGCTTCATGAGGCAACGACAGATCGTATAGCCACTCGTGTAAATGGGTCAAACGCAAAAACACTTGTTCAAGACGGGGCTGCAACTCAGGCAGCACTAACAGTCGGAGCTGTTGCAGCCGACACACCATTCAAGCTTGCATCCGTGTTTAAAGCTAATGATTTTGCTTCCTCAGTCGATGGCGCTAGTGTTGTTACGGATACGTCTGGCACACTCGGTATAACTCCGGCATCTTTTGCATTTGGTAAACTTACGTCATCAGGCGGCGAGCTAAATGGTGGACTTAAATTCACAAAGTACCTACCACGTGCTGATATATCAGGAGCCGATATGCAAGCAGAAGCTGGTGCAACGCTTTGGCCTGTCATAACTCGCGACGGTGATTCCATTATAACTCGTGACGGCGATACCGTCGTTAACGTATTGCAAGGATAGAAAATGGCGAACAAAGGTCTTTATGAACTGACTGATACCTGGAATGCCGGAGGCACGACCTTCACCGGGATTGGGCAAGATATCACTGATACAGCGAGTGCTGCTGACAGTAAAGTCTTGGATCAGAAAATTGGCGGTACAAGTGTACACGCTGTCCGAAAGGATGGTCTACAGGTCGCTGGCGGTATGCCTTACGGTGTGCTGTGTGTGCAAGCTGGTTCCACCGGCGAGGCCACGGTTGATGCTACTCCCCGAAAAATCGCAGCGTGGAATACGGATGGCGTCGAAGCGGGCGTGACTGTAGATCACACGTCCGACGATATGACGATTGATGTGGCCGGGACGTATCTTGTTACACTAGCCGCAAGTTTCAGTGGATCAGGCAACGATGACTATCAGCTTGAAATCTACAAGAACGCTGGAGCGACAGGCTTTGCTGTTGACCGCAAGCTTGGCACCGGCGGTGATGTTGGTTCTTGCAGTATTATGGGGATTGTGAACTTTGCTGCGACTGACACGGTGTCGGTTTATCAATCCTCTTCGTCTGGTGGAACAGCGATGACTGTGACTGAAGCGCAGTTGGGCATTGTGCGGATCGGGGATTAATCAATGCCGATCGACATCATTCTATACGCTCCCAACAAGCCAACCATGGCTGCATTTGCCAAGGCACATCCTCCGGCCAATCCTCTTTTGGACGCAAAAGGCTACCCTCGCAAGGGCGTCCGTTATAGCTGGTGGGGAGGAAGCCAAGGGAAGTTCATGACGGACCCAGGCAATCCAACAGCCGACCCAGTTGTCCCGCCTACATTTCTCCCCGGCGTGGCAATGCTGCTGCACATCCACAGTGAATTTTTTGATGACAATAACATAACGCCGGAAGATGATGATTATGTTAAGCCAGCCGATCCTGATAACATCGAGCAACACGAGCGAAACCGGGTTGTGAGATACATCAAAGAGAACGGGACAGAGGGCACGATGGGCGGTGTTGCCTATTATGAGATTGATGACGTTCGCCTTTTCCGGCCCAAAGATGTGGTGGCCTTTATAGTTGCAAACAATGTAAAAGGCCATCGTTGGGTGGACGGAAACTCGTATTGAGACTGGACAATTAGGTTAAATATCAGCAGTGAAGTCCACAGTTTTATGACGCGCCAAATCAACCCTCACCCTGCCGGCGCCATTCCCGGGCATGTAGAGCCCCTCCCCAGGGCGCCACTCGAAGCCATTGGCTAAAGCTCTGCCCTCTCGCCACAGATCGTACCAATGCCGGCTGCCGTTGATGGTGCGGCCGGTAAGGACAATGTCGACCCAATCAGCGCTATACAGCGGACGAAAAACCACCGGCATGATGTTCGTTATTTGGACGATCGCGGGGGCGGCCAGTACGCCCGCGGCGCCGGAAAGAAATTTGCGTCTGTTCATGATGGGGGCTCCTCTAGTTTGTCGATAGCGAACGGATCGCCCGCAATGATCGTGACGTTTTCGAGCAATACTTTGGGCGCGGTCGGTCCTGAATTTGACAGCAGATTGCAGCGTGCGGGTTCAAACAATGTGTCTGAGCGGTGTGTTCTGATATAGCGTGACGACGATGGCGATGTGCATTCTAGCTGCATCCCCCAAACGCACAACTCCGTATGAGCCCCTTTCTTCGATCTCAAAACCGGGTTGTGCCTATCGGTAAGGTCGATGTTTAAATTTTCGTAATCTCCCTTCACGTACATGCTGAATGCGTATTGCGCGCCGTCTTGTTCAAAGCTCGTGGAGAGGTAAACCCAATCTCCGTGCGTCTCGACAACCGGCGCAATCGCCTCTGCAGCTCTAGCCACGTCCAGGCCAAACATCTGTGTTGCTGCGGCGGCTGCCAGCAAGCCTTTCAGGAAATCGCGCCTGCTTGTTGAAAGTTTCATGACTGATCTGCCTCCCCACTGGTTACTTCATCCGCGAATCTCTTGATTATCGGACACGCCTCTTCAAGAACTTCTATAGCTGCCATAATTCGGTCTGCCAGGGCGTCATCGTCCGCACGCTTCGCCTTTAAAAGATGGCGACATAATGCGAGCCAACTTTCTGCCAAGCCGTAGCGGTAGCCTTCCGCATATGCGCCGTCTCGCGCATCCTTGAGAAAAGGCTCTAGGCTGTTTTGAAAGGCAGCGTATTGATCGGGGTCAATGTTCATTCCGGCTCCACACTTGGCAATTGATCCGGCATAGGCTGCCAGCGGTCACAGTCGGAAGCCGATACCTTTTGGTTTCTGATATTGATGCCCATAAGAGAAGCTTTTTGCACATCATCCATATTGATCGGCTGGCACGTTTCGCCAAATTCCCGTTTGCCAACTGTGCGGATCAACATGCGGTTTCCGCTATCGGTATCTTCAGCTTCGTAGACAAGGCTTTCCCCTTTGTAGAGAAAGAAACACTGATCTCCAATGCGAACACCAAGTTCCGATATATCGTTTACAATCCAGACAACATCTTTAGCTTGAAGTTTATCCACCATCAATCCGTCTCCACAATGGTTAGTGCCTTTATCCGGCCAACCAGTGATAAACGGTCGCCATGTTCGTGTGTTGGAGCCCTGAGATCGTCTAGCCACATGTGAGCGCATTGAGCATCTTCAGCAAAGTAGAACATTTCCGGGTTCACCCAACTCTGTTGGCCACCGGGGAGGAAGTTTTGATTCATTTGCCTTGGCCGTTCACAGCCCGGCTTGCCGCAAAACGGCGTCCGAAGTTCTGGGGTGCACTGACACATCAATCGGCCTCCCCAATGGTTAACGCTGCCCTGCGGTGACGCTGCCGTTAGACACAACCCATTTTGTCGGCGCGTCAGACCACAACGCTGGATTATGAGCAGGTATGTCCTCTTGGTCATATTTTAGGCTGACATCCATGATTTCCAAGTCGCCGCCACCAGCGTCTATGTGTGCAAGCCCTTCATCAGGGAATGAAATTGCCGCTTTTTCATAATCACCTCTGACGAAACAACTGCTGATGTATTTGACACCATTGATTGTGAACCGCTCAGTGATGCGAACCCAGCCATTATCCATGAACTCTCTGACCAAGGGTGGATCCGAAGTAGCAGCAAGGACCTGATCTATTGTGGTGCCTGGAATCTGTGCGGCAACGACCGCAGCGATTGTGCCTTTTAAGAATCCTCTGCGAGTTGTCATGACTGATTGGCCTCCTTCTGAGTCACCTGTGCGACACAAATCGGCTTGTGTGTCACTTTCACGTTTTCATGCAACACAAACCGGCAACCAACCAGAGCCGCAAGGCGGTGTATTTGTTCAACCGTCTCGGCGTCAATTTGCATCACTCTGCCTCCTCAATAGTTGGCTCAATTTTTCTAGGTCGCCCACCATACCCTGGTTCGTGAGTGTTCCACCAAGCCGCATTGTCTGCCATAAACGTGTACCACTCCATAAGTGACATACCGCCTTTGATCTGATTGCATTGGTAGCAGCAAGGAACGGTTTTGTTGCCGCCCTCGTGTTTGGGGTGAGCGTGATCTTTTGTGCGCCGTAGCATACTCAATCCGTTCCTAGTGGCCAGTCCCCTGTCACACCAATAACAGCGATTGGCGGCGAGGCACTTTGCAGCTCTTCGCTTTTTCTTATTGCTGATCTTGTGACGACGCAGCGTCATTTCTCCTCCCTGGGAGTCAGGAGATCAATTTCGAGAAGCCAGAGCGCGTCCAGCACCTCATCAACATCGCGACGCCTAGCCGTTGGGCACAAGGCCTGCACCCGGTTAGCAAGTTCAGACATCGCCGCGCTGTGAGCGTTTAACTCTCCGCGTGCTCGTTTAAGTGCCTCACTCATCCTGCAAAGCCTCCATGAGTGCAAATTGGGATTTCCCAAAGTCGGTTGGTCTGTAGTGCCAGTTGTTCGTTCCCGTGCCGCCTTGGTAATAAGCCAATTTAAGGGTGACCAGGTTATCGCAGGCCATCTTGTCGTGGCCGCTGGTAACGGACCAGGACAATGGTTCCCGCTCGCACATTTTGCGAAGGTTACGCTTCTGACGTGAGTTCAGAACATGCATCATATCCATTTTGCAATCGACCTATGGTCAGTTGGTTTCTGACTGCTCTGCCTCCTCTATAGTTTCCGCAGTTCATCCGAGAAGCCATGTTTGTAAAAATCGTGTTCCATGAACCGTGGCACAAGCTTCTGGACGGCGGCAACACGTTGCGGGTTGTTCCTGTGTTTGCGGTGAAACCACGCATTTGCGATCAGTTGCTTTTCTTCATCCGTGAACGGTTCTTTGCTCGGACGCCCTTGGCTGCCGTTGCCGGACACGCCCGAGATCGCGTCAACAGCATCAAGAAACATGGCCAACATTGTCGCCGGATCTGTGGAAACTCTGCCGGTTTTCCATTCCTCCAAGAGCACGCCGCGTTCAATCAGGGCGTCGGCAGCGCGCCGAAATGCCTTGCGCCGAGTGTCGCCATTGCGCTTCGCTATAGGTGGCGCCAGCAGCTCGCACGACCATACGCCGACAAGATCACCGGGGGACAGGGACGCGATAAATTCATCTGGCGAGCCATGTTCGGGAAGCCACAGGCCATCCGGGCGCCAAGCGTCGGCCGCGTTCTTCTGTGTTTGGATCGACGGGACTTTCGCCGCCACGATTAGCGCTGATCTGTGCTGTGTCATGGCGAATGGTTAGCACTTTACAAAAACCTTTGCAAGATTAATTGACAATTCTTGAATTAATCTATATGTTTTAAAAACCACAAACCGACCAGAGAGCCCCAGAAGATGCCAACCACACCACAAAAAGTCTCCATTCATTACGGAAGCTATGACGCGATATGTGCGGAAGTGGGGGAATTGTCGGGCATAGGGGTGCTCAAAGAGCACGGGGCGTTTGTAGCTTACATGGACGGCAACGAAGGTGCTTTTGATCCAATTCAAGATACCACACTTGGCGCGATCAAGGATGCGATTGACGAAATCAAAAAATCTTACGAGGTCACCAGCGTGTGCTTCGTTGGCAATTACTGAAAAGGCCGCACATGAGCGAAGAACTTGATGTCCAGACCGTTGCGACGTATCGCATCCGTGAAATGAAATTGGCGGAAGATTTGACCGTTTACACGGAGCACACGGACAAGGTGGTAATCCCGGCTGGGACCATCTTCACGTTCAGTGAGTTTGTCCGTCTTGAGAAGCAATGGCCGGAAGACCGGCAGACAACCAAGTGAGCCCCCGAACGGGGAAATTCACGCTGCCCGAGCAGGCGGCATAACTTAACAGAAAGGCCCGAACGATGGCAGAGACTGAAGTAATTAAATTTATGGCGGGAGGCGGCGATCTGAGTGAAGATCCGAAATTGGCCCTCCTTGCCACCTGCATTATCAACCAGCAACGCGCAGGCTTTAAGAACGTGGTCGATCTTCGAGAAGAACTGTGCCCCGATTGTAATGCCCCTGGGTTCAATACGGGGTGGGGTTTTTTGCGGTTCACCTGCGGGGCGGAAATCCTCTCATGTGGCGAAGAGGCTGAACCGTGCGGCGAGCGACACCCATAAACAAACGCATAGGCCCAAACAATGTGGATCGCAGCAAAAGAACAGGAACCGCCGAGGCATGAACCCTTTTGGGCTTACTTCCGTGACGAAGGTATTCAGCTAGTACGCTGGTGCTCAAAAGAAGAGGCTGCGGAAGAGGAAGGGGGGCGAGTTGAAGATTACCGCGATTGTTTTGTTCGCGTGCACGATTCCTGGGATGTCTGGCACCCAAACTATTGGGCACCTCAAGACGCCATAACACACCCGCCAACCACTGACTCATAAGGCCCATCAAATGAATTTATGCGGGCGTAGCTCAGAGGTAGAGCGCCACGGAACACAGGAAACCGGAAGGGTTGCGTCGGCTGCAATCTGGGTAGGCCTGGCCCCCATGGAGGACGCGTCAAAAGCTGGGGATAGTGCTTTGGAGAGTTGCGGTTTGGTTGCAAACAGCCGCAGCACGAAAAGGCATAGCCGCCCTGGCGGGTTCGATTCCCGCCGCCCGCTCCACCCCTTACAGTAAAGGCCTCATAGGAGCGAAGACATGTCTGAACAGAAAGACATGATCAGTCGATTTAGGAAGTTTGCGCCTTATGGGCCAATCACAAACAATAAGAGCTATATTTAAAAACATGACGGGCGAAAGGGCGTTCTACTGCGACGGACAGGAGCAAATGGATCAAGGACAACGTGATCGCCTCACCAAATTGAAGGCGGCCTTGCGGTGCCACAGCAATGACGGCCTGCTGGACTATCATATCGTTTGGATCGAAACGACGCAGGAAATCCTAAATATGAACAGGCTGGAACTGGCCGATTTGCTCGAAGAAGTGGAAAAGAACACCAATTCAACGGCAAAACCTAATCCGTAAGTCATTGAATAGTTGAAAAAGAGGCTTTTTAAAATGGCATCTGTAAACTGGATGATGGTGCTAGACTGTCACAAAGACCACCCCGAGTGGACGGCGCCGCAGATCGCGGAGAAACTGGGCTGCACTTCAAGCTACGTCAGGGCAACCGCACAGCGCCGGGGCCTGGACCTGCCCAAAGCAATCCCCCCGAACAGCTGGGCGTATGCTGGTGCCCGTCTGGCCGCCCTTGAAAAGAGGGTTGCTCAATTGGAAATCATGTTGGGATTGGGCGAATAAAACTGCTTTCCCGCCAGTTTTCGCCGCTTCCCGGTCCTCACCATCCCCCCAAAGCCAAACTCGAACGCTATCGCATTGAGCCCTGAGTGCAGGAACGTCATCTCGTTCGCCGTCCTCGGCATCAAGCCCTGCAGGCAGACAATCCGCGTTATTGGCCGCACCCGGTTGCTGATCACCCGCCGCTGCAGGGCTTGATCGGCTTTACCGAACCTATAGTGAGCGCCGCGCCGGTATGCCTCCCGGTCTTCTTCTGTCAGCCGCCCCGCGTCCCGGACAACGTGACTGTCCACATCCAGCACCTCATGCACAATTCCTGAATAATCGGCCGCGCTGGGCCATGACTGCCCGAAAAGCATCATGTGCAGATACCCGTAGACGAAGCCTGATTGCAACTGCACGCCGGTTATCTCATCCCTGCCGGCCAATAAGCTCAAGGCATCCGTTGATCTCTGAATGTTTGCCTCGGGCACCACGCGGCCATTGGCCATGGTCTCGAACGCAACGCCGATCTGCTTGCATCGCTGGATGATGGCCTCGCGCGTCGGGCCGCTCTCAACCGTTGTCTCTCGTTTTGACGGGGTTATGTGGTCGCGCCTTGGAGGAGTGCGGATACTGCGCTGTCTCTTCTTGGACAATTTGCATTTCCCCCTCTGGCTTGATCTGGGTGGAACCGTACACTCACGCTTTAGTTACATGGCCTTATGTGCGCGCGTTGATGTTCGTGTCAAGGTGGAGCACGATCTTTTGACGTGGTTGTTGCGCAAATGCTGTTTTAGGTGGTATGCAATACACGTACTGAACATTGCGAGAAGCAACCATGCCAGAAACAATCATGATGAAAGACCGGCTGTCCAATTTGAAGGAGATCAAGCCCAATATGCGCGTGCGTGTGGCCGTTGGGCGAGGGCACAAGGACGGCTATGTTGACAAAATCACCGAAAGCGGCGTCGTCTATGTGCGCCTGTGGAACAATCGCCGCCGCGAGTATCAGGGCCGAACGGTCATGCATTACCGCAACTTTGTCGGCGTCCTGCCCGGCGAGCGCTGGCAAGCCGCAACAATCACCAACCAGAACCGGAGCTGAGAACTATGGCCAAATGGAAACCTGACTTCTGTATCTACCATGACAATTGCAACGATGGGACCGCGGCGGCATGGGCCGTCTGGCACCGCTGGAACGATGTCGCGCTGATCCCCTGCCAGTACAATACCGGCTTCCCCCTGACTGAAGACCAGCGGAAGAACGCCAATATCTTGATTGTTGACTTCAGTTTTGAAGCGGCAATGCTGCGCTGTGTCGGACATGAGGCGTGCAGCATCGTTGTCCTCGATCACCACATATCGGCCAAGGAGCAGCTGGAACCGTTCACACTATCGTTTGCCGATTGCCCGACATACGAAGATATCCCAGACGCCATGACCTACGTGCTGGCCGAAAAGCAGCCACCCGTGATCGCATATTTCGACATGGATAAATCCGGCTGCCGGCTGGCCTGGGAGTTCTGCCAGCCGCATGGTGCGGATATGCCAACACTCCTCCATCACATCGAGGACCGTGACCTCTGGAAATTTGCAGACGAGAATACCCCTGCGGCATGCGCCTGGTTGCGGAGCTTCGGGCTGCAGGATGTTGAAACATTCGACACTACAGTCGAATTTTTCACGACAGAGTATGACCGTCACCTCCGTCACGGCAATACATTGCTGCGGCAGCAGAAACTCACACTTCAGGAGTTTGTTGATACCGCCTGGGTGCAGCGCCTGGAAGGGTTTCCGCGCGTTGCCGTGGTCTACGCGCCATATGAGATGGCCTCTGACCTCGGGCACGAACTGCTGGATCGAGATCCCAAAATAAACTTTGCGGTTATCGTCGTCGTCACCAAGGATGGCGCTGCATGGTCTTTACGCTCAATTGATTACCGGGTGGATGTGCAGGCATTTGCTCGGAAATTTGGCGGCGGCGGTCATCGCAATGCAGCAGGATGCCAGGCGCCCTATCTGTTGCATCCCCCAGAATGGAAACCAACCACAGAGCCTGTATGGGATCTTGGGGAGACAACCGATACTGAAGCCTGATCACGTCCCAACTACCCCACGGCCGAGGCGGGCAATGTCATCTTCGCTGAGATGTTGAATTGCCTCCTCGATCTGGTTGTCCTGCTCCTGGAGGACGGCGCCGTGGGTCTCGTCCAACATTGGCCGCAGGCGCTCTGCCTCAAGATCATTGCCTGTTTTTAGAGCCGATACATAGAGCTTGGCGATGACCAGGAACCGCAGTTCTGTGTCAGATACAAAATTGGCGTCTGTTGGCATTTCAGTATCCCCTCAATCAAACAACAGCCAGTCATCGTCGACCAGCTCTCCCATATCGCGCTGCATCTGAGCTCGGATCGCCCTATCAGCAAAGCTCTCGTCACGATCGCCGCGCTTCTTGCGGTATTTCCGGCGTGCCGGCAGCGCTTCCCCATGCACGTCGCGAGAATGATCTGCGACACCACGGGCCGATTTGAACGGCTTACCGCACTTTGGACACTCGTACCCCATCGATCATGCCCCCGTGTCGTCCTTGGTTTCAGCACTGAGCTGGTGGTTCAGGTGCGCCTCAATCATCGATTTGACCACACCTCCGAAACTGTGCAGCATGTCCTGCACGAAGGTCTTTTTCGCGCCCGGGTCCTTCTTGAACTCCTTGGCGCCTTCGCAGATTTCCTCCGATAGCACGTAAGCCAGTCCGGCAAGAGTCAGCGCCGAACCCTCGCCCAGCTTCCCATTGGCGGCCTTCCATTCTTGGATGGCGCGCTTGATGTGCTTGTACAGATCCTCGGCGTCAAACTCGCCGCCCGCTTCCTTGACCAGCCGAGGGCCGTCATATTTCTGATCGGTCATCGTTTCTCTCCTTCACCATTTAATTAAAACCATGTCGCCATAGACGCCCGGCCCGTGCTCATCGATGAAAAACATCGTCATCGGGTGGATTGGCCGGATCCAGCGCTTGTAGCGCTCACCTTCCCCCAGGACGAACGGCGCGAGATCATCAAGGCCAAAGCCGTCAGCCTCTGCGAATTGATCCAGATCAAATCGCGGACGATCATCAATCATCAGCGTGTGGATGTGATTGTCCGGTCTGATAGGTCGATCAGGGACAATGAACGAGATCCGGCAGGCCGTCAGACATTTATGATCCGGAATGATCTTCGCCATGTTGGCCTGCCGGGCGTTTTTGTATAGCTGCAGCGTCTCGCCACGCTGCGCATGATGGCGCTTGCCTCGTGCCCGGATCGTCTGGCGCTTTTGCAGCGCCTCGATCTGCGGCACGAACATGCTCTTGAAGCTGTAGGCGACCATTACTCATCATCCTCAATAGTTTGTTTGAGGGCGTCCTCTGCAATTCCAACAAAAATCTTCATAGATTCTGCAAGAAAATCCTTCCCATTTTTGAGACGGTCTGCTTTTGAACGGTCTTGCATTGCCAGTGCAGTGGCTGCGCCTACAGCTTGCCCTGTGGCCGCAACGAGTAGCGGAACGAATGTCCCGTGAAAATTTTCCATTTCCTCCTCGTCTTCGTGGTGAACATTTTGGTGGTAAAATTCGACTGCAGCTTCTGCAATTTTCACGGTCATACCAGTGGTCAACCTTGACAATTCGCATAGTTCTTCGACTTCCGGCGACGGCTTCCATGGTGTTTTAGACACTTTTCTCTCCTCTGGTTGTGGAGGCGTGTCACCACGCCACGTTCGGTTCTTCGAATATCTGTAGATCGTCAGGAATCGGCACCTTGGCGCCGCCCGACATCTGCTTCATGAAAAATGCTGTGTCAGTCCTCGCGCATTGATCGCGCAGGGATCGGAAGGCGGCTGTGTCGACAATACGAAAGTTAGGCCCGCTCTCGCCGCCGGCGATAACCTGATCTATACTGGTTGGTGTAACCGCATAATCCTGCCGAATGTTTGGGTCAGGAAGATACAATCGATTAGTCAAAACATTGATTGGATATTCCAGATAAGACCCTTCAATATGTCTGAGATCGAGTGGTTCCAATAGTGGTTCGGCGCTGATCCACCGAACCGCTGCCTTTGTCAGGCAAAGATCAATTGCCCGGAAAGCATGGTCCTGGTCCTCGATCGATACGCCAACATGGACGTTGGGCAGCGGCCACTGGGTCAGATAGGAACTTACCTTCGGGTGCTCCTCCTTCAAGCTGCGATACAGATTTCCTGCTAAACGGTCTTTTATACCGAACCGCTCGCACAGCTTCTCCGCCTCGTTTGCAATGCGCCGCGGCGTGTCTGGATTGTTCAGATACCGCATTTGTCGCGCGGACCGTTTTGTCAGGGTTTGGAACGTGTGATGAGCGGCCAGGACCATCACCGCGTAGACCATATCGATCCACTTCTCAGGAACTTGCTCGTAGAACAGATCGCCATGGGCACACACGAAGATCCGCGCGGCCATCTTCCATTTCAGAGGCTGGTGCAGCCATGGCTCATACATCCGCACCTTCCCATTCCAAAGGAACTGGTGAGCTGCCGTTTTCGTCGTCAGGCCCTCGCGCGATGGATGGTTCTTCAACCTGGTGCCGGCCAGCCGCATGGCGTAGCAGTTCTTGCAGCCCGGGCCGCAGACCTCGCAGCCATTGATGATGTTCCACGTATGCTCGGTCCACTGGATCTTGCTGTTCTTGCCCATAGTCACCACTCCTTCAGTATCTCGGCAATGCGCTCGAAGTGCTCTCTTCTGCGGGGTGCCTTGAAATAAACGATCTCGGCCATCCATTGTGGCCTGTCACGAGCCTCCCAGAGCCGCTTGCACGCTTCCAGCGGCTCAATCCCCCACGAAAGCCACCAATCGCGCTCTGGGGGCTTCCTGTGCTGGTCCAGGTGTATTTTCCAGTGAAGTGGGAGAACCCACATATCGCTTGGACGCTCGGCCATGCCAGTTTCACGCTTGCCGGCGTCATACTCGGCGTACCGGATGTGCGCGGCCTGGGTCTGGCCCTCGACGCCACTGACTATGCATGGGAGTGATGCTATGAGCTGGGAATAGGTGAGGCTCTTCTTGCGCGGAGACCTCAGCCCGCGGCGCTGATACGTCTTCCGGCTAAGGACGGAAAATGCGGCCGCGGGTCTTACGAGACGATCTGACATGGATCAGTTTTCGAGGCTTGCCTGTCTTGCATCGACCTCGATCTCAGCTTTGAGCTGCTTGATGGCCTCGACATACTTGGCAATGATCTCGGGGCCGTGCCCTTCCACCTCAGCATGATAGATCGAATCGGCATCTTGCAGCTGTTCGACGGTTTTGCACCCTTCCAGCTCCCCGATCACAAAGGCCAGAAACTCCTCGCTGGCCACGCGGTCGGTCTCGCCGCCATTCTCCATTTCTGGCTCTTCTGGGGCGAGATCAAATTTCTCCTCGACATTGGTTTGGGGCTCCGGCTTCTTGGTGGGCTTCAGGGAATCCGGTAAATCTGGCATCTCAACCGGGCCAGTTGTGCCAGCCGTGGCCGGCGCGTCCTCGGGTTTGCTTTCGGCTGGAGTTTCTTTACCCTCTTCTGGCTTTTCAGGGGATCCTTTGATGGGA
This sequence comes from Paracoccaceae bacterium, assembly GCA_024227475.1. Classification (GTDB taxonomy): domain Bacteria; phylum Pseudomonadota; class Alphaproteobacteria; order Rhodobacterales; family Rhodobacteraceae; genus Amylibacter. The sequence goes on along the minus strand of JAAEUI010000433.1, from coordinate 10,642 downwards.
GGAGGGAGCTTGGCTTCTGCCGGTTTCTTGCTCTTGTCCTTTTTCTTTTTCTTTGGTTTCGCGCTCTTCTCAACATGCCCTGCCTCCAAATCGTCTGGGACTTCATCGTCTCGGTTGTCCGGGAACTGCTCATCGAAGTTGGCCATCCCCTCATCAACGGCAATGATCCGGCTTGCAATGCCCGCCATGTCGCTGGCCGTCCACTTGTTCACAGAGCGGCCGACCATGTGGCAAGCAACCTCGATGTCAATCTTCTCCTGCTTGAAGCGCGCTACAATCCGCTCCCGGTAGCCGTCCATGTTCTTCTGGATCTTGCCGACCAGGTGTGAACGGGCCTCATGAACTGCGTAGTCAGCAAAGGACCGCAGGGCATTGACAATCACATTCCGGATGGCCTTCGACTGACCAATCTGAAAAGCGATGTCCGCTTGGCGGTCCGCATCCATCTTGTCGGATAATGTCTGGTTCTTGCGTTGTTGAAATAGCCTGGTGAGCTGGACTCCGCGTTCGAGGTCCACAAATGTCGCCTTGAAGATCCAGTGCGTCTTGGTGTCGATAACGTCACACTCGATGGCGCTGTTGCCGAACAGCATAAACAGGTCATTGGCCAGCTTGATCGTCGGGCCGGAAATCTCTTTGCCCTTCGCGCTCCAGGAATAGTAATAATCTTCGCCAAACTTAGCCGCAAACAGGCTGAGATTGGCCAGAATCTCATTCAAATTTCGCGGCTTTTGAACAATGGTGGCTGTAACATAGGACATTCCGGCCTTGACCATCGGCTGCATGTCATAGGGCTGGTTCTGCACAGCCGGCAATTGCGCCTGGTGCTCAGCGAGATTGTCAAAACCATCCATATCCATAGCGGTGAGTTCGCCAAAACCGTGGCTGTCGTGAGCTTGTGTATTCATTGACCTCTTCTCCTTTCTATGTTCGCGGGGCCTTTTCACAACATGCCCGGGTTGGGTAGATTTTTTAAGTGGTCGCCGTCGGTTATCCTCCGCCCGGCCGTTTCACCATCCACTACGACTAGATTTCGCAACTGTTGCTTGACGGTAGCTTATCCCCGCCTCATTGCTGGCCTATGTCGCCTGACCGCTGCCTCTTCAATCTACACTGTATTGCTTAAGCTCTACAAGACCTCGATCCAGACATTCTCGAAGAACCCGCGCCGTCGCATCGACATCGCCATCTGCTGTGTGGGCGCCGGGCATCTCCTCGCCAAAGATCTCCAGGTAGGCATCCCCGAGGCTCTTGAAAAATGGAGCTTTGCCGGTTGGTGATCGGTCCTTCAGGATCATCCACTGGCCACGCATTGCGTCCCAAGACGGATACTGGCCATAACGGTCCTTCTTTCCAGCGCGGCGCCGCTCTCCGCGCAGAACCTTCGTGTCAAAGCGCACGTTGAAGCAGACGTGATAACCCGCATGTCTCTCCAGCGCGCGGAACTCCTTCAGCACCTTTTTGATGGGCAGGCCCTCGGCGGCCAATCTGGCCATTGTCAGCTTGTTGACCATCATGGCCTCCGGGTCCATCTCCCAGCCACGAGGTTCTATAAGCTGGTGCATTTCGTCCAGCAGGCGGCCCGTTGGATCATAGAGCTTGGCGCACAGAGACGCGGCCCGCACCCACTCATCGCTATCCGCAGCAATTGGGGGTTTACCCTTTTTGGGGTTCGGCGGCGGCTTATCGTTCGTCTCAAAATCAAACACCAATGCATTTCCTAGATTCAAATTGCGGTCTTCGCTCATTCCAGTCTACCTCTTCTATGGTGATTTCCCCGGCTTTGCGGCCAAACACGACGAGCCCCCAGAGCTTCGCTGACCGGGCGTCCACCGTGTCATGATACCCGGAACGCCCGTTCTCCGCGCGCACCAGGTATCGCTTGTATCCATCAGGTCGGCACATCCTCGACCACCAGCTTGACGCCCTTCGGCAGCTTGTCGCGCGTGGCGGCGCCCCGGGCCATCTCATTGGCCAGCACCTGGACCGCATCGACCACCTTTGGATGATCTCTGAAATACTTCAACGCTTTGCGATGATCCTTTACCACGGCGGAATACACTTTGCGCGTCGTGACCTTGCGGGCCTTCGTGCCTGACGATGTGAGCAACCGGCCGGATCCGGCGCTGGCCTTCTGCTTGCGGACTTGGGCAAGGTCTTTCTTCGCCTCCTGGGTCGCGAGCTTGGCCTTTTCCGCTGTTGCATCTGATTCCAGCGGGTCAACCTCATTGCCCTTGCCGACCAGCTTTGCCGCGTCGGCTTCCTCCATCTCCCTGGCGGCCTTGATGGCTGCCTGGCGCTGCTCTTCTTCCTTGCGCGCGACCTCGGCCCGGGCTGCCTCTTCTTCTTTTCGGATGCGCTCCGCCTCGGCTTTGTTCCACGCTGCGGTGCGCTTGAGCATGATGTCGATAGCCTTCGCCGGCAGCGCCATGATACCGAGCCAGAAGGTCTGCCCGTCTTCCGACTTCGTGCCGTTTGCCCACTTATTCTGAATATCCTTGATCTGGTCGTCGAGCGGCTTTTTCTCTTTCCTCCGCGCCTCCTCGCACTGCTTGACGTGATCCTGCATCTGCCGGACGGCATCACCATACTTGTTGGCCATGTCCTGGCTGGTGATCTCCGGGAAATCCGTGACCACAACCCGCGCGGAACTGATCAGCTCCTGCATGCGCGTGAAAAGAGGTTCGTCGGACCATGGCGGCGGCGGATCTAGCCGGTCCTCGGTAGGCGGTTCATTGTGGTGCTGGTCGATCATTCATCTTCTCCTTTGCTGAAAATCGGGGGCATTTTGTCCATCCGCAGCAGCTTCTGCGGTATGGCTTCGGGCCGGTTGTCATCGGCCCATGTGCCGTGCTCCAGCCAGAACTCATAAGCATCCTTGGAAACCGGGTTCATCCACACGCGCTCGAACATGCCGGAGACACGTAAGGGGTCTTTTTCGGTTTTGCTGCGGCCGTCTTTCAGGCACCACTTGCCTGATTTGGGCGCTTTCCAGATCACAACACCTATATGCGGGCTTTCCAGGCCGAGCTGGCGCCAACTTGCGACACGGCGTCGATACCAGCCCGCGCACGGTGCTTGGACGCACCCGTCGCCGGCATCGAATGTGTGAGGGCGCCGTGTCAGAAACTTGCGCGCGATCTCGATATCTTCCAGCGCAACGCGCCAGAACTCCAAGTCGCCGGTTGTCTGGAGTGCGTTCATTTGGGGGTGATGTGCCCCTCGCTCGGGGGGGCAATATGGCGGCCTCTGGGGAAGAAGGCCGGAGCGAGGGGCACGTTGAGAGCAGGGGGCTTAGGCTGACAGGTATCGCACCTTGACCTCTTGCTCAGCTGGGTTTCTTGGAAAACCCAGAACGGAATCTGTACGAGCGTCGAATCGAATTTCATTACCTTGACCTCAATGGAACGGTCTAAGCACATATTCAGGGCGGATGCAATACCTGTATTGACGCGAACAAAGCGAGGCGGTATTTGTTTCAAGCTCAATACCAACACTCCATAGGAGCTTTGATTATGGTCGCAAAAACGACTGCTAAAGACGATGTCATCAAAAAGGACAAAGGAAATAAAAAATCAAAAGAGGCCGCACCTCCCGCTGAAGAGGCTAACGGGGACCACGCGCCAGGTCACAATTCCGGCGAGATCACCACCGAAACGATGCACTTCTTCATGAACGCGCTCGAGCGGGCCGAGAAGAAGGTCGACGTTGCCAAAAAAGAACTGAAAGGCGTGCGCGCGAAGATGGAGGTTCAGGGCATCAACCTGGAGGTTTTCGACGAAACGCTGAAACAGATCGAGCAGGACGATGCGACAACCTACCGTCGCTATGCTCTGCGCAAACATTATGCTCTCCTCCTCGGTCTGCCCATCGGCTCTCAGCTTGATCTCCTTGATCCTGACGAGGCCATGCGCAACGCAACCGACGACGATCTGATCGACAGGGCGCGCTCAGATGGCTATCGCGCTGGCTTGAAGGGGCTCACTCCCAAGGACCACTGTCCGCATGCGCTCGAAACAGGGGCTGGTGGGGCCTGGATGAAAGGCTGGGAGAACGGCCAGGCGGCGATTGCAGCTGAGATGGAACAGCAAAAGAAGCGCGAAGAAGAGGAGGCGGCCGGCGAGGAGGAGGACTAAGCCGTGGGGAACTACCCGAACGCCGCGGGGTGGAAGGAAGGCGACACCTCGCGGGCGGCTGCAAAGACAATCGAGGCTTCCGGGCGCGGGCGCAACCTGAGAGAACAGTGTCTGGAGTTGTTCCAGACCGGCTGGCAGGGCACCAGTGAAGAGGTCTCCAAACGGCTCCAGGAGCATGATCTGTCTATTCGCCCCAGGCTTTCTGAGCTGCGCGGCCTCGGCCTACTCGAACCTACCGGCGAAAAGAAGCGCGGGATGTTCGGAAAGGACATCCATATCTGGCGGCTCAAAAGTGAGCAGGGGGTTTTACCGCTGTGAGTTTTGTTCCCCAGCAAGTCACCCGGCCCGTGATTATGGGCATAGATCCGTCATATCACGGGCTGGGCTGGGCCGTTGGTTGTGGTGATTGGGAAAAGCCGGCGTTCGGCACAATCCGCGGCTCCGATCTCCCGCACAAAGAGGGCCAGCACTTCGCCAAGGTCCGTGACACGCTCACGCGACTGGTGCGGAACCATGGCGTGCTTCACATCGCCATCGAAGAACCAATACACAATCCAAGAGACACAAACCCCGCGCGCGAGCTGGCGATCGTCGGCACGGTTGCGGTCGTTTTGATGGTCGCAGCCGACTTTGAGATCGGCGCCAGTTACGTCTCAATCGCAGAATGGCGTAAACGGTTCATCAACAGATCCTATTCACCTCCAGAGGTCCGCGTCCTCGGCGCGGATCGGGCCAGGAAGTGGCTGAAAGACCGCGCCGAGCTTGAGTGCAAGAAACGGGGCTGGCCGGTCACTTGTCATGATGAGGCGGATGCGTGCGGGGTGATGCACCTCGCCTTGAGCATCCACGACAAAAACTATGCGCGCGGTGATGCGCCAATTTTCAGGAAGAGAGGGTGAGATATGACGGACACATTGAGCGAAGAAAACAAATTACACATTCGTGAAATCAACACGCAACTCATAGATCATTTGTTGGAGTTTGAGAGCGTAATTGAAAACAAAACACGGTGCTCCAAAGAGAAAAAAGCGGAACTACGCCACAAACTTCGCTCGATCATTCCAGATCTGCTAATTGGTGAAAAGTGGGAAGGTAATTGGTGTAGTTGTTGTGATCTCTTGATTTTTGAGTCCGATTATCCAGCCATTCATGCCTATCCGAACGGAGACTTGCTTTGTCCTCATTGCACCAAAATTTGTGAGCCAGGCAACGGGCATGACTGATATCTCTATTGGCGATCCGGTTGAGGTCCAATATTTAATATTTGATTCAGACACTGGGCAAGGGCGCCTGAGATGGGTGCCGGCAACCACAACCAATGTGAACCAGATGTATATTGGTGTGGCTTTTTCCGACGGCGAGCGGATGGTTTTAATGCGAAGCAGCACGCGATGGCGGCGGAGTTGCAGAACAGGCGATAATAAATATGGTTACGTTTGAGGGGCTGGATGACGGCGCATTTGACGCTGTCTGCATCGACAATCCATGGCGGTTCACCACCTATTCGCCCAAAGGCACCGGCCGCAGCGCGGACCAGCATTACAAAACCATGACCATGCAGGAGATCTGCGATCTGCCCGTCAAGCGGCTCTTGAAGCCGAACGCCTGGGTGTTCCTGTGGACCACGGCGCCTTTCCTCGAAAAGACATTTCAGCTGGTCGGCCCTTCCTGGGGCCTGAAATACAGCAGCACCGCATTCGTCTGGATCAAGCTGCAGCAAAGGCTGGAGAGAACCTACTGGCGCCCTGGGATCTCGCAAACCGCAATCCTTTCGGAGAACGATTTCTGGATGGGGCAGGGATACACCACGCGCAAAAACGCGGAAATGTGCCTGTTGTACAAGGTTGGAAGCCCAAAGCGGGCCAGCAAGAAGGTGCGCGAGCTTATCTTTGCGCCCCGGCGTGAGCACTCCCGCAAGCCCGATGAGGCTGCAGACCGGATCAGAGAATACTGTGGACCGGATGCGAATATCGCGGAGATTTTCAGCCGGACCGACCGGCCTTTCGATACTCTCTGGCACACTTGGGGCGATGAGGCTGGGAAGTTCAAATGACAAAATCGGCCTACATTGTATTGCGCGCTTAATACAAACATGCCAATAATCCGGGACAGAGTCGCCAATGGTGTCTCTGTTTCACGGTGAAAGCGAGGCTCACATGCCGCGAAAAGAGTACGAAGGCCCGTTCTGGAAGATATATCCGATCAAGTGGAACGAGGGAACGGACGCCATCGACCTGGAGCTGGAGGGTGCGCTGCTCCGTATCTGCAACGCAATCAACCTCACTGAGATGGCCGTGCGCGATAACCTGTTCGTGCTCAACGGGCTGTGGCGCTGCAACTCCCGGAAGTCAAAAAGGCTCCGTCAACAGCTCATAGATGCCGGCAAGATCACAATTAAAGGCGGTAGAATTGAGAATGCACGGGCCATGAAGACGGTGTCTTCGCGGCGTAAAGCGCCGGTTGACGGCGCATTGACTGACAATTCACCGGCAGTTCACGAGCCAAACCACCCTGATAAGGCCTTGAAAAATAAGGATACGGCCCCCGGAAAAGTGCCCCCTAAGAATAGAGTAGAAGAGAATAGAATAGAAAAGAATCCCTCGCAAAGCGAGGTAGAGGCGACCTCGCACCTGGCGGGGGTGAATGTAAATATGGTTTTGTCGGTGACAACAGCAGCGGCCGGAGCCTGTCTCGATCCCGAGGCAGAGGGCTTGAAGGATGCAAGTCCGCTCATGAGACAGATTGCCAACGGTGCCAGTCTGGCGCTTGATGTCATCCCGGCAATCAAGTCCCGGGCTCCAACGCTGCCGGAGAAGTCTATCCGCTCTTGGAAGTATTTTGAGGGCATCATCGCGGAGTGGATGCAAATACGCTCGACGGGCGGCACACCACCGCGAACGGCGCGGTTCGGTATCATCGAAAGGGACAAGGCCAATGTCATTGAAGACAAGGTTTAAGCTGACGCCGAGCACGAACGACAAGATCAACGAGTTCCACTTGCGGATACAGATCCTTTATGACGCGCCCCAGACGTTCGACGAGGGCCGGACCACGCAGCGCCTGGAGGAAATCTGCGGCATACTTGAGCGGACCGCCGTGAAGAACCCGGGCGTCGTGCACCACACCATCGCATGTTTTGTGGACATTTATGACCGTCGGACGCTGCCGACGATCGTCGATGTGAGGGATGTGCTGCGGCACTCATGGTCGTTGTGGGGGAATGTTGAAAAGAACATGCCGCGCATCACCAAGGATATGGGGACGATAATTTCCGGGCCCGGCGTTGAGGCGACCATCAAGAAATTCCCGAAACTGCTGGACCTGATCGATGAATGTGGCGTGAGCGTGATTGCCAATGCTGCGTACCCCAAGTTCGATGGATCTTTGCCGGACGGTGAATCGCGTGAGAGGTGGGCGCGGCTGCAGGAGGCAATCCAGATTATGACGCTGGATGTAAAGCTGCCCGCCGATCACAAGCTGAAGGGGGCTGCTGATGCGTTCAATAGCTTTCAAAAGACAATACTGGCGGATATCGAAAAATTCAAAAATGGAGAAAAACATGGACAAGATGGTGATTAACGGCCCGGTACTCTTAGAGGATCCCAAGAACACCTTGATCAATGATCAGGACGAGCTGCTGCAGTATTTCGTCGAGGATGATCGGTACATCATCACAAAAACCAGCCGCGAAACACAGGTCTTGGCCATATGCGAAAGATCGATTGGCATCGCTTTATGGAGCCTCTTGGTTGATGAGGGCAATTGGGATCTGTTTGTGGAGAAACCAAAAAGCACCGAAACTGACACGGCGAAGGTCAAGGATCTGGAAACGCAGATTGGCAATCTCCAGACACAGTTGATTGAGGAGGCGGCCGGGCGCCGGCTGGCGGCGGAGAGTAATAAAGATCTGCAGGATACAATCAAGCGGCAAGCACAAAGCCTGAAGCGCTTGACGGCCAAGTTGAACAAGTTACAGAACCAGGAGAACGAGCCTGCAGAGGCCGTGCCGGAGGAAACCACTGCGCCCGAGAAGAAGGAAGAAGCCGAGCAGTATGAGCGGGATGTGGCAAAGGTCAAGGCGAAGGTGACTGATCCGCCAAAGAAGGATGAGAATGCGACCATACTTGATGGGTTTTGCTATCGTATCAGAGATTGGGTAGATTCGTGTCCATCCCGAGTTCCCGACTACAAACCCGGGTACGGCGTCCACCTTGGCGAAATCGTTAAAAACTTCAACGTACAGGAGGCTGTAGAGGCGGACTATCGACTTCGCCAACTGGATGACCGCGGCGACCTGATCTATGTCCAGGATATCAGGCGGGCCTTCCCTAACCAAGCATTGCGGCCACATAAAGCATATGTCGATATCGTCAAGGGAAAGAACACCGGAGAAGCGAAGCTCTACGAGCAGCTATGCAATCTTGAGGCGGCGCAGGTTGGCGGACATGGGAAAGGCTTCCTGCGATACAAGAAGGCGTCCCTGCACATAGTTACTGGTTTTGCTGAAGAGTTTCTGGCCCGGGCTCTTAAGGATCTGGATAAGGCTGGGCTGATAGGCATCGTGCGGCCAGAAGTGTCGAAAAAGGAAGGGCTGATCTACATCCCTCACGGCTAATAGCTGACAATCGCGGGCTGCCCCTCCGGACCGCGGCTTGGTGTCTCGATGAACGGCCACGCCAGCAACGAGATCACGACTGCTGCCAACGCTGCGAGCAATACAGCGTTAGCGCAGCGGTCAAACCAGACCATGATCATCGCAAGAAGCATCAGCGGTACTTTCGTTCCAGACTGTAATAGCGCTTCCTTGCGCGCGTCATCAAGGTATCCATCTTCTTTTCTGTGGATTTAAGTTGCTGGGTCCGGCCCTTGAGTTTGTAATGCTTGGCACTGCGGCGTAGCTGGCGCAGCGCGTTGCGCGTCGAATGGATCGTTCCAATCATCTCGAACTCTGCCCTGCGGTCTACCTTGAGTTTGGCAATCGCTGCCTTGTCTCCGTTGGCCTTGAAGTGCTTAAACTCTTTCTGAGTGAGCCGGACGGCGTTCTCGATGTCGTAATACAGATTGCGGTCGACATAACGGTTCTTCTCGCCATAGACGCGGCGGACAAACGGAACCTTGGTCGGATCCGGGCGCTCGCCGGCCATCAAGGTCTGGACCGTGGTCTGCATCCTCTGCAGGAACGAGCCGGGACCGCCAAAGAAGAAGTTCCAGCTGTATTCCATGGTTTCCGGGGAGATATCGATCGTGCCGGCGCGGGCCTCGTTGCCTTCGCCCAGGAAGGCATTGAGGTGTTTAGCGGCATCGCGCGCCAACGGATTGACGGTCGACCAGTATTTCTGGCTGTCAGGCGTCGGGACGGACCCGGGGTAATCCACCGGCATGATCTTGCGGCCCAGACCGTCGGTATTGGTGTAGATCTCAACAAACGGATCTGAAATCGTCGGGGAGATCTGCGAGAGGAACGTCGCGGTCCCGCCTATCGGATTGAACGAGTTCATGGCCGTGGTTGCGAGGTTGGCCATGGCTTCCTCTGGCTTGAGATCACCAAACACCAGGCTCGATATATTCTGCCCGAAGCCGTGGAACACGTTGTAGCCATACGGCAGCGGGATTTTCAGATAACGACCTTGCAAGCCTTCCTTGCCATCATCACCGAACAGCCACTTGGGCAGCATGATGACCAGGTTGCGCTCTTTGACCCAATGCGGGATCTTGTCGTAGACGTTTTTGCCGTCCTCATCCTCATCACCAATCATCCGGTTCATGATGTCCATCGCAATGGATACGCTGACAATGCCGAACGCAATTCGCCTGACCTTCTTGTTGCGCATGGCTTTCAACATGCGAACGCTTCCCTGCAGCCCTGCATTGTAGAACAGGTAGAACGAGTTCATGTACGCGCCCCACTCGCCCCTGCGGTTGAAGTTGACGGTCAGTTCGCGGGCTGCAGACGCGGCTTTCGCCTTTGTCAGCCCGGCTGCACGCAATTGCCGGTAGGTTGCGAGGCGCACGCCGTTCTCAACGGCCATGTTCATGTTGTCGACCAGGTCACGAACGCGCTTGAGCGCAACGACGCCCTTGCGCATGTTGGACGGGTTGAGATCCTTCAACATGCTCTGCAGCTCAGCCTTCTGCTGATCGATGTCCCGCAGACCGAAGAACGATATTTTGCCACCTGCATCGGAGTATTCCTGGAACCATCGGGCCCATTCGGTGTCATCGTGGCCCTGCAGCCCCTTGTAGGCACCCTTGATGGCCATCGGGACATCCTTGAGCACCTTGCGGCGAATACCATCGATCTCCGTCTCTGTGAGGTGCACCATGGCCGTCTGAAGGTCGCGCGAGAAGTTCGAGACGACAAATTCAGGGTTTGCGGACGTATAGAGCCATGAGAGTGTTTGATTGAGCCGCATCATTCCGCGGGTGACGATGTTCACCTGATCCGAACCGAGCCCCTTCAATGCACGCTGCAAACCTTTGTGATGGATTTGAATATGCTGTTCGCG
>JAAEUI010000432.1 GCA_024227475.1 Paracoccaceae bacterium | reverse complement strand
GAACGCCGATATTGACGGGCTTGAGGTGGCGACCTCGGAGGTTTCTACCGTAGCCAAGGCAACAAGGGCACCGGTAATTGCGAGCGGACTGGTTAGGGGGCTCGATGATGTTTCGGTCCTGAAATACGCCGGGCAGGTCTCAGGCGTGGTCATCGGGCGGGCGTTGTTTAATCGGGCGGTTGATCTGAAAGAGGCGCTGGCTGTGGCAGCACCACAGGCGGAGAAGGTGGCGGAGTTCATCTGAGGAAGGACAACCGGAAACTTTCGCAAAATTGCAAACTGATCCAATTCTGTTACTCTACCTGCTGGTACGCTGACACCAGTAGGGGAGCTGTTTTTACCGATTGGGGGGGGCTCAAGTCGTCAATTTTAAAAAGGGGGACTTGAAATGATGACGATGGAAAACCGGACTTGTTTAGATCTGCGGGGCATGCTGATTTGCGCCTTGCTGTTGATTTTGCCGGGGCTGATCTTGAGATGCTCGTTCCGCTGCCAAGTCTTGCCCCGTCCGGTCACTCCCTGTAGACAGTTCTGAACGTTTGAAGACAAGGATGAGGGACTGTCATGCGTCGGGTTGTTGTTACCGGGTTGGGAATGGTTTCACCGCTGGCCTGCGGGGTGGAGGAAACCTGGAAGCGGTTGCTGGCGGGCGAAAGTGCGGCGGGGCCGATAACGCGGTTTGAGGCGGATCATCTGGCGACGAATTACGCTTGTGAAATTCCGCGTGGTGACGGGTCTGACGGGACTTTTAATCCCGACGACTGGATGGCGCCCAAAGACCAGCGCAAGGTCGATGATTTTATTCTGTACGGGATCGCGGCGGCAACCATGGCTGTGGAAGACAGCGGCTGGAAGCCGGAGGAAGACGAGGATTTACATCGCACCGGGGTGCTGATCGGGTCCGGAATCGGCGGGCT
>JAAEUI010000431.1 GCA_024227475.1 Paracoccaceae bacterium | reverse complement strand
GCTGGATGAAGGAGTGGTGTTGGACAAGCTTTTGGCCTTATGTGAAAAAGCGCCGCTCTTCGCCCAAGCCTATGACCACCCCTCGGCCCACCGCACCAGCAACATGGTCGACCGGCTGATGCGCTGGCAGGATCGCTATCTGTTCAGCCGGCAGTATTTCCACCGTTCGTGGGAGGCGGCCGAACTGGGTATTCGAGCCTGGGCAATCCTGCGCAATTTCCGCCCCTATTGCCCACGCGCTATCGGCAAGCGTACTGACGGCGATTGTGCGGCGGAGCGGCTCAATGGTTTTCGCTATTGTGACAGTTGGCTGGAGAATCTCAGAGTATCCTCTTCAATGTGTGGTTACCGACAATAAGCAGCTGACAAACTTTCAGCAGTCCTTAAGGTTGACGGTAGGTCAGCATGGCCGCCAGTTGCTTAATTTTCTGTTTTTGAACAAATCCGGCACTGAAGCCCTGGCTGCTGGCCTTTTTTTTCCGGTTAGAGTGAATTAAATCCATT
>JAAEUI010000430.1 GCA_024227475.1 Paracoccaceae bacterium | reverse complement strand
TCTTCGTCACCAAGGATATCGGTCAGAACGGCATATTTGCCGTCGTCTTCCAGGATCAGGCCCATGGCAACACCGGCAACCGCTGCGCGCAGCGGAACACCAGCGTCCATCATCGACAGCGAGCCGCCACAGACGGAAGCCATTGACGAAGAGCCGTTGGATTCGGTGATCTCTGACACCAGACGAACGGTGTAAGGAAAGTCGGTCGCCGGTGGCAGAACCGCCTGCAACGCCCGCCATGCCAGTTTGCCGTGGCCGATTTCACGACGGCCCGGGCCAAAGCTGCGGCCACATTCGCCAACCGAATAGGGAGGGAAGTTGTAGTGCAGATAGAAGTTGGAGCGGTATGTGCCCTGGAGTGCGTCGATCATCTGCTCGTCGTCACCGGTACCAAGCGTGGTGACAACCAGCCCTTGGGTTTCACCGCGCGTGAACAGGGCGGAACCGTGGGTGCGTGGCAGCAGGCCGGTTTCAGACACGATCGGGCGCACGGTGGAGAGGTCACGACCGTCAATCCGTTTGCCGGATTTGACGATATCGCCACGGACAACCGAGCTTTCCAGCTTTTTCATCGCTGTGCCGAGGTTACGGTCTTCCAGCTCTTCTTCTGAAAGCCCTTCCTTGATCGCGTCACGAGCGGCAGAAATCGCAGCGGTGCGTTCCTGTTTGTCGGTGTTGCCGAATGCTGCGCGGATATCCTTTTCGCCCAGTTTGGTGACTTTCTTCAGCAGGTCGGAATAATCCGGTGCCTGGAAATCATAAGGTTCCTTGGCGGCGGCTTCGGCCATGTCGATGATCAGGTTGATCACCGGCTGGATGCTTTCATGCGCAAAGTTCACGGCGCCGAGCATTTCGTCTTCGGACAGCTCGTAAGCTTCGGACTCAACCATCATCACGGCGTCTTGTGTACCGGCGACAACCAGATCGAGGCGTTGCTCGGGGTTGTTGCGCAGTTCGTGCATGTCATCAACCGACGGGTTCAGCACGTATTCGCCATCAACAAAACCAACCCGGCAACCGCCGATCGGGCCCATGAAGGGTGCGCCAGACAGGGTCAGCGCGGCAGAGGCGGCGATCATCGCAACCATATCCGGGTCGTTGACAAGATCGTGGCTCAGCACGGTCAGGGTGACTTGGGTTTCGTGTTTGAAACCGGGCACAAACAACGGGCGGATCGGACGGTCGATCAGGCGCGATGTCAGAGTTTCTTTTTCGGTCGGGCGTGCTTCACGCTTGAAAAATCCACCGGGGATTTTACCCGCAGCGTAGTATTTTTCCTGGTAGTTCACGGTCAGCGGGAAGAAATCCAAGCCCACTTTTTCTTTCTTTTCGAACACAACAGCGGCCAATACCGATGTCTCGCCCAGAGTGGCGATGACGGTGGCGTCAGCCTGTCGTGCTATTTTTCCTGTTTCCAGTGTGAGCGTGTCTCCGCCCCATTCGATTGATTTTTTGACTTCGTCAAACATGTATCATCCTATCGTAAACGGCCCGGTCCGTTGACCCAGTGCCGCATGACCCGATTTCATATCGTATAAGGCTGGATCTGAGGGTCAGGCAGACCAGCCAACGGACAAATCCTGAATTTTCGAAGGGTATCAGGGGACCCTGAGAATCCAAAACGCGCTCCGAAACTTCAGAGCGCGTTTGGGCAACTATTACCGGCGGATGCCGAGGCGTTTGATCAGTGATTTATAACGCTCTTCGTCTTTCGCTTTGGTGTAGTCCAGCAGTTTACGACGCAGGGCGACCATTTTCAAAAGGCCACGGCGGGAATGGTTATCCTTTTTGTGGGTTTTGAAATGTTCGGTCAGGGTCGTGATACGGGAGGTCAGAACTGCCACTTGAACTTCGGGCGAACCTGTGTCGCCTTCTTTGGTGGCATATTCCTTGATCAGCTGATTTTTCAGCTCTGGTGTGATCGACATCGGGGTCTCCTTTGAAGGTTAGAGGTGATGGCGCAGGCCGGGATGTCGTCCAGCAAGGCCCGTGGAGTTTCCGCGATGTGAGTCGCAGATGGGGGTCTGTAGTTCAGAATTGGCAGGAAGGGAAGGGGGCAGGTGGAATTGTTGTCAACTGCGTTTCGCGCGCCGCAATCCTACGATGTTTGAGATAAACAGGGTTCCGATAACAATGGCCCCACCGATCAGTGCCCAGTTGCCAGGGTATTCTGCCAGCACGTACCAGACAAGGAGAGGGGCAAGAACGGCCTCCAGCAGCAGCAGGAGCGATACTTCCGGGGCCGTTATGTAGCGTGGACCCATTGCCATCAGGCTGGTTCCAAGCGGGATGAAGAATACACCGAGGACGGCCAAATAAATCCACTCAATACCCATCAGGCTGTAAGGGGCCGCGAATGGAAAAGAGACTGCAGCCGTTAATAGATATCCGATGGCAGTTGCGGGAACCATGGAGACGTGGCGAAAGGCGCGGGCGGTCGTGAACGAGCAGGCCAATGATGCGGCGGCACCGATGGCCAACAAATCGCCTTTCCAGGAGGCATGTTCATTTCCTACGGAGCCTATCGTGATCACCGCGATCCCGAACAAAGCGGCGATCGTTGTCCATAGCAGGCGCCGGGTGAAAGGCTCGCCCAGAACAACCCGGCTGGCGATAGCGGCAAAAACCGGGGAGGTGGAAACGATAAACAGCGCGTTTGCCACTGATGTATTGCGCACAGCCGCTAGAAAACAAAACGTGCCCACGGACATGAACACCGCAAACATTACGCCGTACGGGCCTAGAGCACGAAATGTTGTGATAGTTCCGCGCCGGTGGAACAGCGTGACGCCCAGCAGGATCATCGAACCGGCAAACAAAGCGCGGCAGAAGATAATGGTCAGGATATCCGCCTGCACCAATCGGACAAACAGACTGTCAGGAACGACCAATAGCACCCCGAGAGCGGTCAGCAATAATCCTTTGGCCTGGTCTGTCATTTATTCCTCTTTGCCGGAGCGATAGAGCGTCAACTGGAGGGTGATGTCACGCGAAATCTTTCTTGCAGAGACAAATTGTTACGTCTGCGGGGTATTTATCATTTTTTAACAATGAGTTAACTGCCTTCCATGGGTAACTTGCGTACACGCATAGGTTATTCCCACAGTTCTGGCAGAACAGCATAGCCGATATAAAGCGGGTGTTTCGGGTGGCCAGCCTTGGACAGGCCAAGATGGTACAGCGGTTTGGGTTGGGCGCGCAGCAGGTCGGCTACCTCCGGGCCCCGGTTCAGATGCTCGCCATGTGTCCCCCAGGCGCAAATAATTTGATCGGCCCAGCCACTTGATCGCGTAATTGCCGTATCGTTAGCGGGCCCGACAGGATCTGGCTGGGCCCGCATGTTGCGCGGGTCGGTGGCGCGGTAGGCGAAAATATTGCAAACCCGGAACGCGCCAAAACCAAGGGTGCGGGCGCGGCGTTCGCAGCGTTCGACGGTTGGGTCGTTCTGCACCTCCGTTGCGGTCGAGGGGTTGAGCATGACGAAAAGCGCCTTGCGCCCCGAAGAGTCCCAGATGCGGGTGAGGGAATAGCGGTAGTGCTCGCAATCAGAATAGACTGCGCTTGAGGGCGCGTCGCCTTTGGTGTGGGTTCGGGTGATCATGTGTTTTGGCTGGTTTGCCCTGTATTGGTTTCAAGCGTAACCTGTCGTGGTGAAAGCTAAGGGAGTCAAGCCGTGCAGGGAAGGAACGACTATTCCGCAATAGCCGAAGTTGTGGGCGAATATGTTGCCGGGATGTGCCTGGCCGACGCCAATAAGCTGCGTTCGGCGATGCATGAGAGATCCTGCTGCATCGGCCACTTCGACGGTGGGTTGGAATGGGACGATCGTGAGGCTTTCATCGCTGGGGTGATTGACGCGGTGAAAACCCCGGACCCTGATTCCTGGTTCAAAATCAACGCGATGTCGGTAATTGGTGACATGGCGACGGTTCAGGTTGAGGACATTTGGCTTGGTATGCACTTCGATGACACCCTGACGTTGCTGCGTCACGACGAAAGCTGGGTCATCGTATCAAAAGTCTTTTACCTGCGCGATACTACTGGTTGAACACCCGTGTTGGATGCAGTTCGCCGGAGCGGTAAACCCCGATGGCAACCGGTTCGCCGCTACAAGACACCCAGGCCTCGTCTCCGTATTCCAGGTTGGACGCAACAACCATGCCAGGGTTGCCGTTGCGCAGGCGGGCGGCGGCCTCAGGACGGCAGGTAAGTTCTGGCAGATCGGCAAGGCCGGTTTCCAGCGGCAGCAGATGGGCATCCAGTTCCGGCGTTTTGGCCAGCAAGTTAATGGTTTCGATGCTGATCCCGTCGCTGGTTTCAAACGGGCCGGACCAGAGGCGGCGCAGGCTTTGAACGTGGCCGTAGCAGCCGAGTGTCTCGCCCAGATCACGGGCGATTGAGCGTACGTAACCGCCCTTGCCACACACCATTTCAAATTCGGCATGGTCAGGGTCCGGACGGGATATCAGCTTCAGTCCTTCAACCCAGAGAGGGCGTGCAGCCAATTCAAGGTCCTCGCCTTGCCGGGCCAGCTTATAGGCCCGCTGGCCATCGATTTTCACTGCGGAAAACTGTGGCGGAACCTGCATGATTTCACCGGTGAATTGAGGCAGGGCGGCGGTGATATCTTCATCAGAGGGTCGCCAATCACTTTGTGCAATCGCCTCGCCTTGGGCGTCGTCGGTGTTGGTGGCCTGGCCCAACCGGACGGAGAAGCGATAGGCTTTCAGCGCGTCGGTGATATAGGGAACTGTCTTAGTGGCCTCCCCAAGCGCAATAGCCAGAACGCCGGTTGCATCCGGATCAAGCGTCCCGGCATGGCCAGCCTTTTTTGCGTTGAGGGCCCATTTCACCTTGTTGACGACAGCGGTGGAGGTCATGCCTGTCGGCTTGTCGACCACCAGCCAGCCGTCCACCCGGCGTTTGTTTTTACCGCGCGCCATGGTCTTATCACTCTTCGCCTGTGTCGGTTGTGATATCCTGACGAACCGTGTCCTGCGACAACAGCCGACGGGTTTCGTCCATCTGGTCGAAGGTCTGGTCGTAGACGAATTTCAAATCGGGAGAGTATTTGAGGGTAATCGACTTGTTCACGGCCCGCCGAATTTCGGATTTGTTGCGGTTCAGCGCGTCGATCACGACGTCGGCGTTTCCCCCACCCAGTGGCAAAACAAATACCTGCGCCAGACGCAGATCAGGGGTGGCCCGGACCTCGCCAACGGTCACCGAAACATGAGCCAGATCGGGATCATGGATATCGCCGCGTGAAAGCACCTCTGCAATTGCCCGGCGCAACAGTTCGCCAACGCGCAGTTGCCGCTGGCTCGGGCCGCCTGTGCTGTCAAATTTTCTTTTTGCCATAGTGTACCTCTTCGCCGCCCCTTTATGGCACAATCGCGCGCGCATCAACCAGCCTTTGCCATTCAGATCGGGTCACGGTAAAGGCTAATAAGGAAACCAGCGGAGTGCGTAAAATGTCGGATATTCCAGCAATTGCAATTGTGGGTGCATCGGGCCGAATGGGCCAGATGCTGATCCGCGAGGTCTTGCAGAGCGAAAAAGCGGCGCTGGCCGGAGTGACAGAACGTGCGGGGCACGATTGGGTGGGGCGTGACGTTGGCACTTGTATGGGCGGGGCCGAGATCGGGGTTGCGGTTTCGGATGACCCGCTGGAAGTTTTCGCGAAGTCTCAAGCGGTGATCGACTTTACCGCGCCTGCCGCAACGGTAGAACACTCGGTTTTGGCGGCCCAGGCGCGGGCCGTGCATGTGATTGGCACAACCGGGATGGATGTGGATCAACTTGTAAAGATTTCCGCGGCCGCGCGGCATGCCTGCGTGGTACGGGCCGGGAACATGAGCCTGGGTGTCAATCTGCTGGTTCAGTTGACGCGCCAGGTTGCTGCGGCGCTTGACGAGGATTTCGACATTGAGGTGATCGAGGCGCATCACCGGAACAAGGTTGACGCACCATCAGGGACAGCCCTGATGCTGGGACAGGCGGCAGCGGATGGGCGCGGTGCTATGCTGGACGAGGTTGCCGACCGGGGGCGCGACGGGATAACCGGAGCACGAGAGCGCGGAGCGATAGGGTTTTGCGCCATCCGGGGCGGTGATGTCGTCGGCGAGCATGACGTGGTCTTTGCCGCTGACGGAGAACGGATCGTGCTGCGCCACCTCGCGACCGACCGCAGGATTTTCTCACGCGGGGCGCTGAAGGCGGCACTGTGGGGGTTGGGAAAGCCACCAGGAGAATATTCGATGCTGGATGTTCTTGGCCTGTCATAGTTAAGCTTCAGTTTTTTACAGAAACGTTCTGGGTTTTACCTGAATTTGCAGCCCAGTAATCCGCTATGAATTTATCGACAACCTCCAGGATTGCATCCATTTCGCTGCGGTGCGGGTGGTCGGACGAATAACCACCTGAACTGCCCCAAGTGCCCGCCCTCAGCTTAACCGTGTGATTGCGGGTCAAAAGCACGGTTTGTGACATGCTGGCGAATACCGAGAACCAACATCCGGTGTCCGGATTGGTGTTGGAAAAATAGATGTTCAACTCGGGCTGTCCGGGTGCGCGTTCCATCTGGTCTTTTGTCAGGACGCGAATCCCTGATTTCCAGAATTTCTTTTCCATCAGGGCCTGCAACTGATCGCCGAACGGGCCTTCGTAATCGACCGGGGCTTTCAGTTTGCGCACCGAGAAATGGATGCCTGGCAAATCCTTCAGCGCAGCCTTCTTGTCTGACAACTCCCAGCTTTCCGGATTGAACCCAAGAACCGACGAAGTGTTTACATTCTGGCAGATAAGGGGCGTTTCGGGGTGTTCTACTGGCTGGCCGCGTTTGGTTGCGAGCGAGTCTATGGCGCCGACCATGGCCCGCGCCCGCTCGGTTCGAGGCAGCTCAACAAGGCGGGTGATGTAACGGCTGACCGGGTGGCACAGGTTTTTCTCGCGGCATAGGTCCGGGTTGGCGGTGCGGTGTTCCCAGGTGAACCAGATGCGGTTGGAATCGCTTTGCCCGAAGGCTGAGGTCGCTATGGTGCCGAGAATGACCATAAGGGCGGTCAGGCGGTAACTTCGTGACATGTAAGGGCTCCGGCAATTCGCCAGAACCCTAATTCAGCGTTGTTTCCGAAGTGTGAAATTACCGGTGAACGGGGTCACCCATTGGGTTGGATTTGTCAAAAATCCGAAATAATACCTTTCTTCTCCCAATCGCCATAACGGGTCGGTTCGGGGCCGTCACGACCGCCAAGTTCAAGCGGAAGTGGTTTTTTCCTGGCTTTTTTACGCCGTTCTTCCGCCTCTGCCAGCGCCCGCTTTGCGGCGTCGGGAATCGGTTGAGTGTCGGGTTTTTCGGTCATGCGGGCCTCATTGGGTTGGGCGTTATTAAGGTGTTATCCGCCGGAAAAGCAAGGTTGCTAGATTGGATGGTGGTAAAGGCGCGGTGTTTCGTGCATTTAGCGCCAAAAGGAACGCAGGATTCTATGGCAACGACAGAAAAAACCGGGATATTGGCGCGACGCGGTGCAGTTGCCCTGTTGCACGCAGTTGTTATGGAGCACCGGTTGTTTTCTGACGCTGTCGAGGATCCGGACGGGGCGCTGGCCAAGCTGGCACCGGCAGACCGGGCACGGGCACAATCACTGGCCGCCCTGGTTTTGCGGAATGTGACCCGGCTTGACGGTGTACTGGACGGATTCCTGAAGAAGCCGCCGCCCTTGAAGGCGCGCAATGCGCTCAGAGTTTGTGCTGCGGAAATCCTGCTGGACGACATTCCTCCCCACGCTGCGGTAAATGCGGCGGTGCAGATTTTACGGGCCAGTCAGAAGACGGCGCATTTGTCCGGCATGGTGAATGCCGTCGGGCGCAGGCTGGCAGAAGAAGGTGCGGGACTGCTCGTAAAGCAAGCGCATCCGAAGTTGCCAAAATCCATTCGCGGAGCAGTGTTGAAATCCTTCGGTGAGGAGACGACCCAGGCGATTGAAGCCGCTCACACGCAGCGCCCGCCGGTTGATCTGACCCTGAGAACTCCAGGAAATGCCGATCGCTGGGCGCAGGTTTTGGGGGCGGAAGTTTTGCCAACCGGAAGTTTGCGCCTGAAGAGGCCGGGGCAGATTTCCGCATTGCCGGGGTATGACGAGGGAGCCTGGTGGGTTCAGGATGCGGCTGCGGCGCTTGCTGCGCGGCTGCTCGGGGATGTCAGTGGTCAGCGTGTGCTTGATCTTTGTGCCGCACCTGGCGGGAAAACCCTGCAACTGGCAGCCGCAGGCGCGGAGGTCGTTGCGCTCGATATTTCTGCGGGCCGGATGGCACGGGTGGAGGAGAATCTGGCCCGAACAAAACTAAAAGCCGAGATTGTAATTGCGGATGCTCTGAAATGGGGACCGGATCAACCGTTTGATGCCATCCTGCTGGATGCGCCTTGTTCGGCGACAGGCACCATCCGCCGCCACCCCGATTTGCCTCTGGTCCGCCCGGATATGGACCTCAAACCGCTGATGCGGTTGCAACAGGATTTATTGCGTCAAGCGTTCGGCTGGCTGAAACCGGGTGGCAGGCTTGTGTTCAGCACCTGCTCTCTGATTCCGGCAGAGGGGGAACGGCAGGTTGCTGAGTTCATGACCGAAACAGAACACGCAGAACTGGGTGAGGTTGCCCCGGCAACCCTTGGGTGTGAACCCGCCTGGCAAGGGGAAGCAGGATCGCTCCGTCTGCGCCCGGATTACTGGCCCGAACGTGGTGGTATGGATGGGTTCTTTATGGCATTGATGCAGCGCAGGGGCTAAAAAGGTCGCTCATGACGGGCAATATCCGAAGCAACAGGCTAATGCCGATCAAAGGCGCTTCATTTGTAAGCCGCGCTTTTCGCAAAGTTGTACTGATTGTTCGGGCCCTGTTGACGCGGGTGCAGGCCAGGCGTCGCCGGTTTCTGGATGCGGTTGCGTTGCTGACCGCCAAGCTGGCATCACCTGCCTCGGCCTTTGTTTCCCAGCCTGAACCTCGCTCATATGGGCTGGCAACGCGGGGCCTGCAGATGATGTCTGGAAATTTCCGCATTGCTGGTGAGGTGGTGCAGGCGGAGGGCAAATCTATCTGGGATCTGCCCCAGGACGATCAGGAATTTGCAGAAGACCTGAATGGATTTGCCTGGCTTGATGATCTGGCGGCTTGTGATGATCTTGCGTCGCACGAACAGGCACAGGACTGGTTGCTTGAGTGGATTCCGCGCAATCGCTGGAGCAGCGGAACAGCCTGGCGGGCCGACGTGACAGGACGACGTGTTGTGCGCTGGATCAACCACGCCATTTTGTTGTTGCACCACCTGCCAAAGGACCAGTCAAAAGCCTATTTCAACTCGCTCGGTTATCAGGCGCATTATTTGTCGAAACGCTGGAAGTCGATGCGCCCGGGGCTGCCGCGTTTTGAGGCCCTGACCGGTCTTGTCTACTGTGGGTTGGCGCTGGAGGGGAAAAGGCATCTTCTGGCTCCGGCAATTCACGCACTCGGGGTGGAGTGCAAACGGGAGATCGGTGATGACGGAGGCATCGTCAGCCGTAACCCCGAAGAGCTGATGGAGATCTTCACTCTTGTCTCCTGGGCGGCACATGCTGCAACTACGGCGAAGGTGGATGTTGAACCGGACATCCTGAAAGCGCTGGAAAGAATGGCGCCCAATTTACGGGCTTTACGGCTTGGGGATGGTGGGCTGGTGCGGTTTCACGGCGGAGGGGCCGGACAGGCTGAAAGGCTGGATCAGGCGCTGGCGGATGCAGGCATCCGGTTGACGGCGCATCCTATGGGAGCAATGGGTTATACGAGGCTGGTCCTGGGGGCGACACAACTGGTGATGGACACCCAGACGCTGCCACCGATGGACGCTTCTGCTCAGGCCCATGCCTGCACGCTGGCATTTGAAATGTCTTCCGGGCGGTTGCCGGTTTTGGTCAACATGGGACGGTCTTACGGGTTTTCAGATGCGATCCGCGATGCTTGTCGGGCGACGCCTGCACACAACACACTGTGTGTGAACAAGACCTCTTCGGCCCGGTTTGCGGCAGACGGGTTTGCGGGCCGCACTTTTGGTCATAGGTTGGTGGATGCACCACGGCTGGTCACTGTTTTAACGGACGAAAACCCGAGCGGTAAAGCGGTGCGCAGCTCACATGACGGCTATGTGCGGTCCTACGGCCTGACCCATTTTCGCCAGATATCAATGGTGGAGAATGGCTCCAGAATCGTTGGCGAGGATGCGTTAAAGGCGGAAACTTCGCTGGACATGTCGCGGTTTATCAAAGCTGCGAAGGGTGGAAAACGGCAGGTTGTTCCATTTACCATTCACTTTCATCTGCACCCCGATGTTGCTCCGGTTCTGGATATGAATGACAAGGCGGTATCGCTGGCGTTATTGAATGGCGAGATCTGGGTTTTCCGCGCCGGAGGCAAGAAACTGGAACTTCGCCGGTCAGCCTATATGGAGCGTGGGAGGCTGAAACCACGCGCGACAAAACAGATTGTGGTAACTTCGCGCGCGGTGAATTATGAGGGCAACGTGACCTGGGCCCTTACACGGTCAGCCTGACCGGTGATTGCAGATTTCGGTGCTTTTGACGCCGACGAAACCAAAAGGAACTGATATCCAAAATGCCGCACGACCATATCGCCATCCAAAGGGCGCTGCTGTCTGTTTCCGACAAAACCGGACTGATCGACCTTGCATCCGCGCTAAATGAACGTGGCGTGGAACTGCTGTCGACCGGTGGCACAGCGCGTGCGATCCGTGATGCCGGATTGCCGGTGCGCGACGTGTCTGAGGTGACGCAGTTTCCCGAAATGATGGACGGGCGGGTCAAGACGCTGCATCCAATGGTGCATGGTGGCTTGCTGGCATTGCGCGACAGCGCGGATCACGTGGCGGCAATGGATGAACACGGGATCAGAGCCATCGATCTGCTGGTGGTAAATCTCTATCCGTTTGAGGCGACCGTGGCCAAGGGTGCGGGGTATGATGAATGCGTCGAGAATATTGACATCGGTGGGCCGGCGATGATCCGCGCCGCTGCGAAAAACCATGGGTTTGTTAGCGTTGTGGTTGATGTTGAGGATTACGAAAAACTTCTGGGCGATATGGATCAGCACGGTGGTGCGACCTGTCCCAAGTTTCGTAAGAAACTGGCGCAAAAGGCCTACGCGAGGACGGCGGCCTATGACGCGGCTGTCAGTTCCTGGATGGCTGAGACGGTTGGGATAACGGCGCCAAAACGCAAGGCCATCGCTGGTGAACTGGCGCAAACACTGCGATACGGCGAGAACCCGCACCAATTTGCCAGCTTTTACACTGATGGTTCCGGCAGGCCTGGCGTCTCTACCGCTGTGCAGTTGCAGGGCAAGGCGCTGAGTTACAACAACATCAACGATACGGATGCGGCCTTTGAACTGGTGGCTGAGTTTGACCCCGCGCAGGGCCCGGCCTGTGCAATCATCAAACACGCAAATCCCTGTGGTGTCGCGCGTGGCGCAACCATGGCCGAGGCCTATCAGGCAGCGTTTGACTGTGACAGGACCTCGGCCTTTGGTGGGATCATAGCACTCAATCAGACGCTGGACGCGGAAACCGCCAAACAGATTTGTCAGATTTTTACCGAGGTGGTGATTGCGCCGGAAGTTTCCGAGGAAGCAAAGGCGGTATTTGCAGCCAAGAAAAACCTGAGGCTGCTGACCACCGGCGGATTGCCGGACGTTAGCTCGGGCGGTCAGGTCTGGAAACAGGTATCCGGCGGCTATCTGATTCAGGACCGAGACAACGGGTTCATTGGCAGCGACGACCTGACGGTGGTGACCAAACGGGCTCCGAGCGGGCAGGAGCTTGCCGATATGATGGTGGCATGGAAAATTGCAAAACACGTCAAATCCAATGCGATTATCTATGTCAAGGACGGGGCGACGGTAGGCGTTGGTGCCGGACAGATGAGTCGCGTCGACAGCACCCGGATTGCTGCGCGGAAATCACAGGATATGGCTGATGTGCTTGGACTTACAGAGCCGCTGACCAAAGGCTCGGTGGTGGCTTCGGACGCATTTTTCCCGTTTTCGGACGGTCTGATCGCGGCCGCCGAAGCCGGTGCCACCGCACTCATCCAACCCGGTGGATCAATGCGCGACGACGAGGTGATCTCCACAGCAGACGATCTGGGTCTGGCGATGGTCTTTACGGGAATGAGACATTTCCGCCATTAGAGCGTTTTACGTGAATTCGGAAACACAGGGTTTGTTCAAAACGCAGCGAAACGAAAGACTTGACCCGGCAGCTTTATCACAATCTGATTCAGATTTATGTAAAACTGGTTTAGGGGCGAAAAGCGGAGTGCGCAGGCAAATGAAACGAATTTTGACACTGTCAATTCTGGTGTTTGCGTCTGATCAGCTGAGCAAGTGGATTGTCGTGCAGTACTACGATTTGCAATTCAGAGGTGCTATAGACGTCTTCCCGCCTTTTCTGAACTTTCGCATGGCGTGGAATGAAGGGATTAACTTCGGGCTGCTTTCGGGGTTGGGATCGGACACGATGCGCTGGTCACTGGTGGTGGTTGCCCTGGCGGTATCAGCTTGGGTGCTTTGGTGGGGTCGTAAGTTTTCCGGCTGGTTCGGTGCCTTTCTGGTTGGCAGCATTATCGGTGGAGCCTTGGGTAACACGGTTGACCGGATCGTTTACGGGGCGGTAGCGGATTTTCTGAACATGTCGTGCTGCGGGTTCCGCAATCCGTATTCCTTCAACGTTGCGGACATCTCAATTTTTGTTGGTGCTGTCGGTTTGGTACTGTTTTCCGACCGGCTAAGCAGAAGGGCGTGACGTATGCCAAAAACTAGGGTAAACCTGCGCAAAGACGTGCAAAAAAGGGCAGATACCGCAATGAGTTTTAGGGGTGGAAAGCTAGGATTGATGCTGGCTGCGGTCTGCGTTCTGGCGGGCTGTGACACCACCAGCGGTATAGGCAAGCTGTTCGCCGCCAACTCCGGCGGAGACGGCCCGGACGAATTTGCCATATTGCCAACCAAACCGCTGGAAATGCCGGAAAGCCTGACGACCCTGCCTGAGCCAAACCTCGGCGGGCCCAATCTGGTGGACCCCAAGCCAGAACATGATGGGGTTGCAGCACTGGGCGGGCGGCCTGAGCGGCTGGACAGCCAGAGCACTTATGGTGGCGAGGGCGCGCTGCTGGCGGCGGCGACAAGGTTTGGAATTGGCGCAGACATCAGGGGTGTGCTGGCCCGCGAAGACGAAAAATTCAGGTCAAAAAACGGACCGAAGCTGTTTGAACGCTGGTTCAAGACGGACATTTATTTCAAACGCTATCAGTCGCAGACATTGAACGCATTTGAAGAGCTGCGGCGAATGCGCCGGATTGGTGCGCAGACACCCACTGCGCCACCACCAGGGGAAAACAACTAGAGCGTTCTGCGTTTATCTTGACTCACAAGGTGAACGCAAAACGCAGCCACATCAAAGGTTTAAACCGGCGCTTTGCGTCTAACCAGCTTCAGCTTGAACGCAAAGCGCTCTAAATCCTCGGATAGGCATCTCAGATCGCCGTACATCACATTCCCGTAGAGAGGCGTTGAATTGTAGTGCTATCCGGCTACTGTTCGACAAGCAGCCGGTCCGGTGCCAGACAAAACAGACTGTTCTTCACAGGTAAAAAAAATGACATTCAGAATCTTTTCTACAGTCGCGTTGATTTTTCTTAGCGCGACCGTGGGGTTTGCTCAAACCGGCAAAGTCACGAACTTCAATCTTGAAAACGGGTTGCAGGTTGTTGTGATCGAAGACCATCGGGCACCGATCGTCATCAACATGGTGTGGTACAAGGTTGGTTCCGCTGATGAACCACCTGGCAAATCCGGCATCGCACATTTCCTCGAGCATTTGATGTTCAAGGGCACGGACACCCTGAAGCCCGGCGATTTTTCAGATATCGTGACCAGAAACGGCGGCGTGGACAACGCTTTTACCTCGCATGACTATACGGGCTATTTCCAGAATGTGGCTGTGGATCGGCTGCCCCTGATGATGCAGCTGGAAGCAGACCGGATGCGCAATCTGGTCCTAACAGAGGAGGAAGTCATCCCCGAGCGAAACGTTGTATTGGAAGAACGGAATTCGCGGGTTGATAACGACCCGGGCAGCCTGTTCCACGAGCAACGGCGCGCGGCCTTGTACCTCAATCACCCTTACAGCAAACCGGTTATTGGCTGGCGGCATGAAATTGCCCAACTGTCGCTGCAGGAAGCGCTTGATTTCTATGACACCTATTACGCGCCAAACAATGCGATTGCTATTGTGGCGGGAGATGTCCTGCCTCAGGAAGTACTGGAACTGGCCAAGCAGTTTTTCGGGCCGCTAGCGCCCTCAGACAACATTCCCCCGCGCGTGAGGCCGCAAGAACCACCGCACCACGCGCCGATACATCTGACCTTTGAGGACGCCCGGATCAAGCAACCGGCTTTGGTGCGCAATTACCTGTCGATCAACCGAAAACCGGGAGATCAAAAGGAAGCCGCAGCGGCGATGTTCTTGGGCGAACTGCTGGGTGGGTCCGGTATTTCTTCGGTGCTGGGGCGGGAATTGCAACTGAACCGCAAGGTTGCGACCTATACCTCTGCGTGGCAAAGCGGGTTGTCCTATGACCCCGATGGTTTTGGGCTTTATGCGATGCCTGCGCCCGGTGTCAGCCTGGAAGAGCTGGAAGCCGCGGTTGACGAAGTTCTGGCAGGTTTTCTGAAGAACGGCATTGATACCGACCATTTGACACGATTGAAAAAGCAGGCGGCGGCGCAACAAATTTATTCTCAGGACAATTTAAACCAGGTTGCGCGGCGCTATGGGCAGGCGTTGACCTCGGGGTTGACGATCGCGGATGTGCAGGCCTGGCCAGATATCCTGCAATCGGTTGAAAAAGAGGAAATAATGGCCGTTGCTGCGAGGATTCTGAAGCCAAGCAACTCGGTAACCGGCTGGCAAATGCCGCCGAAATCGGAGGTGTCGCAATGATCCGTATGCTTTTCATTTTCATCGTTTTGATAATCCATGCGCTGCCGCTGCAAGCCCAGATTAAAATACAGGAAGTTACCTCGCCGGGTGGCATAAAAGCCTGGCTGGTGGAAGAACATTCCATTCCCTTTATCGCGCTGCACACCGGGTTTCGCGGCGGCGCTTCGCTGGATCCGGCAGACAAGTTGGGAGCGACCAATCTTATGATGGCGTTGCTGGAAGAAGGTACCGGAGACATGGACGCTGCGGCCTTTCTGCGGGCCGCTGAAGAACTGGCGGCGGATTTTACATTCTCGGCACGGCGGGATTCACTGACTGTTTCCGCCCGGGTGCTGACATCGAATGCGCCAGAGGCCCTGGGCCTGTTGAAGCGGGCGATTACTGAGCCTGCGTTCAATCCGGCGGCTTTTGAGCGTGTTCGCCAACAGGTGCTTTCCAATCTGAATTCTGAACAATCGGATCCCGATGCTATCGCCAGGAAAACCTTGAATCGCATTGCCTATGGGACTCACCCTTATGGCCGGCCAACTGACGGTACGCTCGAAACCGTTTCTGCTTTAACTCCGGAAGATTTGAGGGCGGCGCATCAGGCAGGATTGTCGCGTGACCATCTGGTGGTTGGTGTGGTTGGCGACGTGACGGCTGATGAACTGGGCCCGATGCTAGACGCATTACTCGGGGAATTACCCGAAGCCGGAGCCGAGCTTCCTGAAAAAACTGAGTTTGGCGCACCAGGGGGCACCGAGGTTGTCGAACTGGACACGCCGCAGTCCGTGGCGATCTGGGCGCAGAAGGGGATTGACCGGCACCATCCGGAATTCATGGCCACCTACGTGATGATGCATATTCTTGGTGGCGGGGGATTTGGCTCGCGGCTGACAGAAGAGGTGCGGGAAAAACGCGGGCTGACATATGGCGTTTACTCCTACCTCGCAGCGCTTGACCACTCGAGTTTTGCAGGCGGTGGCGTGTCCTCGGCGAACGACAGAATCGGTGAGGCGATAGAGGTCATTCGCGACGAATGGGCAAAGATGGCGACCGGGGGTATTACGGCGGAAGAGTTGGAAACAGCGCAGCAATATTTGACCGGGTCCTATCCCTTACGGTTTGACAGCAACTCGAAAATAGCCCGAACTCTGGTTGGCATGCAGTTGGACAAACTACCGATTGACTACGTGAATACCCGCAATGACAAGGTGAACGCGCTGACGTTGGAACAGGTCTCCAGGGCGGCGCGAAAGCTGCTGGACCCTGAGGGGTTGCAGTTTGTTGTGGTCGGCAAGCCAGTGGGCGTCACGGCAACGGATTAAACGGTTTCACGCGGTCGCAGGCATAGGCGAATCGCGAGCAATTGTGCTAGTTGTTGGGGTATGAGCGCTACTAACCCCAACATCATGAATACTCCCGCATCAAGCAGACGGGAAATTCGTCAGTTGGATGATGCCGCGGCCAATCGCATTGCCGCGGGAGAGGTTGTTGAGAGGCCCGCGTCTGCGATCAAAGAACTGATCGAAAATGCGCTGGATGCGGAGGCGACGCGCATTGACGTTGCTTATGCTGACGGTGGTAAAACCCTGATCCGGGTCAGTGATGACGGATATGGAATTCCGCCGGATCAGCTGGCTCTGGCGCTTAGTCGCCATGCAACCTCTAAAATCGATGGGTCTGACCTGTTGAATATCCATACCTTCGGTTTTCGCGGTGAAGCGCTGCCTTCGATGGGTGCTGTAGGGCGGCTGACCATCACATCGCGAGCCTCCGGGGGTGATGCGGCGGCCACGGTTTCAGTGAGTGGTGGCGTGGCGGGAAGCGTTAAACCCGCGGCTCTGTCCAAAGGCACTGTTGTTGAATTGCGTGATTTATTTCACGCCACCCCGGCGCGGCTGAAATTCCTGCGAACCGACCGGTCAGAGGCCCAGGCGATCAGCGAAGTGGTAAAACGACTGGCGATGGCAGAGCCCTTTGTCGGGTTTACTCTGCGTGATCTGACGGGAGGCGGCGAGGGGCGAGTGACCTTCCGGGTGGAGCCGCAGACAGGTGATCTGTTTGACGCGCTGCATTCCCGACTGGCGCGGATTTTGGGGCGGGACTTTGCAGGAAATGCGTTGAAGATTGATGCGGAACGGGAAGGGATTGCGCTAACCGGTTACGCTTCGTTGCCGACTTATTCGCGCGGCTCCGCCGTGGCACAGTACATGTTCGTGAACGGCCGCCCGGTGAAGGATAAGACGTTTATCGGCGCCATCCGGGGTGCCTATTCCGACTTCCTGCATCGCAACCGGTATCCGGCGCTGGCGCTGTTTCTGGAATGCGACCCGACGCTGGTTGATGTGAATGTTCATCCGGCCAAATCCGAGGTTCGTTTCCGTGATCCGGGGATCGTTCGTGGATTGATCGTTTCGGCGCTGCGCCACGCACTGGCCGGGGCCGGGCATCAGGCCTCGACCACGGTATCGGATGCGGCGCTTGGGGCGTTTCGGCCGGAAGATCGCCCGGTGGCTCCGGTTTATCAAATGGAAACCCGGCCAAGCCGCGCTGCGCTGCAATCAGTATTTGAGGTTCAACAACCCGGGTTTCAGGAGGTTTCCACCGCTTTTTCCGGGCGGGTGGAACCCGGCGCACCGGAGGCAGTTGATGAAGCTCTCTCCCAGGAAAGACCGCTGGGGGCCGCAAGGGCACAGGTGCACGAGAACTACATCGTTGCGCAAACCAGGGATGGTGTTGTCATCGTTGATCAGCACGCGGCTCACGAGCGTTTGGTTTATGAGAGATTGAAGGCGCAAGTTAGGGAAAACGGCGTTGCGTCACAGGCCTTGCTGATTCCCGAAATCGTGGATTTGCCGGAAGAGCAGCACGGGTTAATATTGAGCGCCTCTAAGGAACTGGCCTCGCTCGGGCTGGTGTTCGAGGACTTCGGCGGAACGGCGATTTGCGTGCGCGAAACACCTGCGATCCTGGGTGAGGTAAACGCTGAGGCCATGGTGCGCGATATCTGCGACGAACTGCTGGATCTCGACCAGACCCAGACGGTGAAAGACCGGATCGAGGCTATCCTCAGCCGAGTCGCCTGTCACGGGTCGATCCGATCGGGGCGGATGATGCGGGCCGAGGAAATGAATGCCTTGCTGCGCGAGATGGAAGCAACGCCGCACTCCGGCCAGTGCAACCACGGACGGCCAACCTACGTAGAATTGAAGCTAAGCGATATTGAGAGGTTGTTTGGCCGCCGATGATCGAGATTGGAAACACTGAAGTGGCTCTGAATGATCCGGTAACACTTCTTGTGCTGATTTCCGCTGCCGTTTTGTTGCTGCTGTTGCTACTTGTTTTTCTAGGTCTGCGGGCTGCGGCACGCTCGGCAAAAGCCACCGAACCATTGGCTCATCAAATCGGCCAGCTGGGCGAAGGTTTGCGGGTGCTGAACGAGAGCCAACATGTTCTGAAAGGTGGACTTGAAACCGTTTCGGCCAATCAGAACCAAAGTTCTCACGCTGTTGAAAAACGCCTGACATTTGTACAGCAGCAGATGAACGACAAGCTGCATGAAAACGCGATGAAATCGGTCCGGGCACTGGATGAAATGCAAACCCGGATGAAAGACGCGTTGCAGGGGTCGTCGGAGAAAACAACAACGTCGCTGACCCAGCTTCAGGAACGGCTGGCGACCATCGACAAAGCCCAGACCAACATCGAAAAACTGTCCGGTGACGTTTTGTCGTTGCAGGACATCCTGTCAAACAAACAAACCCGCGGCGCATTCGGGGAAATCCAGCTGAACGATATCGTGCAAAAGGCGCTACCGCCGGATGGGTATACCTTTCAGGCGACGCTGTCGAACAACCGGCGCGCGGATTGTCTGATCCACCTGCCCAATCCGCCGGGGCCGATCGTGATCGACAGCAAATTTCCTCTAGAGGCCTATGAGGCGATCCGGGGTGCACAAACGCAGGCCCAGGCAAAGGAAGCGGCGCGGTTGATGAAGGCGGCAGTCCGACTGCATATCAAGGCGATTTCAGAGAAGTATATTATCGAGGGTGAAACCGCGGATGGCGCTCTGATGTTCCTGCCCTCTGAAGCAGTTTACGCCGAATTGCACGCGAATTTTGCCCAGGTCGTGCGCGAGGGGTTTGAGGCAAGGGTATGGATCGTGTCACCAACAACCTGCATGGCAACCCTGAATACCATGCGGGCAGTGCTGAAAGACGCCCGGATGAAAGAGCAGGCCGGCGCGATCCGCAAGGAGCTTGGCCTTTTGTACAAGGATGTCGAACGGCTTGATGCACGGGTCGGAAACCTGGACAAGCATTTTGGGCAGGCCGCTAAAGATATTGAGGAGATCAAGATATCTGCGAGCAAGGCTGGCAACCGGGCACGGCGGCTGGATTCCTTTGATTTTGAAACGCTGGAGAGTGAGTCAGCAGCTGACATCGTAAAACTTGAGCCAAAAAGCTCGTAAGGTCAGATAATTGCAGGATAATTAAACATGCCGCTGGTCAATATTACCAACCATCCGCAACGTGTTGCGCTGGCAAATGAACTGCACGCCCGGCCTTTTCCGCGCATGTCTGCTCCCAGTCGGGTGGCCTATCTGGCCGTGGAACGGAAGAATTCCACGTCTGATGCGGATCGTGACAGCCTAATCCATCTGCTGGAACATTTCGGGGCGCCACCGCATTCGTCGGGCGCCAATCACCATTTTGCCGACCTCGGCTTGGTGCGGATAAAATGGGAACAGCATTCGGAGTTTTTTACCTTTACGCTCTATTGTGCCGGACTGGCGGACAAGCCGTTCTGCGGTCAGTTATTCGAGAAACTGCCGCCTGACTGGCTGGCTTCCCTTTCCGGCAGGATATTGACTTCTGCACTGGTGCGGATTGAACCGATCAACAGTGTGGATGAGGCGCAGAACCGGATTCTTTCTGAAACTGACCCATGGTTTGTACGCGAGTCACTGGCCGCGTCTCAGGTTCTGGATGGGGCCGCGGTTGTGGCCAGTGATTTTCGTCTGGATCCCAACCAGAACATCCGTTTTGCGGTTTTTCCGGTAGGCAAAACAGGCTCGCATCGGATTGGCCGGATTGTGCAGCGGCTGCTGGAAATTGAAACCTATAAATCCATGGCGATGCTGACCTTGCCGGTTGCGCGCGATATTTTAGGTCAACTGGAGCCGATTGATCGGGATCTGTCAAAAGTTGTTGGCGATATGGCAGACGACCTTGTTAGTTCGCAGTTGGAGCTGGACCAGCTGTTGAACATATCGGCGCGGATCGAGATGCTGTCTGCTAAAACGGCGTTTCGGTTTAGCGCTGCTGTGGCCTATTCAGCGATTGTGAATCAACGGATCAGCGTGCTGCGCGAGGAACGGTTGCACGGGTTGCAACTGTTTGGGGAATTCATGATGCGCCGGTTTGATCCGGCAATACGGACCTGCCTGTCCGCCAAATCACGGCTGGATGATATTTCGGGTCGGGCTGCGAGAGCGTCTCGGTTGCTGGGTACAAGGGTAGGCGTCCACACAAACCAACAAAACAAGGTGGTTCTGGAACAAATGGACCGGCGCGCAGCGCTCCAGTTGCGCTTACAGGAAACCGTTGAAGGATTGTCAGTTGTTGCGATCAGCTACTACGCGGTTAACTTGCTGAGCAAACTGTTCTATCCGATTGCAAAGAAAATGAACATTGAAACCAGTTGGTTATCTGCTGGACTGGTGCCCCCCGTGGTGCTGGTTGTCTGGTTGGTTGTTCGGCGGATCAAAAGGATGGCAGAGAAACGCTCCAATCCCTGAGGAACCACCACAGCACGCGCGGCATCAACCTTTTTATCCCTGTGGCGTGTCCGTAGCTGTCAGGCATATGCAGACTTCCCCCAAGTCTGCAATTGGTTGGTGCTCAGCTTTCTCATTGACGATTTTGATGTCACCCCGGGCGTAGCGGAACAGGCCGTCGTTGAAGGCGCCTTTCAAAACAAGTGTCAGCTCTTGGCTGCGAAGCCCGTGATGGGGCAGAGTCTGCCCTGCAGGAATGTAAAGCAACCGGGCGGTTGCGTCTTGGCCAACGGGTAAAACTGCCTGCTTGGCATCCGCTCCAAGTGCAGACCATTTAACAGCTTCAATCCCGCCGCCAACATAACGCCGCAAAGGTTCGGGCAGGCATCCGCAACAGGTTCCCTTGGCTGAGGTTTTCGGGTTTGAGCATTTTATCTTGTCCAGGGTTTTGTCGAGTGCATCGCTGGCCATCCTTGCCTCTTCACACCGGTTCAGCACACAACCGCCCAGGGATTCAAAACTGCACAACATAGCACGGCTTTCGTCTGATAGTGACAGGTGGGTGGCAACCACCAGATCAAAAGCTTCCGGCAGGATACCGGCGGCGTAGCCCATCAAAAGTTGTTCGTTGAGGATATGTTTTACGGTCATGTCGGGGTCAACTCATTGCGTGACGCAGGCGTTCAAGCGCCAAACGGATTCGGGATTTTATGGTGCCAAGCGGCAAGCCGGTTTCGATTGCCAGCTCAGAATGGGTCAGGTCGCCGTAAAAGGCCCGCTTGACGATTTCGCGCTGCTTGTCGGGCAGCGACTCCAGCGCTTCTGCGAGCCTCTCGGTGTCTTGTTGCAGGGCAAGCGCATCGGCTGCCTCGGGCTGTGGTTCGGGCCCCCAGGGGAGTTCTTCGGGTTCCGGGCGACCGGAACGCCGTAGTGCGTCGATGCGTTTGTTGCGGGCAATCGTAAAAATCCAGGTGGCAGCCGAAGCGCGTGCTGGGTCAAACAAATGCGCTTTGTGCCAAACGGTGGCCATGACTTCCTGAGTGTATTCATCGGCAGAGGCATCCTGCGCCCCGGCCTTCATAAGAAAACCCTTTATCCGGGGCGCAAAATGGCGAAACAACAGGGCAAAAGCCTGTTCATCCCGAGTGTCGCGCACCCGTAATATCAGTTTGGACCAGTTTGTCTCAGAGGTCTCAGCGGCCTTCAATTTCTTGCTTTCGCTCCGGCTATTGGCGGATTTGTCCTGGCGAGAATACCGGCTCTCGCGAGGGAAAGCACCCGGATTTTCAGGCTTGGTGGCGTAGTCTAGCATGTATAGACTACGCACCCCAGAAAACGTTGGATCACTAATACCTAAGCAGCCCGATCAGAAATCGACCGATCACTTTCGCCTAGCAAGGAGTTGGACACAACCGTTACTTCGTACTGATTGAATGCGTACCGCGCGGTTTGATTAAAGATGCTACTTCCCAAGGGGTTCGGGAGGTATTTGCCTATATCCGGTCATCCTCGTTCAGCAACATCGGGGTACGGGGCAGCCCGGCAGGATCGGAATTCTCCGAAATTTTTGGTGAGACCGACGTCGCCGGACCTGATTGCCATTTGTGCAGATGCTCGAGCAATTTTGCCTTCACAATGGGTTTGGACAGGTAATCATCCATTCCCGCATTCAGACACAACTCCCGGTCGCCCTTCATAGCATTCGCGGTAAGGGCGATAATCGGGCAGGATGGCAGGTTCAATTCGGCCTCGACCAGACGAATTTCACGGGTTGCCTCCAGCCCGTCCATTATTGGCATCGAAAGGTCCATGAGAATAATGTCAGGCCGAAAAGTGAGATGGTGTTCAAGAGCCTCGGCACCATTATTGGCGAAGATAATCTCCAGGCCAAGTTTTTTAAGCATGGTTTTCACCACCAGCTGGTTGGTCTTGTTGTCTTCGGCGACCAGCAGCTTAAGGCCCGGTGCCAAATCGTCAACCGGCGCTGCGGGGGTTGTCGCAGCCTTCTCGACAGCTGGTTTCTTCTGAATTTTCAGCGCTGTGGTAATCGCGCTTTTGAGTACAACAGCCCGGGCCGGTTTCATTAGGATTTCGGAGAATCCGAACCCCTTCAGAGATTGTGCGTTTGCATTCTGTTCGACCGAAGACAGTAGGATCATCGGCGGTGTTTTTTTTAACCCGTTCAGATGGCCTATCCGGCGGGCCAATTCCAATCCGTCAACTTCAGGCATCTGATAGTCCAGTATGATCAGATCAAACTGCGCCTGGGGCTCGTTATTTGATTGAAGAATGCTCAGCGCCTCGGTTGCGGAACCGGCTGTTGTGCAATTTGCCTTCCAGTTTCGCAGGTGTTCGCAAAGGATAGTCCGGTTGATTTTCAGGTCGTCGACAACAAGGACAGATTTCCCGGTAAGATCTGCCTCGACGTCAAAATCGGTTTCAATCAGGTCGTCGGTTTTCTCCAGCGACAGAATAATTGTGAACTTTGAACCTACGCCTATTTTGGACTCAACTTCGATCGTCCCTCCCATCATCCGGGTCAGTCGTTTTGAAATTGCAAGCCCCAGGCCCGTTCCTTCGAATTTCCTGTTGGCGGCGCCGTCAACCTGTTCAAATTCCTGGAATATCGAAATCAGATCCTCTTCCGGTATTCCAACGCCGGTGTCCTGGATCGAAATCTCAAGGTGATGCAGCTTGCCCTCGCCACGGCCCCGGGTTTCGACTATGACCTGGCCGTTTTTGGTGAATTTTACTGCGTTGCCGACGATGTTGGTGACTATTTGCCTGACACGCCCGGCATCACCGTTAAAAGCAGTTGGCAGGTTTGGGTCGTAACGCAGGCTGACCTCAACGCTGTTCTGGGCGGCTTTTGATGCAACAAGGGTGACGATATCTTCCAGCGCGCGGCACAGGTTGAATGGTTCCGCCTCCAGAGTCATTTTACCCGCTTCAATTTTTGAGAAATCCAGAATGTCGTTGATGATTGTCAGCAGAGCACTGCCTGATTTGGCGATTGTTTCTGAATACAGACGCTGATCCCGATCCAGATCGGTTTCGAGCATCAATTCGGCCATGCCGATAACGCCATTCATTGGTGTACGAATTTCATGGCTCATGTTGGCAAGGAATTCGGATTTGGATTTGCTTGCTGCATCGGCATTTTCGCGGGCAATCCGCATCGCCTCTTCTCGCTGATCCCGTTCCTTGAGCACCTTGTCTAGCGTGGTCACTGAATCTGACAGCGACAGAAACTCGCTTGACGCCAAACGTGGCAGCTTCTGAGAGCGTCCGCTTTCACCGGCGAGGGTGGCTTCCATTCGGCTGTGTACCACAGTAAGCGGGCGCAATACCAAGCGGAAGGTCAGAAACATAAATAGAGCGGTCAAAATTGCCAGGGCACCGGCACCGTACAGCCGGGCCTGATGAACGCTGGATTGAATCTGCTGTTCTTCCTGAGCCCGGGACCAAAGCACCGAAATATTACCAAAACTTTCACCATCCAGCTCCACTGCCTGTGAAAATTCCGAAAGCACGCCAGTTTCAGTAACAGCCCGTGAGGGGAACTTGGCGATCACCTGGTCAGAGTTGGTTCTGACGGAAATCCCGACAAGTGCTGGATTGCGGATGACAGCCTCCTCCAAGGCAGTTTCGATGACGGGAACATCGCGAATAATAATCGCTTCCATCATCAAGCCGTTCAGCAGCGAGATCGTCAGATCGGCTCGCTCCTGCAAAACCCGCTGCAGTCGGTTGGTCTCGAAAAACCGTACAGCTTCTCCGGCAAGAAGGCCGACGCCAAAGACGGCAAGCAGCATCGAGATGGCTATTTGGCTGGACAGACGCATGGAAGCGCCCTTTTTTACATGGGCCGCAGAAATGGGATCAGCCTCCGAAGTCCTGGCTGCGAACCATTGCTTCTCTTATCGGAGCATAGTCGCTGTCATCCCCGGCCAGAAAACCGGATTTACTAATGGACTTCAAAATTTCCACGTCGGTGGTTTGGAGAAAAACTTCCTGCATTGTAGAAAATAAAACCGGATCAAGCTCGGCGCGGGACAGCCAGGGTTTTGTGACATTGTCAAAGCTGGCCAGTACCCGCAGGGGCACCTCTTTTTTGACGAGTTTTTTGAAAGTGCTCGACTTCAGGGCGCCAGCGTCGAATTCACCGTTTCCGACTGCGGCTCCTACCCGGTCATGCCGGCCAAGATAGGCATGGTGGTGCAGGTTCTTGGCGGCGATGCCGGCCTCCAACAACTCCCGTTGGGCCAGAAACCGACCAATTGTTGAAAGCTTGTCACCAAAGGCAAAGCTGCCGTTTTCGAGATCCGAAAGGTTCTTCAGCGGGCTTTCAGCGTGCACTGCGATAATGCCCTTGAACGTCTTTTCCCCCTTTTGGGATTCCATAGCGATAATGCGGATGCCGCCCTGCCGCTCCTTTGCGGTTACATAGGACGCTGGGCCAAAGCGGGCGAAATCCACCTTCCCGGTCACGAGGTTTTCGATACCTTCGTCATAGTTGCTGGCTATTTTCATGGAGATGGAAACACGCTCGCCCAGGCGTTCTGACATGGTATCGGCAAGATAGCTGAGGTAGGGGCGGAATTTGCGTACGGTTTCGGTTGGTTTGTCCGCGGCGTAGGTCCCGAACACCAGGTCGATATCCGCCTTTACGATCTGCGGCGCTATGGCAAGGGACAGGGCACACCCAAAGAGAATGGCACCCTGCTTGGCGGCTTGTTTGAAACCGGCAAGAGTCAGGATGAAGGGCGGATTTGGTCTGCGGCGGCAGTTTTGGTCGGACGTGGGCATGAAATCCTCTTTTCTGGCAGGCGGTCGACAGAACAACGTTCCGCGGGTGCGGTTGCTGTTTCGACCAATTTGAAGAGGAGCGATTAACAATCGGCAAATTGCCGGGAAAATCTATTGAGAATTTTATGGAAGCCGGCTTGCCCAATTAGGTCGTCTGCCGGGCATCAGTTTTACTGAGAAACACCTTCACGCGCCGATATGTCAAAGGCCGCCGCCATCAGTGCCTTGGTGTAATCCGTTTTGGGAGCGTCAAACACCTGCTGTCCGGGCCCTGACTCCACAATGTCCCCCTGTCGCATCACCAGTACCTTGTGGCTGAGCGCACGCACTACGGCGAGATCATGGCTGATGAACATATACGCTAGTTTGTAGCGTTGCTGCAGGTCGCGCAGCAAGTTCACGATCTGCACTTGCACGGTCATGTCCAACGCTGAAGTGGGCTCATCCAGCACCAGCAGCCGTGGTTTCAGAATCATCGCTCGGGCAATGGCTATGCGCTGGCGCTGGCCACCGGAAAATTCATGCGGGTAACGGTCGATGGTGGCTGGGTCGAGCCCAACCTCCTCCATGATGTCGATCACCATCTGGCGGCGATCCCGCCCTGCGTCAAGGTGGTGTACACCTACTCCTTCGGCAATAATCTGTTCCACAGTCATGCGCGGGCTGAGCGAGCCATAGGGATCCTGAAACACCATTTGCATGTCTTTGCGGATTGGCTGCAGAGCCTTGTTTCTAAGTCCCTGAACATCTTTTCCCAGAAACACCACTGGCCCCTTGGATGAGATCAGCCGCATCATGGCGAGCGCCAGCGTGGTTTTGCCGGAGCCGCTTTCGCCGACGATTCCAAGCGTTTCGCCCTCCCGCACCGAGAATGTCGCGGCATTCACCGCTTTAATGTGGCCCACGGTCCGCCGCATCAGGCCGCGCTTAACGGGGAACCAGACCCTTAAATCTTTAGTCGAGGCGATTTCGTTGGCTCCGCTTGGCACCGGACCGGGCAATCCCTTAGGTTCGGCAGCCAGCAGGGTTTGGGTGTATTCGTGCTGCGGATTAGCAAATAATTCTTCGGTGGGGCCGGCCTCAACGATCTTGCCCTTCTTCATCACGCAGACGTGGTTTGCCACCTTGCGGACGATTTTCAGGTCATGGGTGATGAACAGCATTCCCATGCCTTCGGCCTTTTGAATCTCAGCCAAAAGAACCAGGATCTGGGCCTGAATGGTGACGTCCAGCGCAGTGGTTGGCTCGTCGGCGATCAGCAGATCTGGGCCGTTGGCCAACGCCATGGCAATCATCACCCGCTGTCGCTGGCCACCGGATAATTGGTGCGGGTAATCGTTCAGCCGTTTTTCCGGGTCGCGGATGCCGACCTTGTTCAACAGGTCCAGAATGCGTTCAAGCGCTGGCGCACCGCTCAGGCCCTGATGAAGCGCCAGACTTTCGCCCAATTGCTTGACCACCGTATGCAGCGGGTTGAGCGAGGTCATGGGCTCCTGAAAGATGAAGCTGATATCGTTGCCGCGCACGTCTCGCAGGACGGTGTCATCCGCCCCGATCATCTCGCGCCCGCGGTATTTCACGCTGCCGGTGACATGGGCGCTGTCGGGCAGCAGTTTGACACTGCTGAGAGCCGTGACCGACTTACCGGAACCGCTTTCCCCAACCAGCGCAACGGTCTCGCCAGCGCAGATGTCAAAGCTGACTTTGTCCACGGCTGGTGGGTTGTCGCCAAAGGCCACTGACAGATTGTCAAAGCTGAGGACGACTTCGCTCATTTGAATGTCTTTCGAGGATCAAAGGCGTCGCGAACGCCTTCGAAGATAAAAACCAGAAGCGACAGCATGATGGTGATAGTTAAAAACGCAGAAAAAGCCAGCCAGGGTGCCTGCAGGTTGTTTTTGGCCTGAAGAGCCAACTCGCCGAGCGAGGGGTAGGACGGGGGTAACCCGTAGCCAAGGTAATCAAGGCTGGTGAGGGTGCCGATGGAACCGGTCACGATGAACGGAAGAAAGGTCACCGTCGCCACCATCGCATTTGGCAACAGATGGCGGAATATGATTTTCCAGTCCGGCACGCCCATGGCCCGCGCCGCGCGGACGTATTCGAAATTCCTTGCCCGCAGAAACT
Organism: Paracoccaceae bacterium; assembly: GCA_024227475.1. Taxonomy (GTDB): domain Bacteria; phylum Pseudomonadota; class Alphaproteobacteria; order Rhodobacterales; family Rhodobacteraceae; genus Amylibacter. Next base: position 41,773 of record JAAEUI010000430.1, on the reverse strand, counting down.
CTGCGCGCACCAGACCCACCAGCGCAGTCCAGCTAAACAGGATAATCAGGCTGGTTAGAATGGTGAAGTTCATCGGGATGATCGCCGCCATAATGATAATGACGTAAAGCGCCGGCGTGCTGGACCAGATTTCCACCAACCGCTGAAAAAACAGGTCAACCCAACCACCGAAGTACCCCATTGTGGCCCCGGCAGCGACGCCGAGGACCGAGGAAATCCCCACCACAATCAGGGCAAAAACCGTGGATATCCGAAAGCCATATATGATCCGTGCAAGAACATCGCGGGTTTGATCATCGGTTCCCAGCCAGTGGTTTGCATCCGGCGGAGAGGTCGCGGTCTGCACATCGTAATTCACGGTGTTGAACTTGGACCGGACCAGTGGCCACAACAGCCAGCCTTTGTGGATAGGGGCTCCTGCAACAGTACCGTCAGCGGCATCGGCATAGGTCTCCTCGGGCGTGTCGTAACACAACTCAGACCCGCCGGACCTGATGAAGCATTGCACAATCGGATCCCGATAATCTGCTTCGGTCAGATATTCGCCGCCAAATTGTTCTTCGGTGTAAAACGTAAAGGCGGGTGTATAAAGATCTCCCTCATAGGACACCAGTAGCGGCTTGTCGTTGGCGACGAATTCAGCGCACAGACACACCACAAACAGAATACTAAAAATCCTCAGGGACCAGACCGCGCGGCGGTTGGCGCGGAAATTTTCAAGTCGACGTTGCGCGATGGCGGATTTGAACAGGCGCAGCCTCATGTGTTGCGACTTTCAAAGTCGATCCGCGGGTCGATCCAGACATACATCAGATCAGATATCAGGCCGACGATCAGGCTCATCAGGCCAAAGATATACAGCGTGGCAAAGACCACGGCGTAATCGCGGTCTACGATGGATTCATACCCCAACCGCCCCAAACCATCCAACGAGAACACAACTTCGATGATCAGAGATGACCCGAAGAATATGCCGATAAAAGCGCCGGGGAATCCGGCGATGATGATTAGCATCGCGTTGCGGAACACGTGGCCGTAAAACACCTGCCGTTCAGCCAGCCCCTTTGCCCGTGCGGTAATCACATACTGTTTGTTGATTTCGTCCAGAAACGAGTTTTTGGTCAGCAGCGTATTGGTGGCGAAGGCGCCGATTGTTGCCGCGGTGACCGGTAAGACGATGTGCCAGAGGTAGTCCTTGATCTGTTCAATCAGGCTCAGATCGCTGAACCCGTCGGAGGTTAGCCCCCGCAATGGAAACAACTTCCAGAAGGAACCACCGGCGAACATGACCAGCAGCATAATGGCAAACAGAAAGCCGGGAACGGCATAAGCTGCGATGATGACGCCGGAAGTCCAGGAATCAAACCGGGACCCGTCTTTGACGGCTTTACGGATACCAAGCGGAATCGACACCATGTAGGCCAGCAAGGTTGACCACAGCCCCAGCGTGATCGACACCGGCATTTTTTCCAGTATCAGGTCGACGACCGAAATCGACCTGAAATAGCTTTCGCCAAAATCAAACCGCAAATAACCGCCCATCATCAGGAAGAACCGGGTCAGAGGCGGCTTATCAAAGCCAAACTGCTTTTCCAGATCCTTGATAAAATCTTCGGGCAGCCCACGCGCGCCTTGATAGGTTTCGCTGCTGCTGCCTGACGTGCCGACCTCATTGCCGCCGCCTGATATCCGGTCCGTGGCGCTGCTTTCCTCTTCCAATTGAGCGAGGATGCGTTCAATCGGGCCGCCGGGGACAAACTGGATCAGGGTGAAATTGATCACCATGATCCCGATCAGCGTCGGGATCATCAGCAACAATCGCCTGAAGATATAAGCGCCCATATGTTTGCGTGCCGCCCTGTGTGCCTGCTGGCGCTAGAACGCGCCCAGTGCTTTTAGCTTTTCTGCCTTCTCGGCGTTGTACCACCAAAAATCCACTTCGCCCATGGCAAAGGGCGGCAGCTTCTTGGGGTGCTCATATATATCCAGATAAGCCACATTATGCGCCGCCTTGTACCATTGTGGAATCCAGATGTGCATTGCCCGCAGGCTGCGATCAAGCGCACGGACTGCGGTATTCAGCTCTTGTCGGGTTCCGGCCTTTTCGATTGTGCCGATCAGTGCGTCAATGGCCGGATTGGCCAGGCCGCTGAGGTTATTGGCCCCGGGAGTATCCACCACATCCGAGCCGAATATCCCGCGCAGTTCAAGGCCTGGTGTCAACGACATCACAAAACGCTGCACTACAATGTCATAGTCGTAGTTTTTCTGCCGCTCATTTGCCTGCGCCGAATCGACGTTGGATAGGTAGGCGTCGACTCCCAGCCGTTTCAGGTTCTCGATAAAGGGATTTGAAATCCGCTCAAACGACGGGCTGTCATTCAGGAACTCCACCCGCAGCGTTTCGCCTTTGTCATTTTTACGCATGCCGTCGACAACTTTCCAACCTGCGGCATCCAGCAGTTTGCCCGCCTTGCGGACCGCTTTTCGGTCCAGCTGTTTGGGTTTGGACACATCGGGCAGCCAGGCCGGTTCGGCAAAGACACTATCCGGCAGATGTTCGCGTAGGGGTTCCAACAGGGCTAATTCATCCTCTCCAGGTATTCCAGTGGCTTGCAAGTCTGAGTTTTCCCAGAAACTGTCGGTGCGGGTGTACAGATCATAGAACAGGGCTTTGTTTGACCATTCGAAGTTGAACATCAGGCCGAGGGCTTCGCGAACCCGCACGTCCCTGAACTTGTCTCTCCGCATATTCAGCCAAAAGCCCTGCGTGCCCGAAGGGTTGCCGTCCGGCAGGGTCTTTTTTATGGTCCAGCCCTTGTCCAGCGAGGGGAAGTTGTAGGAGGTGGCCCAGAGCTTTGACAGATACTCCTCGCGGAAATTGTATGCCCCGCCTTTGAACCCTTCAAAGGCAGCCGTGTAGTCCGAATAGTATTCGATAGTGATCCGTTCAAAGTTGGAGCGCCCACGGTTGATCGGCAAATCCTTGCCCCAGTAATCATCCCGGCGCACATAAGACACACTTTCGCCGGGGCGCACCCGGTCAAGAACGTATTCGCCAGACCCAACCGGCGGGTCGAGCGTGCTCTCTGCAAAGTCACGGTCCGCGTAATAGGCCTTTGAAAACACCGGCAACCCGGCGGCGGCTATCGGCAATTCGCGGGTGTTTGCCCCTTCTCTGAAGGTAAATTTCACCCGGAGCGGGTTCAACGCTTCGACATTCTCAAAATCTGCAAATGTCACCTTGAAACTGGGCCGGCCCTTTTCCATCAGAACGTTAAAGGAAAACACAACATCCTCTGAAGTCACAGGCGACCCGTCGGAAAACCGCGCCTCTGGCCGCAGGTTGAAAACAGCCCAGCCGCGGTTCTCCGGGTATTCGATACTTTCAGCCAGAAGGCCATACATGCTGTCCGGCTCATCCGCGCTGCCTGACATCAGGCTCTCAAAAAAGACCGAGGACAGGGACGCCGCTGTGCCTTTGAGGATGTAGGGAGTCATCGAATCGAAGGTGCCAAAAGCCCATGTGGAGAATTCCCCACCCTTAGGTGCTTCGGGGTTCACGTATTCGAAAAACTGGAATTCCGGCCCATATTTCAAATCGCCGAACGCGGAAATGCCGTGAGATTTGGTAATCTTCTCGTCAGCAGCAGCAACAAATGCCGTCAACACCCAGACGGCAATCAGCAAGCCAAAGGAAAAAATGTATCTGAGTGTGAGCGAACGCAGTTGTTCCTGAGCGATTACGAAGCCCTGTGTCTGACGACGGTCCATCCGATTACCCTCACTGCTGCCTGGTGCCGATTATACGCACAATTCCTACTATATTTAGGTAAAAGGGTTCTTAGGCAAACCGCAAGGCGCAATTATGTGAGAATCCGTTACAAGCAAAGAATAAGGCCGCCCAAAAGGACGGCCTCAAATCCGTTAATCCCTAGTCGGGTTATTTGATGGTCATCAGGTAGCCGATCAGATTTACCCGGTCGGCAGGCTTTTTCAGACCGGCAAAGGACATTTTGGTGTCCGAAATCAGATCTTTTGGTTTGGTCAGGAATGCATCCAGCGTTGCCGCATCCCAGTTGCCTTCGACTGTGGTCATGCCACCGGAGTATTTGAACCCGTCAACAGAGCCGATGTCGCGGTCCATCACGCCAAACAGATGCGGGCCGACGCCGTTAGTGCCGTTGTCCAGTTTGTGGCAGGCTTTACATTTGGAAAAGACCTTCTTGCCTTTGTCCACGTCAGCCGCTGCCAGCATGTCTTCCAGCGAAGGTTCATCGGATTGTTCACCGGTTTCTTCGGTATGGGCGACTTCAATCGGATAGCCACTGGCTCCCTGTGCTTCGTCGCCATGGCCGCTGCCACCGACGTGATAAAGCGACTCCGCCCCCCAGCTGACCAGCAGAAAAACCAGCAGGGCGCCGAATATGCCGCCTGCGATTTTTGTTACTTCCATTGTATTCATCACTGTTCCCACTTTTGCTCGCGGACGAGACTATCCCCTATTCCATGTTCCGGACCTTTCTAGCGCCTTCCCCTTATGTCCTGCAAGGTGTCGAAGCGCGACGAAACGCCAACAGCGACAGGATGTAATAAGGGCGAAGCTGCCGCAAAAGATCGCATTTCAGGGAATGCCTGGTGCCTATTCGCATCAGGCCTGTCTGGAAGTCTATCCCGAGGCCGAAGCAATTGCCTGTAACACGTTCGAAGGCGCGGTGGCTGCGGTCAAGAACGGCACCGCGGATTTGGCCATGTTGCCGGTGGAGAATTCCACCTATGGCCGGGTTGCCGACATCCACCATCTGCTGCCGGAAACCGGCCTGCACATCATCGGCGAACATTTCGTGAGGGTGCACATCAACCTGCTGGGCGCGCCGGGTTCGACGATGGAAGATATAACCTCGGCCATGAGCCACACGGTTCTGCTCGGCCAGTGCAGGAAGTTTTTGCGCCGGCACAACCTGAAACCAGTAACCGGCGCCGACACGGCCGGGTCCGCCGAGATTGTTGCGTCAAGGGGTGACAAAACCCTGGCCGCGCTGGCCTCTCCGCTGGCAGCCAAGACTTACGGGCTCGAGGTGCTGGCCGAGCACATCGAGGACTACGACAACAACACCACCCGTTTTCTGGTGATGTCACCCGAGCCGATAAAGGCGCGGCAGTCAGACAAGGAACTGATCACGACCTTTGTATTCAGGGTGCGCAATATCCCTGCCGCGCTGTACAAGGCCATGGGCGGGTTCGCCACCAACGGCGTGAATATGGTCAAACTGGAAAGCTATATGCTCGACGGCTCCTTCACCGCAACGCAGTTTTATGCCGACGTGGTCGGCCATCCGGAGGACCCACCGTTGAAACGGGCGCTGGAGGAGCTGGATTATTTCACCTCGATGGTGGAGATTCTGGGTGTGTATGAGGCGGACCTGTCGCGCGGGTAGGGTGAATTCGGACCCAGGTGGCACAGTCAGCCAGCGACAAAGCGAACTTTGGCACAGTTTCCGCTTCCTAAAAAAAAGTAGCCACAAAGCATCCGCCTGTCTATTCTTCCACAAGGGGATTTTCGGAGCCAAATAGTTGCACGACCATTCAACAGAGGGTGCAAAGGACAGTCTGCGCGCGGAACTTGAGCGCATGCGGGAACACGAGGCTGCGACGCGCGAGATATTGTCGGTTATCAGCCAGAGCCGCGATGACGTGGGGCCGGTGTTCGACGTTGTTCTGGAAATGGCGGCGCGGCTGTGCGGGGCGCCCTTCGCCTGTCTGTTCCTCGCCAATCCAGAACGGACGCATCTGACGATCCCGGCCTACCACGGCACCACCAGCAAGTTCGTTGATCTCATCAACGACGACCCCCTGCCGCTTGACCCGTCGCAGTCTCTTTCCGCACAGGCATTCGTCGAGAGACGCCCGCTGCAAGTTGCCGATTTCAGTGACAGCCCGATGTATCGCTCCGGACAGCGGCACCGGGTGCATGCCGTCGAGGTCGAGGGGATCAGGACTGTCCTGACAGTTCCGCTTATTGTCGGGGATGAGGCATACGGTGTGATCCTGCTTTACCGGCGCGAAGTGGCCCTGTTCAAAGAAGATGAGATCGGGCTGGTCGAAACCTTCGCCAAACAGGCGGTGATCGCCATCGAAAATGCGCGACAGTTTCGCGAGGTGCAAACCCGGCTGGAGCGCGAAGAAGCGGCGCGCGAGATTTTGCACGTCATCAGCAAATCGCGCACCGATACCGCGCCTGTGTTCGAGGTGATCCTGCGCAACGCCGCTCAGCTCTGCAGCGCCCCGATGGCAGGCATGGCCATCTGCAACGCTGATCAGACCGAACTTGTCATGGAGGCGCATTGGGGTGAGTCGCTCAGTCATCTTGTGGTCGATCAGACCGCTTGGCCCATGGATGGCCCAACCGCCAACGCCACATCGGTGCGCGAGCAAAGAATTGTCCACGTCGGGGATCTGAAAGACACCGACGCGTATCGGGACGGAGACCCGGGCCGGGTTGAGGCCGTGGACAAGGAAGGCATCCGAACGTTTCTGGCCGTACCTTTGTTCGCGGGCGGTTTGGCCATTGGTTGCATTGCTCTTTATCGCCGCGAAGTACAGCCGTTTGATGACAGTCAGATAGAGCTTGTGCAATCCTTCGCCGCGCAAGCGGTGATCGCCATCGAAAACGTGCGCCAGTTCCGGGAACTACAATCCCGGCTGGAGCGTGAAACGGCAACGGCCGAGATCCTAGAGGTCATCAGTTGCTCTCGAGACGATGATCATCCCGTTTTTAAGGCAATTGTCGGAAACGCCGCACAGCTTTGCAGCGCAGAACGTTGTGGTCTGCATATCCTGAACGAAGATCAGGGCCGGATCAGTTTTGAAGCCATGTGGGGTGAGGCTTCAGACGAATTCGTTCCCGGATCTTACGCTTATGATTTGGATGATCCGTCACCTGTTGCCCGCTCGATACGTGAAAGGGGCAGGATACACATCAACGATCTTTCCGAAGACGAGCTGTATCTGGCCGGGGACGAATTTCACAGAAAGCTGGTTGATGACGTGGGTTACAGAACTCTTTTGTCGGTCCCGCTTATGCGCAGAGGCGACGTTCTTGGCGCCATTGCCGTGTGGCGGACCGAAGTGAAATCATTCTCCGAAGGCGAAATTGCGATGGTTGAGGCCTTTGCTGCCCAGGCGGTGATTGCCATCGAGAACGTAAAGCAGTTCAAAGCGCTTGAATCTTTGAATGCCGAACTTGGTGATCGAGTTGAAGAACAGGTCGACGAAATTGAACGCATGGGTCGGTTGAAACGCTTCCTGCCCACAGCGGTGGCAGACACGGTGATGTCTTCCGGTTCAGAGGGCCTGTTAAAAAGCCACCGTGTGTTGCTTGGTGTTCTGATGTGCGACATTCGCGGGTTCACCGCATTTGTGGAAACCGCCGAGCCGGAAGAAACAATCGAGGTGCTGCAAACCTACCACGAGGAGATGGGTAAACTCATCAACGCATCCGGCGCAGGCGTGGACCAGCGGGTGGGCGACGGACTGATGGTTCTGTTCAACGATCCTTTGCCCTGTGACGATCCGGCAGGGCAGGCTGTCCGGTTGGCGATGGCCATGCGAGCGCGCATGAATGAGTTGTGCGCTAGCTGGAAAAAACTCGGCCACCGGCTCGGTTTCGGGGTTGGCGTTTCACTTGGCTACGCCACCGTCGGCATCGTCGGATTCGAAGGTCGCATTGATTATTCCGCGTCCGGAACTGCCATCAATCTGGCGGCACGACTATGTGATGAAGCGAGCGACGGCGAAATTCTACTCAGCCCGCGGGCCCGGATTTCGGTAGAAGACGATTTTCAGGTCGAATTGAGGGATGAGATAAGTTTCAAAGGTATTCGGGAGCCGGTGGAAGTTTTCAAACTGTCAGACTCGGTGCTTGGTTGAGAACACCTGATAATTGGCGTGTCGCTCTAAAAGTCCGTCCAGGCTCAAACTAACTGCTCCCAACCCTCGCACCCCTCACCGTGACCGCTGGTAATTCCCCTCGATGTAATTCGCAAACTCCCAGACCCGGTGGTTGAATTTCCGGTTCAGAGATTTCTTGGCCAGCCTTGCTGATTGCATCACCAAACGGGCCGGAATACTGAGCGGCTGGATGTCCACCACCATTTTCATCCGTGTCTGCCTGCGGGTCAGCGACAGGGCACGGATATGGATGTTGCCGTCGATTCCCGGGGAACGGCACTGGAACTCCAGTTTTTTCGGAGGCCGGTAGCCGGTGAGTTCAATATCCACATCCCGCACTTTGCCTCGGATTTCACCAATGAAATTCCAGATCAACCCCGGGCCGACATCCGTCAGACTGTCCTTACGCTCCACCTGGGCGCCGGTGCGCATTGCGTAGGCCTCGAACGCGTTGAAATCCGAGATCTGCGCGAAGGCGAAATCTAGCGGCGCGTTGATATCCTGCACACTGGAAAACTGCATTTGCTGCCTCTGGTTCTGGACCGAATCGTTTTTCTCTAAACTAGAGTGTCTGCCAGCCAGTTGTTAATCAAAAAATGAGCAATAGACCCTTTACGGGCGGGTTTCAGGGCGGATTTTTCGTCAACCGAGGCCGCGACCAGCTCTTCGCGGGTGAACCAGCGCGCGTCTTCGATCTCGTTGGGGTCCAAGGTGATGTCGGTGTTGAGCGCATCCGCAAAGCAGCCGATCATCAGCGAAGACGGGAAAGGCCAGGGCTGGCTGGAGAGATACCTGACGTCGCCCAGCCGGATGCCGGATTCTTCAAACACCTCGCGTCGGGCCGCGGCTTCCATGGTTTCGCCGGGTTCCATGAAACCGGCGAGCAACGAGTACATGCCCTCAGGCCAATTGGGTGAACGCCCCAACAGAACGGAATTCCCGTGTGTTGCCAATACGATAACAACCGGATCCGTGCGCGGGAAGTGGAAGGCGCCGCAGGCCGGGCAGGTGCGCTGCCAGCCGGATTGAGCGACCTCGGACGGCGCACCACACTTGGAGCAGAACGGGTGATTTTCGTGCCATTCAAACAGGCTGCGGGCGGTGGCGGCGAGTTCGGCGTCCTGGGGGCTCAACTTGGCCATGATGCCCCGCAGTTCGGAAAATACCTGCGCCTCTGAAAAACCCGGATAGCGGTTTTGTGACGGGTCAAAAAACTGGGCCATGGCCTCTGCATCGGCATTCGGGTCCTGCCAGGGCGAAACGTCATAGACCAACAGACCGGTGTTGCCGTTCAGGCCGAGGAAATGCGGTGGTTCGGTGGCCTCCTGTAACAGCGGATGGTTTGACTTGAGTCGGATCAAGGCACTGGTTTCAAAGTCAAAAAGTGGTTTGCCGTGCCACAAGGCGATGGCTTCACCGGCGGCTTGCAATTCTGCCAGGCGCTTGGTGTTGGTGCGCAGTTCCGCTGCTCGATCCAGCCCCGAACCACCAAATGTCACAGCCTCTGCATGCCGCATGAATTCCACCTCCGCCTTAGAGAGTTTCGAGTTTTGTTTGAATCGCAAACGAAACTCGAAGCTTCCACGTTACCAGCACCCCAGACCGGCGATTTCCACATCAACTTGTCTCAAGTTAATGTGAAAACGCTTTAGTGAGGCGATTACTGGCACAGAGCTGTCCGGGGTGCAATCGTCACCTTGCCCAAGGCGTTGAGAAGCCCTATATAGACGGCGAGAGGTTGGCGCGGGCAAACGCCTCGCCAACCCGGTCAGGTCCGGAAGGAAGCAGCCGCAACGAGCCCCGTTTGGGTCGCTGTCCAGCCTCTCACTTATTCCTCAGATCAGTGGTTTTCGGTGCACGGAAGAGGTGCGTTAACCTTGAGAAATTCCACAAGGCGGCTGTATGGAAAGCGTATGGAATCCGTACGGCAGGCGTATGGCAGCGGGTGGGACCGGCGGGGTGAGTGAAATGGTTAATGCTGGGCGCGGAAAAGCTGAAGCCTCGGGTTTTTGACAACATGCACTAATTATTCAGCGTCGATCACTTTCCGGGCAATAGGGAAACATTCAAGCGCTTCATGAGACGCGCAGCCTGTGCTGATAAAGATGATCATAATGAGGCTGCATTCGCCGATGAACCCGCTGCACTCGTTCGGGCGCGTCCTCGATTTCGACATAACGGCGTGCCTGCGGCTTTAACCCGGTTGAGGCATTCAAATTCGCATGAAAGCTTCCGCCGTCCCACCAGCTATAATCTCCCGTGTCCGCCCCGGGTTCCCAACTCAGCGCCTCAGGCAAAAACGGAATACCAACCGCGTCACAAAAGGCGGCGACCATGGTTTCGGGGTCTTCCAACATGTCGTCGCTGTCAAAAACCGGCGCCGCTTTGCCATTAAGCGCAGTAAGCAAATCAAACAAGGCGCGTTGCTCTGGGAAGCCGACTTCAAGCTCATCAAAGTCGGGCCACTTGTCATACATGGACGAGATCGTCTTGGCCGGGTCGCGGATCAGAAATGCGTGGGTAAAACGACCCAGGAATTCGGGCGTCCAAAAGTGGTTGATGTAATGAGGAAAGTCCTTGATAAAAACCGGCCCCTGTTGTGCGCGGGCCTGAATGTTCAGCCACACACTGTCCAGGGACAATCCGGGTGTGGTTTTCTCACCCGCTTTGAACCGCGGCCAAAGTGGATCTTCGCCCTGATACCAGGCTTCGCCAAAGGGCTCGTGCAAGCAATCCAAATCACCCCGTTGGCGCATCATCCATTCAAAGGCGGTCGAGGTTGAACGGGGCACCGCCCAAAGTGCAACAATCTTATGCATGCAGGCTTTCCAACAATTTGCCTTGCTGGGTTATCGGAGCAATCCCCAAATCTTTCATGATCCGCCAGTAAAGAGCGGTATCATGGCCGATGACGGGCTTGCCCAGCATCTGTTCCAGGCCCTGCGTCAGATGCAGTGGACGCTGGGGTTGTCCATGGGGACCAGTGCGAAAATTGCACATCCCGTTGATCAGATAGGCGTCGGCGTCAGGGGCCTGTTCGGCAACATAAGCAAAGCTCTGTTCGGCAAGATCACCGTCGAAAATCCATCGTTTTTCGTTCACGGCTTCTTGCGTCGGGAACCACCCCTGATCCACAAAATTGCCCGCCCAAAGCACGTCAAACCCGGCCTCGCCCAGAAAATCAACGGTTCCCTGCCACCATTCCGGCCAATGATAGGCCGCGTTCAGCGCGACTTTTTCGACGTTCATGGCGCGCAGCGCTTCGACCATGGCATAACCGGCCATGTGGAACCGGGTCTGATATTTATCAGAAAGGTCGGCGCAATGCTGACGAATACCCGCGACGCCCAGGCCGCTGGCGTGAACCCAATTTGAACCAACCTGCCCACAGACATCGACCCCATTGCGGGCCATGCAGTGGCAGAAATCCCCCAGCATGCCAAAGTTCTGCTTTCGCTGATCGAGTCCGTGTTTGTAGTCCGGCGCATGCAGCATCCATCCGTGGACGCCCACGGTTTCAGGAGCCATCCGAATGAAATCGCTGGGCGCAGCATCAAAATCAAAAGGTGGACAGGTAAAACCGACTTGATGGGGGAATAACTTGTGCTCGGGTTTCCATTCTTCAGGCATCAGCATCGGCTCAGCCCATTTCTTCGAATTAGCGGAGTGCCATGACAGACAATGCTTCGTGTAAACTCGCCGCTATAGGTCCAACTGACTTCTTCGCAAAAACACCGACCCGAGAGTTCCACCATCTTAGGTTTCTCCTAACCTCCATAAGAGTTGGTTAAATCGGTCCTGCCCGTAAAACGGTTCGCCGATATAAACCATGAGGGGGACACCCCAATGACCATCATCATGCATGGCCGCGTTATTTGCCTGCAATTCCCGTTCGACACTTTGCCACGAGTTTTCCGCCAGAGTTTCCTCCAAGCTCAAACCCGCCTTCGTCATTGCGATTTTGACATGATCGCCTTTGTCCCAGCCAGAGGTTGAGCCATCCCATAGCATTCGCCCGACAGTATCAAGAAACGCTAACCCGCGACCGGCCCGAACTGCTCCTACAAACAACCGGTTCAGATGGTCGTTGCGGGGTTGATCTGGTTTTGCTCTCCACAAACTTCCGGCTTCCCACTCAATCGGTGAAGGATCAGGATAGGCATATGGCAGACCCAAGAATTTCGCGGTGCGGCTGGTATCGGTTTGAAAATAGTCTTGCTCCAAACCATCGCGATCCCTGAATCGCTCGGGTATTCGCAAAACGCCACCGAGAACCGGACGGATGACAACATCAACGCCTTGGGATGCTAGCGCAATCAGGCGATCAAGTAGAAAATAGCAATAGTCGCTTTGCAGCGAATAATAAACGTCAACGCGCTTGTTCACAAACAACTCCCACTTTTTGGCCGGTCCTGTTCACAATTGCCAAGGCCCATTACTATCCTTGAAACCTTCCAAACTCTGCACAGTAAACGCTAACCATCAATCGCCTCGCGCATCCACTGATGAAGCTTGGCAATGGAATGTTCAGAATTAACGCCGCCTTCAGGATCAATGACCAATGGCCCGGGCACATAGCCGTGGGAATTTAGCCCGCGCTGCACACTTTCAACGAGCGTGATGTCTTCTTCCACTGTTGTTTCGCGATCCTGAACTGCCAGCTTACGGGCCACCTCATCCTCGACACCTCCCTCTGAGTACCAGCCACGCCAGACAGTGCAGGTTTTGGGCCCGTGCGCGCGCCAGTGATAGGTGTTCAGGACATTGCCCGGGTAGCATTGGAACGAGAACATCGGCCACAAAAACCAACTGCGGTATTCGCCGGCGTGTTCGTTGGCGTCCAGGTCGATTGGATATGTCATTGCCTCAGGGCTTTGACACTCGGTGGTGTGCCGTAGTACGTAGCCGCTCTTCAATGGCTGTATGTCGTAGGTTTCCGGCTTGATAACGCCCGTCGCAAAGGTCGGGTGGTTCATCGGGCAGTGATAGCATTCGGAATAATTCTCGACCGAGACCTTCCAGTTGCAGTTTTCTGGCACCTCTACCCATTCCAGCGGGGCCAATGTCGCAATTTGCGGCACGTAGGCGGCGATTTCCTCGCGTACGCCGGGGTACCATTTGTCCATAGACGTGGCGTCCGGATCGAGGTTGACAAAGATGAAGCCGTGGAAATCTTCGGTCAGCACTTCGGTCAGGCAAATTTCCTCGCGGTTGAATCCTGGGACCGATTTGATGTTTGGTCCGGCGCGCAATTGCCCGGTCAACTCGTAAGTCCAGGCATGATATGGACAGACCACGACCCGGGTGTTGCCGCTGCCCGTCACCATTTCATGCGCGCGGTGCTGGCAGACATTGTAAAATGTGCGGATCACCTCATCCCGACCTCGAATGCAAAACAGGCTTTGCCCAGCCACCTCGAAACTGAAGTAATCGCCGACATTTGGGATTTGGCTTACATGGCCCGAGAATTGCCAGGTGCGCGACAACAGGCCGGTCCGTTCGTTTTGGTAAACAGACGGGTCGGTGTAGTAGCGAGCTTCGAGTGAACGAAGCGGGGCAGCGATGTTCATTTCGGATCCTCCTGGTAGATGCCCAATTGGCGGCGGCGTTGGTGGAATTTCTCAACCCGTTCGACGATCTCTTCGCTGGCCACGGAAATCACGAAGCTGAGCAGCGTTTCCAAAAGTGCGATGGTCGACACCGAGGAAGGAAAGAACTGCGGCGTGTCCACCGAGACGATAAAGCCGTGATTTGCATCACGGATGATTGGGCTGGCAAGACTATCCGACAAGGCGATCACGGTGAGCCCCTGTTCGCGGGCGATACGAACAGCTTCGACGACTTCGGACCGGTAGGGTTTGCAGGTTATTGCGATAAGGACGTCACGCTTGTCTGCCCAGGCAAGATCATCCACGGGGGTTGAGCCGGCTCTCGGGATTGCGTGGAATTGCACCATGCCAGTGGATGCGAGATAGGTGAAGTTGCGCGCGTTCGAATTGTTCACGCCGACCCCAAGAGTGAACACGTTGCGCGACGACCAAATCGCATCGGCAGCGGCTTTTAACTGTTCGGTTGAAATGCCGGCAAAGGTCTCTTCGATGTTACGCAGCACATCCTGGACCATGTCTGCGTAAAGCCCGCCCAGATCTCCCGTTTTACGAACATCCTGCAGCCAACGGGCGCGGTCTGGAAAATCAGCTGCGCCGCGCCGAATAGCATCGCGGAAAGGCGCGCGAAAACCTTCATAACCCTCAAATCCGACTTGTCGTGCCATACGCACAACAGTGTTGGGTTTCACATTCGCGGCCTCGGCAATCTCGCGCACGGTCGAGACACCTACATCTCGCGGGTTTTCCAACACATATGTCGCGGCCTTGCGGGCCTCTGGGGTGAGGTCTGACAACTCTTCGACAAGACGTTCGAGAATTGAATTTGATACATTTGTCCCATTCATGATTGACGATGGTACTTTTGTCCGCTTACGTTGTCGAGAGAAAAAGCGGCTCAAAAGGGGTTTCCCGTGACGACCAATTTTCCGACACACGCACGCGTGGTCATTGTGGGCGGCGGCGTCATGGGCGTCGGACTTGCCTATCATCTGGGGCATGAAGGCTGGGGCCATGACATGGTGCTGTTGGAGAAGGCGGAACTGACCAGCGGAAGCACCTGGCACGCCGCGGGCCAGATCACCCACTCCACGTCCAGTTTTGGCCTTGGGAAATGCGTTGACTACAACATCGGTCTCTATTCAGGAGGGCTTGAGGATGAAACCGGCCAGCCCGTCACATGGCACGGATGCGGGTCGTTCCGCCTGGCCTATACCGAGGACGAAATGGACTGGTTGCGTCACACCCTGTCAGTGGGTCGCTCACTGGGGTTCAACATCGAGTTGGCAGGCCCCGAAAAAGTCGAAGAGCTGCATCCGTTCTATAACCTTGACGGCGTATTAGGTGCATTGCACACGCCTGATGACGGCCATGTCGACCCGACGAATGTGACGATGGCGATGGCGACAGGGGCACGCCAAAAGGGTGTCAGGATCATCCGCAACTGCCGGGCCACGAATATCACACAGGCCGAAAGTGGCGAATGGATCGTTGAGACCGAGCAAGGTACGATCACTTGCGAACATGTGGTCAACGCAGGCGGCACCTATGCGCGGCAAATGGGCGACTGGTCTGGCCTGCAATTGCCAATGACGTCGATGACCCATCATTATTTCGTCACCGAACCCGTTCCCGAATTTGAAGCGTTGGAAACAGAGTTGCCCGTGATCCGCGATGATCGCAAAGTATCCGGCTATATCAGGATGGAGCAAAACCGCGGGTTGATTGGAATTTACGAGAAAGAAAACCCGAATTCTGTTTGGCACGACCACTGCCCGTGGGACTATGAAAACTGGCTGTTTGATGCGGATTACGACCGCGTGACGCCATGGCTGGAAGAAAGCCTGAACCGCATGCCGATCTTCGCCGAATTGGGGATTCAACGCGAAGTCCATGGGGCGATCAGCCACCCGCCGGACGGTAATCCGTTGATTGGCCCTGCACCGGGCGTGCAGAATTACTGGTGCTGTTGCGGCACACAAATTGGCATCGGCTGGGGGCCGGGCCTGACCCGCGAACTGGCCCGGTGGATGGTCCATGGGGCCGCTGATATTTCGATGCGCGAATACGATCCGCGCCGCTTTGGAAGTTACGCCACAAAGGAATGGCAGGTGACCAAGGCCAAAGAAGATTACTGCCTGCGCCACGAAATTCCGTTTCCCCATTTCAACCGTCTTGCGGGGCGGCCGATCAAGCCTTCGCCTTTGTATGCTCTTTTGAAATCCAAAGGCGCTGTTTATGAAGAGGTCTATGGTTTCGAGCGGCCCAGGTGGTTCGCGCGCGACGGCGTCGCCCAAAAGGATCACTATTCCTTCCGGCGCAACGCCGTGCACGATATGGTCGGAGCCGAGGTCAAGGCCGTGCGCGAACGGGTGGGTATCATGGACGTCACTGCCTTCACTAAGGTTGAGGTCTCTGGACCAGACGCCTACGCGATGCTGGACCGCCTAACTGCAAATAAGATGCCCCAAAAGGTAGGTTCGATCACCCTGACCCATATGCTTAATCGACGTGGTCGGATCGAGCTTGAGACAACCATCGCACGCCTTGACGAAAACCGCTTCTATATGGTCTGCGCGGCCTTCTTTGAACAACGTTTGCTGGACCATCTGGCCCGAAACCAAGCGGGGGCGAATGCCACAGTTACGGCGCTGTCGGCGGATTGGGCGGCGCTGTCATTGAATGGTCCGCGATCGCGCGACGTGTTGGCGGCCTGCACGGATGCAGACCTTTCGAACGCAGGTTTTCGCTGGCTGTCGGCCAAGGAAATCTCGATTGCCGGACATTCCGTTTTGGCCTTGCGCATGTCCTATGCGGGCGAACTTGGCTGGGAATTGCACCTGCCGAACGGTGCGTGTCTGGACGTGTACAATGCCCTTTGGGCCACGGGCGAGCCGCACGGTATCACAGACTATGGTAGCTTTGCCATGAACGCCATGAGGATGGAGAAGGGATTCAAGGGCGCGGGTGAATTGACCAATGAGGTCACGTTGGCAGAGGCTGACGTGCTCCGCTTTGTGCGCACAGACAAGGAATATCTGGGTCGCGAAAAAACGCTCACCTCAGACCTGCCATGGGTCTGCGCCTACCTGGAGATTGAACCAAATGGCGTGGTCGATGGCCATGGTGGCGAAGCGGTATTGCAGAACGGCTCGGTTGTCGGTTCAACCGCATCGGTGGCATACGGGCATACGGTCGGAAAAATCCTCGCCTTTGCTTATATAAAACCGCAAGCTGCGATTGCTGGAACAGTGCTTGAGGTCGTTATCCACGGTCGTGCCCGCGCAGCGCGGGTTTTGGGCGAACCCAGCTATGACCCGCAAAGTCTGCTTCCGCGAACAGACGCAAAAATGGAGGGCACGACATGACCTTGCCGAAGACAATGAGGGCCATGGTCACCATGGGCCACGGCGATCTGGATCAGATTGTTCTGCACGAAGCCTGGCCCCGCCCAGAGCCCGCACGCGGCGAGGTTCTGATCCGCGTTGCAGCCTGCGGGTTGAACAATACAGACGTGAACACGCGATCAGGCTGGTATTCAAAATCCGTGACAGATGCGACAACCGGCGGAGCCTTCGAAACGGTTGGACAAGAAGACCCGACCTGGGGCGGCGCACCGATCGCCTTTCCCCGGATTCAGGGCGCTGATGTCTGCGGGGAAATTGTTGCCGTAGGCGGTGGGGTCGATGCCTCGCGCATCGGCGACAGGGTTATCACAGATGGCTGGTTGCGCGACCCGTCGGAACCGGAAAATAAGGACAAGGCAGGCTATTTCGGGTCTGAACGTGACGGTGGCTTTGCACAATTCACAACCACCCCGTCGCAAAACGCGATTCCCATCCTATCCGCATTGTCAGATGCTGAGTTGGCGACTTTTTCCTGTTCCTATTCCACGGCCGAGGGCATGCTGACACGGGCCCATGTGACCTCGGACGATACCGTTCTGGTGCCGGGTGCATCAGGTGGCGTCGGTGGCGCGTTGGTACAGCTTGCCAGGCGGCGTGGCGCAAGGGTCATTGCAATGGCATCCGAGCCAAAGCACACAGAGGTTGCCGCACTTGGCCCGGATCTCATTCTGCCACGCGCGCCTGAAAACCTGCGCGTGGCTCTGGGGGTCGAGAAAATCACTGTCGTCGCGGATGTTGTTGGCGGACCTTACTGGCCCCGTTTGATCGACATCCTTGAACGCGGCGGGCGCTACACCTGTTCTGGTGCGATTGCCGGACCCATGGTCGAGATGGACCTGCGCACCTTTTATCTGCGCGACCTGACCTTTACCGGCTCCACAGTGATCGATCCCGAAGTGACCAAAAACCTTGTGTCTTACATCGAAGCGGGTGAGATCAAACCAGCCCTTGCCGCCACCTATCCACTGGA
Organism: Paracoccaceae bacterium; assembly: GCA_024227475.1. Classification (GTDB taxonomy): domain Bacteria; phylum Pseudomonadota; class Alphaproteobacteria; order Rhodobacterales; family Rhodobacteraceae; genus Amylibacter. The sequence goes on along the minus strand of JAAEUI010000430.1, from coordinate 23,840 downwards.
GGAGCTGCGTGAGGCGCAGGCAGCCTTTATCTCAAAGCAACATACCGGCAACATAGTGGTGACCCCATGACCAGACCCCAGGCAACAGCAACTCAAATGGTCGAAGACAACCGCGTCATCGTCACCCGCTTCGATTTCGAACCGGGTGCCGAAACCGGCTGGCACCGCCACGCCCATGATTACGTCATCACCGCGGTGACCGATTGTCAGATGCTGCTGGAAGAACCAGGTGGCGAAATCCGCGACGTCCTCGTACCCGCAGGCACCGCTTATCGCCGGGAAGAGGGCATAGAACACAATGTCATCAACGGCGGCGATGTACCGATGTCCTTTGTCGAGGTTGAATTGAAGTGAAAATCACCCGTGTCACCGTCTTTCACGTCGACCTCCCCTTGGAGCACCCCTATTGGCTCTCCGGCGGACGGCTGAAATTCGAAGTCCTGGACGCCACGCTCGTCAAACTCGAAACCGACGCAGGCATCACCGGCTGGGGCGAAGGAACGCCCTGGGGGCACACCTATGTACCCGCGCACGGCCCTGGCATCCGGGCGGGCATCGAAACCATCGCTCCCTTCATTCTGGGCCTTGACCCACGCAAAGTTCTTGAAGTCGAACGCGCCATGGACCTGGCCCTGCCTGGACATCTTTACGCAAAAAGCCCTATCGACATGGCCTGCTGGGATATCGCCGGTCAGGCGGCGGGGATGCCCATAGCCGATCTGATGGGCGGCGGATCGCGCACCCCACGCCCGATTGCATCATCTGTTGGGGCCAAGACAGTGGCCGAAACCCGTACGGTGATCGACCGGTATCGCCAGCGCGGTTATGTTGCCCATTCGGTCAAGATAGGCGGCGATGTGGAACGCGATATTGCTCGCGTCCGGGACGTGGAAAGCCTCCGCCGTCCTGGCGAGATCGTCCTTTATGACGTCAACCGTGGTTGGACACGTCAGCAGGCGTTGCGTGTGATGAACAGCTGCGAAGATCTAATCGTGATGTTCGAACAGCCCTGCGAAACACTCGACGATATCGCGGCCATTTCGGCTAAACATGCGTCGCCCGTGTCCATCGACGAAAGCCTTGTGACATTGCAGGACGCGGCTCGAATTGCCCGCGACGGGCTGGCAGAAGTCTTTGGAATCAAGCTGAACCGCGTTGGCGGGCTGACCAAAGCCGCGCGGATACGTGACATCGCGTTGGCCCACGGTATCGATATGTTTGTTATGGCGACAGGGGGTTCGGTTCTGGCTGACACCGAGGCACTGCATCTTGCAGCAACCATCCCCAATGCAAATTGCCATGCGGTTTGGGCCTGTCAGGATATGCTGACAGTGGATATCGCCGGTGGTCGCGGTCCGCGTAATATTGACGGTCATCTCAACCTGCCTGAAGAACCCGGTTTGGGCGTGCACCCCGACGAAGAAATGCTGGGCGAACCCAAAGGTGTCTACCCATGAAGGTCACGAGGCTTACGCTCTGGTCTGCAGATCTGACCAGTCATGAAACCTATCACATGGCAGAGGGAAAGACCTGCGCCACGGTCCAGACCCACGTGCTTTGCCTTGAAACGGACAACGGGCTGCGAGGCTGGGGAGAGGTCTGCCCGATCCCGCACTATCTACCTGCTTTTGCCAAGGGGGTGCCAAGTGCCGTGGCGGAAATGGCGCCTGAAATCCTTGGAGTAACACCAACCGGAATTGATGCGCTAATGCGCAACCTTGATCGGTTTCTCTTAGGCCACCTTCACGCGAAATCGATTGTCGATATGGCACTTTGGGACCTATATGGGCAGGTCACCGGACTACCACTTTATGAGTTGCTGGGCGGGCGCACGCAGCGCGATATGCCACTATATCACTCGATCAGCTGTATCGAACCAGATGAAATGGCGCGGATCGCAACCGAAGCCTTCGCCACCGGCATCCGGCAGTTTCAGGTCAAACTGGGCGCGGACCGCAACTGGGAAGCGGACGCGGAACGACTGGCAAAAGTGCGCGAGGCAGTTGGCCCCGGCCCTTTGGTTTACGGTGATTGGAATTGCGGTGCATCGCGCTTGCAGGCCACCCGCACGGGCCGGGCAGTGGCTCATCTCGACATCATGCTTGAGCAACCGTGCAAAACGCTTGAAGACTGTGCGGCTGTGCGGCAAGCGACCGGTCTTCCCATGAAGATCGACGAAAACGCCCATGATCTTGCGTCGCTGTTGCGTGCACATGAACTAGGTTGTCTTGACGCAGTTGCGCTAAAGATCTCGAAATTCGGTGGTATGTCCGCGATGCGGCGCGCGCGCGATCTCTGCGTACATCTTGGCGCAGAAATATGCGCCGAGTGTACTTGGGGATCCGACATTGTGACGGGTGCGGCACTCCATTTTGCGGCCTCTACACCACGCGGTTCATTGTTGAACACCTGCGATCTGGCCTCCTACGTCTCTCCGCGTTTGTGCCCTGATGCACCTACCCGCGAAAATGGCCGGATCACACCACCAGAAACACCGGGGTTGGGCGTGACGCCTGATTTCAGCGTGCTTGGTGCCCCAATTCTTGAACTTGCCTGACTCATGGAAAAACTCAAAACCCAAGCCGAATGGATCACCCGCGCCCAAGAAGTCTTACCAGCTGGTGGTTTTGGCAATTTCGACCCTGGCATCATTATCGCCCGCGGCCAGGGCAGCCGTGTTTGGGATGAAGATGGCAACGAATACATCGACTACCTCATCGGGTCCGGCCCCATGCTTTTGGGTCATGGCCATCCCGAAGTCATGGAAGCGGTGTTAGAACAACTTCCTAAAGGAATGACCTTTTTTGCCAACAACAGCAAAGGGATCGAACTGGCCGAAGCTATAGTTGAAGCGGTTCCTTGCTGTGAGCAGGTCCGATTTGTTGCTTCAGGAGGTGAGGCTGATATGTATGCTATCCGCCTTGCGCGAGCGTACACTGGACGCAACAAAATCCTGAAATTTGAAGGCGGTTATCACGGGATGAGCGCCGAAGCACAAATGAGCCTCTCCCCGACAACGCAGGTCAACTTTCCCCAGGCCGTGCCCGACAGCGCCGGAATTCCGGACAGCGTCGCTGACCAAATGCTCATTGCGCCCTACAATGACCTTGCTGCGGTCGCGACTTTGCTGACAGAGCAAACTGACGTTGCCGCGATCATCGTTGAGCCGCTTCAGCGGATTATCCCGGCAGAACCGGGGTACCTGCAAGGTTTGCGCGATATGTGTGACAAACACCAAATCCTGCTGATCTTCGATGAAATCGTCACAGGTTTCCGTCTGGCTTATGGCGGGGCGCAGGAAAGATATGGTGTGACCCCGGATATTTGCACATTGGGCAAGGTCATTGGTGGCGGGTTTCCTTTGGCCGCACTTGGGGCCAGTGTTGAGATCATGCAGCATTTCGACAAGGCGCGTGTGGGTGGGGGCAAATGGCTAATGCAGTTGGGTACGCTTTCAGGCAATCCCATTGCCGCTGCTGCCGGCCTGAAAACGATGGAGGTCCTGCGCCGCGACGGGGCCTATGACCGGCTGCGAGCCACCGGCCGCGCGCTGCAAAAGATGCAGACGGAGGCTTTGGGCAAAGCCGGGATCGCGCACCAGATATGTGGGGATGAAACACTCTTCGACGTCCTCTTCACTAAAAGGCAATGCCGTGATTACCGCAGCGCCAGACACGACGATCCTAAACTCAACGCACTCTATAATGTGGTGTTGCGCCAAAACGGCATCTTTAAGTCTGAGGGAAAACTCTACCCTTCACTTGCCACTACCGAGGTTGATCTTGTGCAGACCCAAGCAGCCGCTGAGAAAGCAGTCAATGCGATTTGCGGTCTCCGAGCCCCCACCCGCCGGTAATTGCCTACGGAGTCTCCCTCCCACCGGGGAATTCGAGCCAACCGCTAACCAGCAAGTGGAAAAAATCCGATCGTTCCCGCGAGAACTGCCAGGCAGAAAACGCCCCCCAACAGGCGGTTTTTGCGAGAGCGAACCGATTTACGACGCGCCGTCGGTTCCGGGAAATGTCGTGGGCGCGGAGGGACGATAATCAGGTTTGCGGCCTCCAACAAGGCACCGGCTTTGCTGGAAGACCAAACCGCCGGATGGTTGTGATGAGACATCTGATGTCCTTTCGAGTTGGATCGAGAAACAAGGTTTGCGAAGGTTGATCCAATTCTAAAGGCGCTAAATTTGCCGGGCGTTTATCTGGTGTGAATTCGGCATTAAAAGTGTAGGCACGGACAAATCAATAAATGACATGAGGCTGAAATCGCGATTTAGTGCTACCAATGACCTATCAATTGTGCCTCTTAAAACGGTTTACGCTTCTCGCACCTTCAGGTGCCGAACTTGTTGTGTCTTCAAAGAAACTTCAGGTTCTAATAGCCAAATTGGCGCTGGCGAACGGCGTGCAAGTGGCGCGAAGTGAGCTTGTGGAGCTACTTTGGGGGGACAGACCGGAAGCTCAGGCACGCAACAGTTTGCGGCAGGTTCTGACCGCGTTGCGCAAGTTGGCCGGAACAACACAACATTCGCCATTTATCATCGATACGGATTGGGTGTCTGTCGACCCCGCTGCGCTGCGCTGTGATATTGATGGTTTTTTGGTGAACAGTTCGGGCATTGATATAGACCGGGAAACAGATATTCCAACCGGAGAATTTTTGAGTGGTTTAAACTTACCCGATCCGGCAGTCGAGAATTGGCTGCGCGAGCAACGTATCCGGTTTCGTGATCTTACCACAGAGCGATTGTCAAAAACGGCCTCCGGACTGATGGACGGAGACAACTATCCGGAAGCGGTTGTTCTCCTGCGCGCACTCCTGACGCTTGAACCCACGCATGAATGGGCGCACCGCCAGATGATGCACTGTCACATTCAGGCCGGAGACCGTTCACTCGCGCTGGCCCAGTTTCAAGCGTGCAGGGCTGCGCTGATGCAGGAGTTCGGGGCAGAGCCGGAGGCGGAAACCCAGCTGTTGTATCATCAGATATTGGATGGCACAGAGGTGGGAAAATCTGGCAGTGAAACGCAAACCAAAACCTATCTGACCGAAAAACCGTCGATAGCCGTGCTGCCCTTTGAGAATATTTCAGAACAGACGGATCAGGACTATTTTGTTGACGGGCTTTCACGTTCAATCACCTCAGGGCTGGCTCGGTTTCGCGATCTTCTGGTCATCGCCAGCCAATCCAGTTTTGTTTACAAGGACCGCAAGACCCCGCTGGCGCAGATCGGAAGGGAACTGGGGGTCTGTTATCTTCTTGACGGATCGGTTCAGGTCATTGGAAACCGGGCCCGCATATCGGTGCAGTTGATCGACAGCACCTGCGGTGCGCACCTGTGGGTCGAGCAATATGATCGTCTGCTCGATGACGTTTTTGAAGTTCAGGACGATGTGAGGGAACGGATTGTCGGCTCGGTTGCCTCAGGCTATGGCGGTCGGCTGCGCATGGCGTGGAAGGATTTGCCGACGGAAGCCAGACCAGCGAATTTTCAGGCGTTTGACTGCTTCATGAAAGGACTGGAGACAGCGGATCAGTATTCGTTAGGTACCAAGAATGAAACGGTTCATTGGTTCAAGAAGGCGACCGAGATCGACCCGGGCTATGCAAAACCATGGGCAAAACTGGCGTGGGTTCACATCCTAGAGGCAGTGGAAGGATGGGGTGACGACTATTCCGGCGCAATTCAGCGCGGGTTTGAGCTGGCGCAAAAAGCCGTACGGATTGATCCGGTAGAGCCCTGGTCCTATTGGGTGCTGGGCGGCTACCATTTTTATGTGGGCGAGCAGGAAAAGGGCATGGCATTGATACACAAGGCCCATGAACTGAACCCAAATGATGCTGAGGTGTTGCTGGATCTGGGGTACTACAGAAGTTATTTTGGCGAAGTGGAGCAGGGGTTGGAGGATGCACTAAAAGCCTTCCAGCTCAATCCGTTTCATCCGGTGTGGTACAAATTGCAAATGGTGCAAATCCAGTTTCAGGCCGGGGCTTACAAGGATGCGGTCGCCATGCACGGACAGGTGCAAGAAATCCGAACTGCATTAAGCCTGCTGTATCTGGCGGCAAGTTACGCCGCTCTGGGGCAGGGCGAAAAGGCCCGTGAAGTTATCGAAGCTGCTTTGAAAGAAGACCCCTATGCGACGGTTTCAAAGTGGACCGCCCAAGCCCATTCGCCCTATCGGCGTGAAGAGGACCGGGTGCACTTCACCGACAATCTCAGGCTTGCTGGTCTGCCGGATTAGGGCAGGAGTGAGTTCCTCTCCCGATCCCCACTATGATCGGTCGTAGGGTCACCAGCCTTTCGCCTCGCCGAAGAAATTTGCACGCGTCGGCCTTCTGCTCGACGGCTTCCAGTTCCCTGGGCGCTCGGCGGCTGATCCCGAACCTCTGTCCCAAGTGATACTGTTAAGCAACTCGGTTCGTTTCGTGAGTATTTGGTCCCGAAGGATGGAGATTCCCCTCATCACTCACAGCTGTGCGTCTGGATTGCTGGAAAAACTCATTCATTTGAGGCAAGGCTGCTTTGGAGTGGGTGAAGGGGCTCATATGCCCTGCTCCTTGGATTTCAACGTATCGGCAATTTGGCAGGCAACCCCGCACTATCTCACAAATGCGGTGCATTGAGGGGACGGTTTCTGTGCCTTTGAAAAGAAGAACCGGCAAATTCAATGCCGCTAAATCGCGACAAGCGGGTTCTTCAATCCAGGGAAACAGCGCTTCGTGATAAAGCCGGTGGGCGCCCTGTTTCATCATGTTTTTTGCTGCGTCCGGGAAGCCCGCCCAAACCCCCTTTTTTTGGGCCCAGCCGTCTACGAAAATTGCCATCGCCTGATCAAGATTTCCGTCTTCGATGGCTGCACGGTATTCTTCCGAAACAGATTTCGGCCAGGAAAACAGCGGGTTATTCTCCTGTAGGAGCAAATGAAAAAAGGTTGGCTCAAACAGGCTGAGGCTGAGTATTTGGTCGCGCCTGCTTTTGAGGATCGGATATGAAAAGTGACCTCCTCCCGAATGGGCAACGAGATGTGCGGGCTCTGCGAGACGATCAAGAACCGCGTTGATGGCCCTTTCGTCGTCATTGGGGGCCCATTTTCTGGAAAGGGGCCAGGCTTCACTTGCGCCAGAGCCGAATAAATCAAGGCTGATACACCTGTAACTTCTGCTTAGTTCGGCGGCCAGGGATTTCCATTGACCACCGCCCCCGCAACTGCCGTGCACAAATACGATGGGCGTGCCATTTCCGACGTCAAAATAGTGCAGTTTGTCCCCATTGACTTGAATGGTCGGCATTCTTCTTCCTCCTGAAGCTGATTAGTTGGGGTTTGTTGCTGTGGTTTTCAGGCTGCTTTTGCGACCAGAACATCGGGTTTGGAGGCGAGCGGTGCCGTGGTTCCATAAGCGCGATTTGCGTAGATCAGCGGTTGTTCGCGACTGCCGATGCATAGGCTTTGCACCTCGGCAAATATGACATGATGCGCTCCAACAAGGTCGCTGTGAGTTACCCGGCAATCCAAGGATGCCAGAGGATCAACCAATTGCGGCGCGCCTGACGTTCCCTTGGCCCAATTCGCTGCGACAAACCTGTCTTCGCCGACATGGCCGGTCCTCCCTGCAAAAATGTCCGCGATGTGTTGCTGGTCCTCACGCAGCACGTTGGCGCAAAAGGCGCCGTTGCTCAGGATGACCGGACATGCAGCGCTTGATTTGTTGATGCACACCAGGACCGTCGGTAGCGGGCTGTCGGCAGACACCGACACCAGTGACGATACAGTTAAGGCTGCGCGCCCTGCAGGGCCATCGGTGGTGACGATGCTGACGGTGGATGCCACGCGGCTCATCGCCTCAAGAAAGGAGGCACGCCCCCTTTCTCTGTTATGTGAAATGCTCTTTGTCATTGGTCTTTCCTTCCTTTCAGGCAACAACCCGCAGTTCGGGTGTTGTGGTGTCTTCGACCGGGTCCAGCCCCATTGAAAGCCGCCCTGTAAACAACTGTTGGCGTTTTTCCGGAAGCGGATGGAACTGCGAGGCGTGCGCATCGCGCAACCTGCGTTCAAGCCCAAGCTTGCGGAAAAATGACGAACCGCCGGTTACTTCCATTGCTTTTTCGCAGGTGGCGATAACGTGGTTTGCAACGATGGTTTTGCGTGCCAGCATTTTGCTGGCCAGTTCCACCGAAGGCTCAAAATTCAGATCATTGGCCAGCCATACCATATCGTTGTGGGCAATCTGCGTAATGGTCAGCAGGTTTTCCATTTCTCCGGTAAGATACGGCGTGACAGGGTCACCAACCCGGCCTCTGGCTTTGTTGCGTGCTATGGCGGCGGCGGCTTCGGCCGCACCTGTATAGGCGCACATGATCAATGGGAGTGCCACGGTAAGTATGACAGCGTAAGCGGGATGAAATCCGCCACGGTGCCGTTTTAGCGCGATTGCTTCATCAGGCACGAACACTCCGTCAAACCGGACTGTTTGTGATCCGGTCGCGCGCATGCCAAGCGTCTGCCAGTCTCCCATGAAGGAAATTCCGTCAGAATTAAGCGGGACCGGGAAATGCAGGACCTGTGGGCCGTCTTTGGGATCGTCATAGGCAACTGACGTGACAAGCACATCTCCTGCCGGAGATCCGCTGGAAAACGGTTTCACGGCGGTAACCTCATACCCGCCGGGCACCCTCTTCGCTGATCCGTTGGATTCCAGCCAATCGTTGGCGCCGGAACTGGTCAACACGGCGCCGGCCTGAACAACTTTTTCAAGAAGTTTCCGCCCCGGACGTCCGGCAGCGTCATTCACAATTGCGGCCGACAAAAGGTGCTGGTGCATTGCAACCGACAGCGCTGTGGATGGGCAGGTTTGTGCGATGGTGCGCAGGAAGTCACACATCTCGGAATGCGAAACCCCCGCGCCGCCGTATTTTTTTGGGATCAGCGCTGTGAATACACCGGTTTCGCGAAGTGCCTGATAATTTTCACTGGCAAAGCCATCCGTTGCATCCAGATGTTCGGTGGTTTCGGCAAATGTGGGCGCCAGATCGTTGGCAATTTTTTCAAGATCGATTTTCGAGGATAGTTTCATGGTTTTGGGTCTCCGTGTGGTTTTCAGATGTACCTTGAAAATTCTAGGAGTCGGTCTTTTCCGCAACTTCTGTATGTGAAGTGAATTCAATCACGGAGGCCCTTTTACATGTGCAAAACCGGTGGGAGTGAAGTGTCGGTGAGCAGTTTTCGCCTATTTTTTTGGTGATTTCCGGCACTTCACTTTCTAAAGTTGTTTGGATGGTTTTTTTAATTTAGCTTGATTTCATGACAGATAATTCAGGATACGGGCTGTATTGCCCGGTTGCCGTTGCCTCGGAAGTGATAGCCGAACGTTGGACACCGCTTGTCCTGCGCGGGCTCATATGCGGTGCGACCCGCTTCAATGAAATCCAGGCAAGTGTTCCGCGCATGTCGTCGGCCTTGCTGGCGCGCAGGTTAAAGGAACTGGAACACACCAACATTGTCCAAAAGACCGCTGCAACAAATGGCCGTGGCTATGAATATTCCTTAACCACAGCAGGGCAGGAATTATTCCCTGTGCTGGATAAGATGGGGATGTGGGCACAAAAATGGCTCCGCCGCGAAATAACCAGTGACATTAATCTTGATCCGGACGCTTTTTTCTGGGAACTGCGGCAGTCCATTCTGACCGACAAGCACCCGGTTGAGGATCGACGAGTGGTAGAATTTCAGCTGCCGGGTGCGCCGTCAGAACGGCGTTTCTACTGGTTGGTATTTGAAGACGACAGTATTGACATCTGTGTCAAGAACCCAGGCCATGACATCGACCTATGGGTTACGTCCAGCATGCGCACTTTGGTCGAAATATGGCTGGGACACGTCACTCTCAGCGCTGCCATGGGCGACGAGAGTATTCAGCTGGATGGAAACAAAAAGGAAATCGCTACTTTCAGTACCTGGTTCAAGGGCAGCCCTTTCGCAAAATATGGAAGAATTCCGGCGCCAAAGCAGTAACGATCCATGATTGGAGTCTTTCAGGTTTAGGCTGAACCGGATTGAACCTGGAACGCTCTAGTCCCGAATTTCGATCGGCTGGATCCGGCGATAGGCTTTCAGCGCGACGCCGGTCATAAACAAATTCTGGTCTTCGATTGGTGCGGATTTAATGGATGCCAGAGCCAAATCGAACCATTCTTTATAGTCCGATGCCAGGTTGACCACTGGCCAATCGCTGCCGAACATGAGGCGTTTGGGACCAAACATTTTTTGGATGTGTTCGATATAAGGCTGCAAATCGGCCATTTCCCCACTCTGACCCGCCTCAGTTGCCAACCCCGACATCTTGCAAAAGACATTTGGAATCGCCGAAATCTCGCGAATTTGCGAAGCCCAGGGTTCAAAAGCGTGATTGCGGATTTCTGGTTTGGCGCAGTGGTCAATGACAACCCTCAGGTCTGTATAGCGTTCCAAAAACCTCTTCAGATGCTCCAGATGGCGGGGCAGCACCAAAGCATCAAAAGTCAGATTGTTGGCGACCATTGCGGCGATGGCGGGACCAAGCGTATCGCGAAGCATCCACGCATCATCCTCAATGTCCTGAATCATCGGGCGCAGGCCGACGAGCTTGGGGTGACGCGCAAGTCTTTCAATGCTGGCAACCGCCGCAGGCGCCTCCAGATCAACCCATCCAACAACCCCCACGATCCAATCGTTTTCATCCGCCAGTGCCAGCAGGAATTCGGTTTCTGCCTCACTGTCCGCGGCCTGAACAGCGATGGTTGAGTTGACACCACATTCATCCAGCAGGGACTTAAGGTCCTTAGGCAGGAAGTCCCGGTACAGCGGCACAAGTTCCGGAGTCAGCCAGTGGTAGTCACCGCGTTCGAGTTTCCAAAAATGCTGATGGGTGTCGATTGTCATGGCATGGCCTCCAGAAAAGGCGAACCGGATGGCGTTGGTGCATCCGGGTGCAGCAGGTCCCTGATTTTCAATTCCTGCCAAAACTCCCCAGGGATGGCCCTGGCAACCCAGCCCAGAGTGTCCGAAAGTTCCCGGCGGTTTCGCAGGCCCGGGATAACAGAGGCAACACCATCGTGACCGAGGGGGAATTGCAATGCGGCGGCTGGCAGTGGAACATCGAATTCTTCGCAGGTGTCTGACAAGCGTTTTACCTTGGCGCGAACCCGCTGTGGGGCGGCCCCATAGTCCCAGGTATCGCCCCCCACCAGAATGCCGGAATTGAAGGGACCGCCAACGACGATGGAAACCCCGCGATCGGAACATTTGGGCAGTAAACCTGACACCGGCTCCTGTTCAAGCAAGGTATAACGGCCTGCCAGCAGGAAGACGTCCCATTCGCCAATATCCAGCGCATCAAGGCAGGCCTGGGTTTCATTCACACCCAGCCCGATCGCTTTGACATGACCTGAACTTCGCAATTCGTCCAGCGCCCGACAGCCACCTTCCGCCAGGTTCTTAAAGTGGTACTGGTTTTCATCTCCGTGCGTCATACTGCCAATGTCGTGGACATAGAGAATGTCGATCCGGTCAAGGCCCAGTCGCTGTTGTGAGTCCTCAAACGAGCGTATAATGCCATCATAGCTGTAGTCGTAGACCGGGTGAAACGGCAGGGCGTCCGGCCAGCCCAGTGCCGCCGGATCGGGCGCCGCCCCCGGGTTCAGCAACCGGCCGACCTTGGTTGAAAGCACATAGTTACGCCCGTGTAACATATCCCCGACCCTGCGTTCTGAACGCCCAAACCCATAGAAAGGTGCGGTATCGATATATGTCATGCCGCTGTCAAAAGCCGCACTAAGAACCTTGGAGGCTTCGGTATCGTCGACTTTTTCGAAAAGCCCGCCTAACGGTGCTGCTCCAAACCCCAGTGTAGGCACGTCTAGGGATGTGTTTCCTATGCGGCGGGTTGAAAATTTCACGCGATCAGGCCTTTTCGGTTAGGGGGTTTGTGCCGCCATAAAGCGCGGTCAGTTCCCCGGCCAGTGCTCCATACATCTGTACGATTTCCTCCAGTGTGGGTACTTCAAGGTCATCGACCCGTTCAAGGTAGGGACAACTCAGAACAGCCGCGACCTGACCCGACGGACCAAATATGGGGAAGCCGATGTTCGTCACCCCAATCGCTGTTGCCGAAGGCATTTGTTCGTAACCGGTGGCCCGGATGCGTTCGAGATGGGCATCGAATTCCGCCCGGTTCAACGCTGGTTCACCGACCGCGCGGCGGTGCAGAGCTATCAGAGCGTCGACTTCCTCTTTCGTTCGGAAGGCAGCCAGGACACGACCGGTCCCGGTGTTCCAAAGCCCAACCACGGTTCCGGTCTTCAACGCCAGCCCCCAGTTGCCCGGGGACTCAGCAGAAGCCACAATCACGATATCACCATTGCTCTCCATACCCATATGGCAGGATTGCCAGGCCTTGCGAGTGACGGCACGCATTCTGGGCAGAGCCTCTTCGATCACACGACCTATCGGTGGGTGGCGCTGGCTGATCGAGAACATCTTGAGGCCAAGCGAGTATCGGTCCCCGGAAACAGACCTGACCACGTAACCGCGGCGCACCAGGGTCGAGAGCATTCGGTATATCTCGCTTTGGGACCGGTCGAGCGCCTTGGCCACTTCACCCTGCGACAACCCTTCTCCGTGGCTGGCAAGCAGCTCGATTATGTCTAGTCCCTTTTCCAGGGCGGGTGCGCGGTATTTGTCGCTGTTATCGTCCATTTCAGTCCTGAACCTCTTCTTCTTACACGCATGTCTCCAGAACTTTATGGTAATGTCAAGCTTGATTTATTAGTGAATAAATGTTTTACATACGAATATCGCCGATGAATTGCAGGCGAACCCATCATCGCACCAAGGGAGGAAACGATGAAAAAAACTAACCTATTGAAGGTCTTGCTTGCCAGCTCTGCGATTGTTGCGGCAGGCGAATCGGCAACAGCCGGGATGTACGACGGCGTCACTATCGAAGCAAAATTGATTGGTGGTCAGCAGTATGAAGGGCTCTATGGCCGGATTGCTGAATGGGAAGCCGAAACTGGTGCCAAAGTTGATATCATCTCTAAGAAAAGCCACTTTGAGATCGATAAGGAAATCAAATCTGACATGGCAGCGGGCACCACATCCTGGTGTGTCGGATCAAACCACTCGTCCTTTGCTCCCCAATACGAAGGACTCTATGCCAACCTCAATGATCTGGTTTCCGCCGAAACCATCGCTGAATTTGTACAGGGCAATATCAACGCCTCTACCGTTGGCGGCGAATTGCTGATGCTGCCGCGCGCGCAGTTCGACGTTTCGGTTCTGTACTACTTGAAATCCAACTATGAAGATGCAGACAAAGCTGCCGCCTTCAAGGCCGAATATGGATACAATCTCGCGGTTCCTGACACTTGGGACCAAGTCAAAGATCAAGCAATCTTTTTTGCTGACCCTCCTAATTTTTATGGGACACAATATGCTGGTAAAGACGAAGCCATCGTAGGACGTTTCTATGAAATGGTGGTGGCAGAAGGCGGTAACTACCTTGACGAAAACAAGAAGCCGATCTTCAATTCCGATGCTGGGCAGCGTGCCTTGCAATGGTTTGTAGATCTTTATGAAGCCAAAGCCGTACCTGCGGGAACAACCAGTTATGTCTGGGATGACCTGGGGCAGGGTTTTGCCTCCGGCACAGTGGCGCTGAACCTCGACTGGCCGGGCTGGGCTGGGTTCTTCAATGACCCTGAATCGTCAAAGGCCGCTGGTAATGTCGGTGTCGCGGTTCAGCCAATGGGGACGGTCACGCGGACCGGCTGGTCTGGCCATCACGGTTTCTCGGTTACCAACGATTGCGCCAACAAGGAAGCAGCGGTTTCGCTGGTCAACTTCCTGACCAGCGAAGAAAGCCAGTTGGCTGAATCCGCCGGCGGCTCTTTGCCGACCCGTACAGCCGTTTGGGAAGCAAATGTCGCTGCGGCGAAAGCGGGGGATGACGCATTCCGTGCCGAATCTCTGGAGGCTTTTGCTGAGGGTGCAAAATTCGCATTCGCCGTTCCGCCGATCCCGGAATGGGGCGAAACAACAAATATCGTCTTCCCGGAGCTGCAAGCTGCCATCGTTGGTGACAAGACCGTCAAAGAGGCGCTGGACGACGCCGCCGCAGCCGTGGATGAACTGATGCGCGAGTCAGGCTACTATTAAACCCTTCTCCCTGTTTGGGGGCAGGTCTATCCTGCCCCTGAACCCACGCTCGATTCTTCTGATAGGTGTACAATGACCCGTCGCCGCTTGCCCGAGTGGTTTGTCCTTCTGTTGCCTGCGATCGTCGTGATTGCTGCAGTTGTACTGATCCCTCTGGTCTTTTCGCTCTATTCCAGCTTTACGCCCTACAAGCTGACGCGGCCGGCGACCTTGTGGAAATGGGTGGGCACTTACAATTACGAAAAAATCTTAAGCGACGGAAAATTCTGGGCGGCGTTCGGGCGGACGGTTCTGTTTTTGACCATCGTGCTGAATCTGGAACTGCTTCTGGGCCTTGGCATTGCACTGATGATGAACAAGGTTACTTGGGGCCAGCGTAGCTTACGCACCATCTTGATGTTCCCGATGATGTTTTCGCCGATCCTGGTGGGGTTCCAGTTCAAGTTCATCTTCAACGATAACATCGGGTTGGTGAACAACGTGCTGCAATCCATGGGGTATAACGCAGCTTTGCCTTGGCTGGTTGATGGAAAGCTGGCGATGTTCTCGATCATTTTCGCCGAGGTCTGGATGAGCACGCCGGTCTTCGCAATCCTGATCCTGGCAGGCCTTTTCGCCATGCCGCGCGACCCGTTGGAGGCGGCCAAGGTTGATGGCTGTACGCCGATCCAGACATTCCGACATATCACCTTGCCGTTTCTGATGCCGTTTATCTATATCGCGATGACCATCCGCAGCCTCGATGTAGCGCGGGCCTATGACATCGTGCAGATCATGACCGGTGGCGGCCCGGCCCGGCGGACCGAGCTTTTGTGGACCCTGATGAGCCGGACCGGATACGTTGATTCCCGCATGGGGCTGGCCAACGCGATGGGGTATGTTTCGATCATCCTGTCGATCCTCTTCACCATCTATTTTTTCCGTAAACTCAGTGCCGCACGCGCCCAGATCGGAATGGCGGGATAGGCGCATGGACCGAAATCAGACATACCGCAATCGTAAGCGTGCGCTCAATGCTGTGCACTTTGTCGCGCTCTTTATCACCATGGCCATCATCTGCATTCCGGGCTTGTGGATTGTACTGAACTCGTTCCGCCCGACAGTCGAGATCATGGCCAAGCCACCGGTCTGGACGCCCTCTTTCACGCTGGAACACTATCGCAACATGTTCGGAGGCGCGGGCGAAGGTGGTGTGCCGGTGTTCAGTTACTTCCGCAATTCCCTGATTGTTTCGGTGGTTTCAACGACCATTGCCATTCTGATCGGTATGTCCGGTGGCTATGCTTTTGCCCGCTACCGCTTCCCAGGCAAGGCGGGATATTTTGTTGGCCTGATGCTGTTTCGCGCGGTTCCGGGCGTGGCCCTGTCGCTGCCTTTGTTCATTGTTTTTGCCCGCGTTGGCATCATCGACACCCATTTCGGCCTGATCCTGGCTTATGTGGCGATGAACGTGCCCTTCACAATCTGGCTGACCGATGGCTTCTTCCGCCAGATCCCAAAAGAGCTGCACGAGGCTGCCGAGATTGATGGCTGCACCCGATGGCAGGCCTTCTGGCGGGTCGAGTTTCCAGTGGCGCGATCCGGCGTCGCCTCGGCGGCGATTTTCGCTTTTCTGACCTCGTGGAACGAGTTTGCGCTGGCGTCGCAACTGACCCGCTCGGTGGGGTCAAAGACGATGCCGGTGGGCCTTTTGGATTTCACCGCCGAATTCACCATCAACTGGGGTGGCATGTGTGCACTGGCGGTCCTGATGATCATCCCTGCGCTCGTGCTTACCTTCCTTGTTCAGAAACACCTGATTGCCGGCCTCACGTTCGGCGGCGTCAAAGGATAAAATCATGACCGAAGTAAATCTTTCAAACGTCATCAAGGATTACGGCAAAACCCGGGCAGTGCATGGCATCGATCTGGGAATCGAGGATGGAGAGTTCGTCGTGCTGGTCGGCCCCTCGGGTTGCGGTAAGTCAACAACGCTCAGGATGATTGCTGGGCTTGAAGATATCTCGGGCGGCGAGATTGCAATTGGGGGGCGGGTTGTGAACGACCTGCCGCCACGCGAACGCAACATCTCGATGGTGTTCCAGAACTACGCGCTTTACCCGCATATGACCGTGCGAGAAAACCTCGGTTTTTCATTGAAGATTGCCAAAGCGGACCAGACGGCAATTACCAAGGCGGTTGACGAGGCAGCAGGCATTCTCGGGCTGCGGGACCTGATGGACCGTAAGCCTGCCGAATTGTCCGGTGGGCAGCGCCAGCGGGTCGCTATGGGGCGGGCAATCGTGCGAAGTCCCGACGTATTTCTATTCGACGAACCGCTGTCGAACCTTGACGCCAAGCTGCGCACCCAGATGCGGGTCGAGATCAAGAAATTGCATCAGAAGGTGGGCAACACGATCGTCTATGTGACGCACGATCAGGTTGAGGCGATGACGCTAGCCGACCGCATCGTACTGATGCGTGATGGGCATATCGTGCAGGTGGGCACCCCGCTGGAGCTATTCAACACGCCGGTGAACACATTTGCTGCTACTTTCATCGGTTCTCCGCCCATGAATCTGATCGACGGGGTAGTGTCAGGCTCAAATACGATCAATCTTGCAGGCGGGCTGAGCGTACCGGTACCATCCCGGGTGCGTGGTCTTGTCAGGGATGGGCAGAAGGTGTGTTTTGGTTTCCGCGCTGACAACCTGATGCCGGTTGGCCATTCGGTCGAGGAGGAGGGGGAGAAGCATGAACTTGAACTTACCATCAGCCTGACCGAGCCGCTGGGCACGGAAACCCTGCTTTTCACCGATGTGGCCGGTAACGAGGTACAGGCTAAGATGCTGAATCCGCGCCCTGTCCGGCCGGGTGAAACGATGAAATTTCAGCTGATGTTGGACAAATGCCACGTGTTTGACGCGGCAAGTTCTGAAGCGATCCGAGGCTGAACCATGACCCATATTGCTCGCGTTGAACTGCAGATGATCGACCTGGTGCCAAAGACGAAACGGGTAGATGCCATCCAATCGTTTGTCAGCCAGGAAACTCCGTTTGTAACCATATTTGATAGCGATGGCGCCAGTGGAACGGGCTACTCCTACACCATTGGCACCGGCGGGCCCTCGGTTATGGCGCTGTTGGAAAAAACGCTGGCCCCGGCGCTGATTGGCCGTGATCCGGATTGCATCGAGGGCATCTGGCGCGATCTTCTGTTCCTGACCCATGCCACGGCGGTTGGGGCGATCACGTCCTTAGCGCTTGCGGCGATTGATACCGCTCTTTGGGACATGAAATGCAAAAAGGCCGGACGACCCCTATGGAAAGCCGCCGGAGGCAGCCGGGATCGCGTCCCGGTTTACACCACCGAGGGCGGCTGGCTGCATCTTGAAACGCAGGCGTTGGCCGATGATGCGCTGGAAATGCAATCCAAGGGGTTTAAGGGCTCCAAGATCAAGATCGGCAAGGACCACATCAGCCAGGATGCCGACCGGCTGACAGCGGTGCGAGCCGCGGTTGGCGATGGCTACGAGATCATGACCGATGCCAATCAGGGGTTCACCCTGTCCGAAGCGATCCGCCGGGCCCGGATGCTGGAGGATCACGGGGTGGCCTGGTTAGAAGAGCCGCTGCCCGCTGACAATGTTTCCGGCCATGTCGAGTTGTCTCGCAGCACATCGGTGCCGATCGCAGTGGGCGAGAGCCTCTATTCGCTGAGCCAGTTCAAGGACTATCTGCAATTGAGTGCGGCCAGTATCGTGCAGGTCGACGTGGCCCGAATTGGCGGAATTACCCCATGGCTCAAAGTGGCGCATATGGCCGAGGCGTTTAACGTCATGGTCTGCCCGCATTTTTTGATGGAGTTGCATCTGTCACTTGTGTGTGCGGTGCCGAATGCCAAATGGCTGGAGTACATCCCTCAGCTTGAAAGTGTAACCACCGGCGCGATGCAAATTGAAAATGGCACTGCCATACCGTCTAATTCCCCAGGGTTGGGGATTGATTGGGATTGGAAGGCCATTGCCGCCAAATCACTGATATCACACACAATCACCGGAGGATCGTAATGCAGCGCATGGGCATGGTGATTGGTATCAAACCCGACAAGATTGAAGCCTACAAACGCTTGCACTCTGCGGCTTGGCCGGACGTTCTGGCCCAAATCAGAGGCAGCAACATCCACAACTATACAATTTTCCTGCGCGAGCCGGAAAACCTGCTGTTTGGCTATTGGGAATACCACGGCAGCGACTTTGACGCAGATATGGCGCGCATGGCCGAAGACCCGAAAACCCGCGAATGGTGGACCCATACCGACCCCTGCCAGTCGCCGCTGGCGAGCCGCGCTGACGGCGAGCAATGGGCGATGATGCAACAAGTTTTTCACACGGACTGAGAACATGACACAAGCACAGGGCCGACTGGCCGGAAAAAAAATACTGATTACCGCAGCGGGCCAAGGGATTGGTCGCTCTACCGCCGAGTTGTTTGCTGCTGAGGGAGCTCAGGTGACTGCCAGCGACATTAACCAGGAGGCACTTGCTGAACTCAATACAATTGAGGGAATAACCGCGCTGAAGCTGGACGTAACAGACGGTGAAGCGGTCAAGGAGGCAATCGCCAAAGTAGGGGCTCTCGATGTACTGTTCAACTGCGCCGGATACGTTGCCAACGGCACCATTCTGGAGTGTGAGGAAAAGGATTGGGACTTCAGTTTTGACCTGAACGTCAAAGCGACGTACCGGCTTATCAGGCTGACCTTGCCGGCGATGTTAGAACAGGGTGGTGGATCCATTATCAACATGTCGTCCGTTGCTTCGTCGATTAAGGGTGTTCCCAACCGGTTCGCCTATTGTGCCTCCAAGGCCGCGGTTATTGGGATGACCAAGTCCGTCGCTGCCGATTACGTGACGCGTGGCATACGTTGCAACGCAATCTGCCCCGGCACCGTTGACAGCCCTTCGATGCACGGGCGGCTTCGGGCCACCGGTAACTATGAACGGGCGTTGAAGGATTTTATTGCCCGTCAGCCAATGGGTCGCATCGGCGCGCCCGAGGAAATCGGCGCACTGGCACTTTATCTTGCCAGTGATGACAGCGCTTTTACAACCGGACAGACCCACGCCATCGACGGCGGTTGGTCCGTTTGAACTAAGGAGATAAGAGAAATGAAACTCTTGCGTTATGGGCCATCCGGTGCCGAAAAACCGGGCCTTCTGGATGTTAATGGCAACATTCGTGATTTGTCAGGTGTGGTTGCCGACCTTGCCGGGTCGGCGCTGAATGACGCTGAACTGGACCGGATCCGCGCGATTGATCCGGCAAGCCTGCCGCTGGCAGAGGGCAACCCGCGCCTTGGCCCCTGTATCGGGCAGGTTGGCAAGTTCATCTGCATCGGTCTGAACTACGCCGACCACGCCGCCGAAAGCGGTATGGCGCTGCCGGAAGAACCGGTAATATTCTTCAAGGCGACTTCAGCGATTTGCGGACCGAATGATACCGTTGAGATTCCACGCGGCTCGGTCAAATCCGACTGGGAAGTCGAATTGGGCGTCGTCATCGGCAAGCACGCCAAATACGTTTCGGTCAGCGACGCTCTGGAACATGTCGCCGGGTATTGCGTGGTCAATGACCTCAGCGAACGCGACTTTCAGCTTCATCGGTCCGGCCAGTGGGTGAAGGGTAAATCTTGTGACACATTCGGCCCCATCGGCCCGTGGTTGGTGACGCGCGACGAGGTCTCTGATCCGCAGAACCTTCCGATGTATTTGGAAGTCAACGGCCACCGCTATCAGGATGGCTCCACCAGAACGATGCACTTTGACGTGGCCACGGTGATCTCGCATCTGTCGCATTTTATGAGTTTGCAGCCAGGTGACATCATTTCGACCGGCACCCCACCCGGTGTTGGCATGGGCCAATCTCCGGAAACTTATCTGAAGCCCGGCGACACAATGGAACTGGGTATTGAAGGACTGGGGGTCCAAAACCAAATAGTGGCGGCCGGCTGATGGTGCGGATCACCGGCATTAGCACCCGCGACTTACGGTTCCCAACGTCACAGGCGCTGGATGGCTCGGATGCAATGAACCCGGATCCGGACTACTCGGCGGCTTATGTCGTGTTGGAAACCAACGGCAACCACGAAGGCCACGGCCTGACCTTCACAATCGGGCGCGGTAATGAAATCTGCGTCGCAGCTATCAACGCGATGCAGCACCTGCTGATCGGGGTGGATCTGGACTGGGTGCGCGCGGACATGGGCCGATTCTGGCGTCACATCACTGGCGACAGCCAGTTGCGCTGGATTGGCCCCGATAAGGGCGCGATTCACCTGGCAACCGGGGCGGTTGTAAATGCGATGTGGGATCTGCTGGCCAAGGAAGCAGGCAAACCGGTTTGGCTGCTGGTGGGGGAAATGTCGCCCGAGGAAATCGTGAGACTGGTCGATTTCCGCTACATGAGCGATGTATTAACCGAGGAAGAAGCGCTCGATATCCTGCACGCCGCCTCACCTGGCAGGACTGAACGGATCAATAAACTGAAGAACGAGGGCTATCCCTGCTACACCACATCTGCGGGCTGGCTTGGATACCCCGACGACAAGTTGAGGCGTTTATGCCGGGAAGCTCGCGATGCAGGCTTCACACACACCAAATTCAAGGTCGGTAAGAACCTTCAGGATGACATTCGTCGGCTGACGATTGCTCGCGAGGAACTGGGCGAAGACATGAATATTATGATCGATGCCAATCAGGTTTGGGAGGTGGATCAGGCGATTGACTGGGTTCGAGAGCTGGCTTTTGCACGTCCGCTCTTCATCGAAGAACCGACAAGCCCCGATGATGTCTTGGGTCACCGCAAAATCCGCGAAGGCGTGGCGCCCATCAAAGTCGCCACTGGCGAAATGTGCCAGAACCGCATTCTGTTCAAACAATTCATCGCCAATGGCGCGATTGATTTTGTTCAGATTGACAGCTGCCGCCTTGGTGGTTTGAACGAGGTGCTCGCGGTGCAACTGATGGCGGCCAAATATGGCCTGCCTGTCTGGCCTCACGCGGGCGGTGTTGGGCTGTGCGAATATGTTCAGCATCTTTCAATGATCGACTACGTAGCGATTACCGGTGAAAAGGACAGCAAACGGATCGAGTTTGTCGATCACTTGCATGAGCATTTCGTCGACCCGTGCGTGGTGGAAAACGGGGCGTATCAGGCTCCTCTTGCTCCGGGGTTCTCAATCCAGATGAAACCGCAAACGCTGAGAGACTATGAATTTGATCCAGATTGAACCTCATAACGCAGCAACATCAAAGGCTTGGACCGGCGCTTTGCCCATAATCTGTTTCAAATTAAGGGCATAGCGTTCTAACCGCCGGCGTATTCCTTGAATTCGCCCGGAAACAAACCGTCAAGAAACCGAGCCACGATGCGCACGGCTGTATCGCGCGAAAAGGCGTTAGGATGGGTCAGAAAGTCCGTCCACATACCTTCCAGCAACGCCAGCGTGCCCAGGGTTACTTCGTTGGCAGTCGTTGCGTTACCCGCAGGATTTTGCAGCTTCAGAAGCTCGCTGAACGCATCGCAAATCATGGTGCGGAGCCGCTTGTCGCGGGTGTCGCTGAAACGGGCGATTGCGGCATTGGTTCGAGCAACGCCGCGGAAAGCATGCCAGATCGCGGCAGAACGTTCATTGAGGATTTCAATACTCAGATCGGCGCGGACAACCGCCATGATCATTTCAGCAGGTCTGCCGGATCTGCCCGAGATCTGCAGTTCCATTTCCTTATAGTAAACCTCGCTGAATGCCTCTGCTGCGGCCACCAGGAGATTGTCCTTTCCGCCATAGTGCAGATGGATCATTCCGCGCGAAAGCCCGGCCCGTTCGATGATCTTGCTCACAGTCGTCTCGGTGATCCCATCCAGAGCGATTGATTCGAGCGTTGCCTCGATCAAACGCCCCTTGTTTCGCTCAGGATCGCGGCTCTGGGAACGATCCCTGTTTGGGCGAGTTTTTGATTTAACTTTTGTTTTCAATGTTCTGGCCTTCAAGGCTGGTGGCTAAATGCAGCGTGGATGATGAAGATTGACACAACAGGCTCTCTTGCGCAATGATAAATGGACGATCGTCCATTAGTGCAATCAACATTCGGCTGACCAAAGAGGGCTCCGTGATCAAGTTCAGAAGCGAAGCTGCGAGAGGTGTTGCGCTTAGTGCGCCCGCGACGCTGTATGTGGGGTTCCTCGTGGCCGCCCCACTGATCATTCTCGTTGCATATTCGCTCTGGACCCAGACCTATGTCTCGGTTGACCGTACGCCGACACTGGCCAATTACCGCGAGGCGCTCACCGACCCGCTGGTAAAGTACCTGATGATCCGTTCGATCCTGATTGCTGCGGCGGTCACGCTGGTTACGGTCGCTCTGGCCTATCCGATTGCATATTTCATCGCGATGAAAACGGAGAAAAAGACACTCTGGCTGCTCCTTATTACCATTCCGTTCTGGTCGAGCTATCTGCTGCGGGTTTTCGCCTGGAAACTGATCCTAGGGTTCAACGGCGTTCTAAACTCGGCTCTTCTGGGCCTCGGGTTGATCGAAGAACCGCTCACGTTTCTGCTGTACAACGAATTTGCCGTGGTGCTGACGCTGGCCCATGCCTGGGCGCCGTTTGCGATACTGCCAATCTTTGTGTCGCTTCAGAAAATTGATCCCAGCCTGCTCGAGGCAGCCACTGACCTTGGAAATGGTGCGGCCCAGAGGTTCCTGCGGGTGACCCTGCCGTTGACGATCCCCGGCATCATTGCGGCCTGCCTGATCATCTTTATTCCGACTGTCGGTGATTATGTAACGCCGTCGTTGGTTGGCGGTTCGGATGGCAAGATGATTGCCAACCTCATTCAGGTCCAGTTTGGCGCTGCCAACAACTGGCCTCTAGGGGCGACGCTTTCACTTCTGGCCATGTTGTCGGTCGGGTTTGTTGCCATCGTCTTTGTTCTGGGCGCGTCCGGCATGGGGAGGCGCATCAGATGAAACGCATTTCCGGCCTGCGCGCCTATACCATCCTCTATCTGGTGTTTCTTTACCTGCCGGTATTCCTGCTGCCGCTGTTTTCCTTCAACGACGGCACCATAGTGGCATTTCCGATCAAGGGCTGGACGCTGGAGTGGTATCGCCAGCTCGGGGCGCAGGATACGCTTATCCAGGCGCTGGTGAACAGTTTGCTGGTTGGGGTGGTTTCGGCATTCGCGGCGACCTCAATGGGCCTGTTCGCGGCCCGTGCCTACGTGCGCTTTCGATTTCCCGGTAAGCAGGCGTCAGAAGGGCTGGTGATGCTGCCACTGGTGGTGCCGGGCATCATCGTTGCTTCTTCCATGCTGGTTCTTTTCATATCAATGGGGCTCAAACCTTCCCTCACCGCGATTGTGCTGGGGCATACGTTTCTGGCGTTGCCATTTTCGGTGTCGATCATGAAATCGGCGTTCGATGATTTCGATGTCTCTCTGGAAGAAGCCGCCTTTGATCTTGGGTCCGGTGCTGTAGAGACCTTCCGGCGGGTGACGCTGCCGATTGTCGCGCCGGGCATTGTTTCCAGCCTGCTTGTCTCATTCACCGTCAGTTTTGATGAATTTGTGCTTGCCTTCTTCCTGTCGGGCAACCAGC